>NC_016604.1:2138579-2444091 GCF_000230895.2 Mycolicibacterium rhodesiae NBB3
GTGTCGGTGGCCTGAGCGAAGAGCTCGATACGGGTTTCCGCCCACAGTTGGTGGCCGTAGAAGTACGGCGAATTGGCGCCGAGCGCGAGCTGCGGGCCGGCGAGCACCTGGGCCGCGTTCCAGTTGTTCGCGAAATCGGCAGGGGAGACCTGCAGGTGCAGCTGCATGCTCGTGCAGGCGGACTCCGGGGCGATCGACTCGGTCTGCAGGCTGAGCCGCTCGGGCCCGCTGATGTCGATCAGGATGTCTTCACCGCGTGCGGTGAAGATCGAGTCGTTGAGCGCCCGATACCGGGTCGACTCGCTCATCCACTGGCCCGACAGATGCTCGGGCATCAGCGTGGGAAGGATACCGACCATCACGATGTGTGCGTCGTGCTCGTTGGCCTTGCCTTCGGCGGCGTTGAGGCTGGTGCGTACCTCGGCCTCGAGTTCGAGCGCCGCGCGACCTGGCAGCCGACGTGGCGGAACGTTGAATTCGATGTTGTAGGCGCCCAATTCGGTTTGGTACGCCGGATCCGCGATCGCCTGCAACACTTCCCGGTTGCTCATCGCAGGTTGGTATGCGGAGTCGACGAGGTTGCACTCGATCTCCATGCCGGTCAACGGCCGCTCGAACTCGAAGCTGGACTCCTTCAGCATGGTTTCGAAGACGTCGAGGCACTGTTGCACCTTGCGCCGGTATTCGCGGCGATGCGCCCGCGAGTACTCGGTGTCCCGCACTTCTTCGCCCACGACGCGAGCCTATCGGCGGGTGGCCACCACAACTTGCGGATTCATCAGGCCGCCGCGCAATTCCACGTCGATCGCCGGATCGGCGTGCGCTGCGAGTGCGCGCAGCGCCGACGGACTGTAGGTGCGCAGCGAGCTGATGACACCGTCGTGCACGAACGGAATGAACGGTGTGAACGGCAGCATCGTCGCGAGCCGCACGAGATGCAGCGGGGCCGGCGGTCTGGGCAGATCGATGATCACCAGTTTGTCGGCCACCCGGGTGCCCTCGGCGAACACCCGCGACGCGGTCGAGGGCGGCAGGTGGTGAAACGACAGGGCGAAGACCGCGATATCGAAATGCCCGTCGGGCGCGTCGATGGCGACGGCGTCCATCTCGCGAACCGTCACGCGCGGGTCTTCGCCCAGATCACCTGCCGCCATCGCCCTCACCGAGGAGGCCTCGATGTCGGTCACTGTGAGCTCGGCGGTGGGGTGCCAGTCCAGCAGCTTTCGTGACAAACCACCGTGACCGGCGCCGAGCTCCAGGATCTTGGGATCGGCGACGTCGGCGACCTCGTCCAGCACGATCTGGGCGAACCTCTCGGTGTGGCCGAAGAACTCACCGGTCCACTCCAGCGCCCGGATCACGCTGCGCTTGAGGTCCTCGTCGACGTCATCGCGGTCCAGGTACTCCAGCTGGTCGGTCTGCAGCAGCCGGTCAAGACAAGATGCGTCCGGGCCTCCTCGCGGCATGCGGTCAATGTCGACGACTGGTTTGGACACGTAGACCATGATGGTCGATTGGAGTCGCCGTTACGAGGGGAGCAGGAGTTGGCCGAGTTTGTCGCCGCCATCGACCAGGGCACCACCAGCACCAGGTGCATGATCTTCGATCACGACGGTGCCGAGGTCGGGCGTCATCAACTCGAGCACGAACAGATCCTGCCCAAGGCCGGCTGGGTCGAGCACAACCCTGTCGAGATCACCGAACGCACGGCATCGGTCATTCAGTCGGCGCTGAACAAGACCAACCTCTCAGCCACCGACCTGTGCGCGCTGGGCATCACCAACCAGCGCGAGACGTCGCTGGTGTGGAACCGCAAAACCGGACGACCCTACTACAACGCGATCGTGTGGCAGGACACCCGAACCGACCGCATCGCCTCCGCACTTGACCGCGACGACCGCGGCGACGTGATTCGGCGCAAAGCGGGACTGCCCCCCGCGACCTACTTCTCCGGCGGCAAGCTGCAGTGGATCCTGGAGAACATCGACGGTGTGCGCCGCGACGCGGAGAACGGCGACGCGATCTTCGGGACCGCGGACACGTGGGTGCTGTGGAACCTCACCGGCGGGACCCGTGGCGGCGTGCACGCCGTCGACGTCACCAACGCCAGCCGCACCATGCTGATGAACCTCGAGACGCTGGACTGGGACGACGAACTGTTGTCGTTCTTCGACATTCCGCGACAGATGCTGCCTGAGATCAAGGCGTCGTCGCTGCCGGAGGCATTTGGCGTGACCCGAGACAACGGGCCGGTCGGCGGTGAGGTACCGATCACCGGCATCCTCGGCGACCAGCAGGCAGCGATGGTCGGCCAGGTCTGTCTCGATGCGGGCGAAGCCAAGAACACCTACGGCACAGGCAATTTCCTGCTGCTCAACACCGGCGAGAAGATCGTCCGCTCCGAGAACGGACTGCTCACCACGGTCTGTTATCAGTTCGGTGACGCGAAACCTGTTTACGCGCTGGAGGGTTCGATCGCCGTCACCGGCTCGGCGGTGCAGTGGCTACGCGATCAGCTCGGCATCATCAGCGGTGCGTCGGAGAGTGAGTCGCTCGCGCGTCAGGTACAGGACAACGGCGGCGTGTACTTCGTCCCTGCCTTCTCGGGACTCTTTGCGCCGTATTGGCGTTCGGATGCGCGCGGGGCAATCGTCGGGCTGTCGCGGTTCAACACGAACGCGCATCTGGCACGCGCGACGCTGGAGGCGATCTGCTACCAGAGCCGTGACGTCGTCGACGCGATGGAGGCGGATTCGGGCGTGCACATGGAGGTTCTCAAGGTCGACGGCGGCATCACCGCCAACGATCTGTGCATGCAGATCCAGGCTGACGTCCTCGGTGTCGAAGTGGTCAAACCCGTTGTCGCCGAGACGACCGCGCTGGGTGCCGCCTACGCCGCGGGCCTTGCCGTCGGCTTCTGGGAGAACCCCGACGATCTGCGGGCCAACTGGCAGGAGGGCAAGCGCTGGAGCCCGGCGTGGAGCGACGAACAACGCGCAGACGGGTATGCCGGATGGCAGAAAGCCGTCCAGCGGACGCTCGACTGGGTCGACGTCGAGTGATTTCGGTGCGCCCGCGATCGCTCAGCGACCGTAAGCGCACCCAAATCGCCAGTCAGGCGGCGGCGTCGAGCTGTCGTTTGGTCTCCTCGTCGAGGGTGATGTCACGGACGGCGGTGTTCTCCTCCAGATGCGCCACCGACGACGTGCCCGGTATCAACAGCACATTGGGTGCGACGGACAGCGTCCACGCAAGCGCGATCTGCGCCGGTGTGCGCCCGAGCTTCTCGGCTTCAGCCTTGACAGCGGGATGGCCGAGCACCGGGTTGTCCGCAGTGAACGCCGAGCCCAGCGGGAAGAACGGGACAAACGAAATGCCATGCTCGACACACGCCTCGAGCAGCGGCTGCGAGGTGCGGTCGACGAGGTTGTAGGCATTCTGGACGGTCACGATCTCGGTGCGATCCAACGCGATTCGCAAATGCTCGGGCACGACACTACTCAACCCGATGCCGCCGATCAGCCCTTCGTCGCGCGCCTTGATCATCGTCGTGAGCTGCCGGTCGAACAGTTCCCTGTTGACTCGGGCCGGCGAGTTGGGGTCGGTCGCCTCGTCGTGGACGCGCAGGTTGACCGCGGCAAGCCGGTCGGTCCCCAGCGTCTCCAGATTCTCCTCGATGGCTGCGCGTAGCTCATCGGGCTCCTGCGCGGGTAGCCACGCGCCGGTGTCGTCGCGCTTGGCGCCGACCTTGCTCACCAGGGCGAGATCGGCGGGGTAGGGGTGCAACGCCTCACGGATCAGCTGATTGGCGACGTGCGGCCCGTAGAACTGCGACGTGTCGATGTGGTTGATGCCCAACTCGATTGCGCGCCGCAGCACGGCGATGGCCTCGTCATGGTCGCGCGGTGGGCCGAAAACTCCAGGCCCGGGTAGTTGCATGGCGCCGTAGCCGACGCGCCCGACATTGAAAGAGCCCAGCGGGAAGGTGTGCATATTGAATGCGTACACGCTTCCCGCCGGGCTTATTCCGGAGGGCCGACTATTCGGCTTCGCCCAAGATGCCGTAGATCTCGCGGCGGGCGTTGTTGACGATGTCGACGATGCGCTGCTGCTGCTCCGGCGACGCGGCGTGCGCGGACTGCGCAACGGCTCCCATCAGCTGGCCAACGGCGGCGCGCAGGCTCACCGCACCGGGGTCGGCACCTTGGGTGATCTCGTCCCACGGGGCCGTCTCGATCTTCTCGGCGACCGCGCGGCCGTCCTCGGTCAGCTCGAAGAGCTTTTTGCTGCCCTCGGATTCGGTGGAGACGAGCAGACCCTCGTCGACCAGCAGTTGGAGCGTCGGATACACCGAGCCGGGGCTCGGCTTCCACAGCTGCTGACTGCGCTCGTCGATCTCCTGGATCATCTCGTAGCCGTGCATCGGCCGATCAGTGAGCAGCTTGAGGATCGCGGCGCGCACGTCGCCGCGCCTGCCGCGTCCGCCGCCACGAGGCCCGCCGCGCCGACCGCCACGGCCGAAGCCCGGCCCGAACCCGAAGCCGGGGCCGAAGCCGCCCGCGGGGCCGAAGCCGCCGATGCCTGAGTCACCGCGGTGTTCGCGGATGTGGTCGCGGAATTCGCGACGGGCTTGCCGCCGCTGTTCGTGCAGCGTGCGGTGATTTACAGGGCTGAATGACGGCCCGAAACCGAAGCCGAATCCGCGGCCCTCGAAGGGGCCCTGAGGGGGTGTGAAGGGGGTGTTCATGGTTCATGTCTTTCGTTTGAGGGGGAAGCACAATCTGCGCTCCGATACGTTGACGATATATCGGAACCTATCGCGATGCAACGACGAATTTCAGGCAGCGACGGTGACATCGACAGACAAGTACTCGCCGATCGTTCGTGCGGCGGGCCAATCACCAGCGCGAACTGCTCTTTCGAGATCGACGACCAGTGGACTGACGGCGCCGAGTTCGGCCAGCCACGCCGATACCGTTGTCGCGATCGCGTGCGCAGGCACCTCCACCGTGTGGCCGCCGCGCAGGCGTTGCGTCACTCGGTAGATCCGAGAACCTCTCCGCTGCACACCCGTGATTCGGAGGCCACGGGCCTGCGGATGGTCAGAGCGTCGACGCGTCAGATGCGCCCTTCGGATGCGTCGCGGTTCTGCGGAAGCCGTCAGCCCAGTCGCTGTCATGGGAATAAGTAAATACTTACTTATTAGGAGAGGGAAGTGTTCTGACTACCCCAATCGGTTAGATCAACTATTCACGACAGAGATTCGTCTAGGCATCGCGCTATGTGGAACCACGTACCGGCCACCGCCGCCGAGGCGGCCTACCTTTCGATCACCGAGACGGAGTTGTCCGCGTAGTTGACGACCCACGCGATATGCGTGGTCGAGACCGCCGCTACGGTCTGCGGGCCCTGACCGACGTCGACGGTGTGCGTGACCTTCCTCATCAGCGAATCGATCACCGACACGGTCGCGCTGGCGTTGTTGGTGACAAAGACCGTGTGCGCCTCGGGGTCGACGGTGGCCGCCGTGGGACGGTCACCCACCTTGATCGTGTCGACGACAGCACGCGTGTCGAGATCGATGACCGAGACCGAACCATCGTCGGAGTTGGGCACGAACGCGGTGCGCGTCGGTGGGTCGATCGCGGCATCGCCGGGACCGTTGCCGACGGTGATGGTGTCCACGACAGCGGATTTCGCGGGGTCGACGACGGAAACCGTGCCGTCTCCCTGGTTGGCCACATACAACAGATGGCTGCCCGGATCGACGCCCATCTTGTCTGGAGAATCGCCGACCGCGATCGTCGCGGTCGTCTTTCGGGTCTTGGCGTCGATGACCGAGACCGAGTTGTCTTGCGAATTGGTGACGTACACGGTCTGGGTGTCCGAATCGACCTCGATGCCGTTCGGGGAGCTGCCGACGTCGATCGTGCCGGTGATGGTGCCCGACGCGATGCCGATGACCGTCACCGTGTTGCCGCTGGTGACGTACGCGGTCTGGGTGGATGGGTCTACGGCCACGAATCCGGGGGACTTGCCGACCTTGATTGCGGCGGTGTGGGTTTCGGCGTCGAGGACATACAACGAGTCGTCACCGGTGCTGGTGACGTAGGCCTTGTTGGTCGTCGGATCCGAGGCGACATCGGGTAGCGGTCCTGCGCCGACGTCGAACGTCGTCGTGACCCTCGGGGCCCCCATGGGGCCTTCGCCGGATTCACTTGCACATCCCGTCGCACCGAGGCAGAACAGTGACAGCGCGAATCCGACGCGGACGGCTTTGGACAACGCTCCCCCTTCACGACTAGGTCGGTGGCGCGAATCCGCCGGGGTCGGATGGCGGTGGTGAAGTCGGCGACGGCGAAACCTGCTGCGGCGGAGCCTGGTATTGCGCGGCGGGTGGCTGGCTCACCGGCCACTGTGCCATGGGCGGATCGGCAACGGGCTGCAGCCGTGCGAGCTCTCGGCGATGACGTTCGGCCAGCACCGCGGCGAGCACGTACTGCGGCGGTGCGCCCGGCGGTGGTGGCGGCGAAATCTGATTGACGACATCGCCGGCGATGCGGTATGCCATCTGGTCGCGCATCTGCGAATCCAATTGTGATGCGCGCGAGAGGAACTGGCGGGCCAGCTCGGCCTGTTCGGGGCGGAGCCCCGACAGCTGCAGGGTCGAAGCCCACCACGCCAGCTGTGGAGGCATCGGAGGCGGGGGCGACATGCGCGGAGCGCGCTCGCTGATGACTACCGTGCCGGCGAAGACGTCGCCGATGCGCTTTCCCTTGGCGGACACCAGGCTGCAGATCACCGCGGGCCCACCGGTGAACATCCAGATCTCGATCACGCCGGCCAGCGCGCGAAACAGCGCCTGGCGGAAACGTTCCGGACCGCCGTCGTCGGAGACGACCCGCAGTCCCATCGCCATCTTGCCCAACGAACGCCCGCGGGTGGCGGACTCGAAGATGACCGGATACCCGAGAATCGTCACGACAGTGAAGATGATCAGCACCGCACCCGAGAGGGCCGGATCGAACTGTGTGAGAGTCGCAGCCCACAGCACGATGCCGAGCACGTAGGCGAGGAGCACCACGGTGACGTCGATGATCGCCGACAGGGCGCGGACCGGTAGCTGCGCGATCTGAACGTCCAAGACCACCGCGTCACCAGTCACCACGGGTTCTTGCTGGCTGACCACTCCGACAACGCTACTAGGATTCTTGGGGTGGATGTCGACGCGTTCGTGGTGGCGCATCGTCCGACGTGGGAGCGTCTGGAGCAGTTGCTCAAGCGGCGCCGGAAGCTGACGGGCGACGAAGTCGACGAACTGGTCGATCTTTACCAGCGGGTGTCGACCCATCTGTCGATGGTGCGCAGTGCGTCCACCGACTCGGTCCTCGTCGGGCGGCTGTCGAGTCTGGTGGCGCGAGCGCGGTCGGTCGTGACGGGTGCGCACTCGCCGCTGTGGAGTGAGTTCGCCAGGTTCTGGACGGTGTCGTTCCCGGTGGTCGCGTATCGCGCGTGGCGGTGGTGGCTTTCGACGGCGGTCGCGTTCCTCTTCGTCACCGTGCTGATCGCGGTGTGGGTGTCGGGCAACCAGGAAGTGCAGGGCGCGATCAGTACGCCAAGCGAGATTCAGCAGATGGTGAACCACGATTTCGCCGAGTACTACAGCGAGAATCCCGCCGGATCGTTCGGATTACAGGTGTGGGTCAACAACTCCTGGGTCGCGGCCCAGTGCATCGCGTTCGCGATCCTCGGTGGTATCCCGATCCCCTACATCCTGTTCCAGAATGCGCTCAATGTCGGTGTCATAGCGGGCTTCATGTTCGACGCGGACCGGGGCGACGTCTTTCTGGGTCTGCTCACCCCGCATGGACTCATCGAGCTGACGGCGGTGTTCCTGGCCGCGGCTGTGGGCATGCGCGTCGGCTGGTCGATCGTGTCACCGGGCCACCGCCCGCGTGCCCAGGTGCTGGCCGAGCAGGGCCGAGCCGTGGTTGCGGTCGCGGTCGGTCTGGTGGCCGTGTTGCTGGTCGCCGGACTCATCGAATCGTTGGTGACGCCGTCGCCGCTGCCGACTGTCGCCCGCACCGCGGTCGGCGTAACAGCCGAGGTCCTCTTTCTCGCCTATGTGATCTATTTCGGCCGCAGGGGCGTGGCCGCGGGTGAGACAGGAGATATCAGTGACGCCCCGGATGTGGTGCCGACGCGCTAGAGCCGGCCCGTGGCTTTCATCGCGAGATAGTGGTCGGCAAGTTTGGGGGCCAGTTCGTCGGGCGGTGCATCCACGACGTCGACTCCGGCGGCCCGCAGTCGCGATGCCATGGAGCGCCTGTCGTTGCGTGCACGTTCGGCCGCTGCCGCGTCATAGACCTCGGCGGCGTCTGAGCGGCCCGCCGCCAGGGTCTGGACCCGAGGATCGGCCACGGCGGCGAGCAACACCTGGTGTTTGGTGGACAACTGCGGAAGCACCGCCATCAGACCCTCGTCGAGCGCGGATGCGTTCAGGTCGGTGAGCAGGACCACCAGGGCGCGGCGACGGACACGGCGCTGCACCGCCGCCACCATCGCCCTGGCATCGGACTCGATCAGTGCCGGTTCCAGCGGCGCCATCGCGTCGACCAGCTGTGAGAGGAGTTCGGTACGGGTGGCGTTGAACACCCCGGCGCGGGTGATCCGGTCGTGGGCGAGGAAGTCGACGTGGTCGCCCGCCCGCGACGCGAGTGCGGCCAGCAGCAGCGCCGCATCCATGGACCAATCCAACCGCGGCCAGCCGCTGGGGTCGTTGGCGGTCGGGTCGACGCCGACGCGGCCTGCCGACGTGCGTCCGGTGTCCAGAACGATGACCACCCGTCGATCCCGCTCGGGTCGCCACGTCCGCACAACGACGTCGGCTCGCCGCGCGGTGGCGCGCCAGTCGATCGACCTGACGTCGTCGCCGATGACGTATTCGCGCAGCGAATCGAACTCCGTACCCTGACCGCGAATGAGTACCGGCGTATTGCCTTCCAGTTCGCGAAGTTTCGCCAGTCGTGAGGGGAGGTGTTTGCGGGACAGGAACGGCGGCAGGATCCGGATCTGCCACGGAACCCGGTGCGAGCTCTGCCTGCCGGCCAGCCCCAGCGGGCCGACCGAGCGGACCGTCACGAGTGCCGACTCCTGATCTCCCCTTCGTACCGGCCGCAGCGTGGTGACGAGTTGAACCTGTTGTCCTGCAGCGACATCCACGGTGTGCATCCGGGGCGTTGCACGGGCACTCGGGGACCACGCGTCGCGAACGAAACCCCGCAGGCGTCGTCGTCCCGAATTCTGCATCTGCAGCACGGCGTCGACCGGCTGGCCCAGTCGTGCCGCGGTATCGCCGGACCGCGTGAAGGACAACCGGCGCGTGCCCGCGGCCAGTGCGGCGTCGACCGCGACGGCGACGACGAGCAGGGCCAGCAGTGCTGCGAAAGCGAGCGCCGGCCATGGTGACAGCGCCACCGGCAGCACACAGATGAGTGCCACCAGTCCGGCGCGGCCGGTGAGGATCACTAGCGGGGCACCGGCACGGCCGCGAGGATCCCGTCCAGCACGCCATCCGGGTTGGCGCCTTCGAGTTCAGCCTCGGGCCGAAGTTGGATGCGGTGCCGCAATGTCGGTCGTGCCATGGCCTTGACGTCGTCGGGGGTGACATAGTTGCGGCCCGACAGCCACGCCCAGGAGCGGGACGTGTTCAGCAGGGCGGTCGCACCGCGCGGTGACACCCCCAGCTGCAGCGACGGGGAGTGCCTTGTCGCACCGGCGATGTCGACGATGTAGCCGAGCACTTCGTCGGCGACGAGTACCTGCGCTATGGCGGCACGCCCGGCGGCCAACTCGGCGGGTCCTGCGACGGGCCGCACGGCTGACAGGTCGCGCGGATCGAAGCCATGGGCATGCCGCTGCAGGACAGTGATCTCCTGGTCGCGGGGCGGCAACGGAACATTGAGCTTCAGCAGGAACCGGTCGAGCTGTGCTTCCGGCAGCTGATAGGTGCCCTCGTACTCGATGGGGTTCTGCGTCGCGGCGACGATGAACGGGTCGGGCAGTTTGCGCGCCTCCCCTTCGACGGAGACCTGACGCTCCTCCATGGCCTCCAGTAAGGCGGCCTGAGTCTTGGGGGGTGTCCGGTTGATCTCGTCGGCCAGCAGGAGATTGGTGAAGACCGGGCCGGATCGGAACTCGAATTCAGCTGTGCGGGCGTCGTATACGAGCGAACCCGTGACGTCACCGGGCATCAGGTCCGGGGTGAACTGGACCCGTTTGAACTCGAGCTGCAGCGTGGCGGCCAGCGTGCGCACCAACAGGGTCTTGGCGACACCGGGCACTCCCTCGAGCAGCACGTGGCCGCGGCAGAGCAGGGCGATCACCAGTCCGCTGACAACGGCGTCCTGACCGACGACCGCCTTTCCGATCTCGGTGCGCAGCGCCAGCAACGCTTGTCGTGCCGAATCGCCCGACATGGCGGCGGGTTGACCTGAGTGTGGCTGAGTCACGATTGTGCGACCTGCCTTTCGATGTTGTCGAGTTCACGAGCGAGGTTGACCAGGTCGTCGTCGCTACGGGGCGGCGGACCGAACAGTGTGTGCGCCAGAGTCTGCGGTTGGCGTCCGCACCGCTGCGCCACCGCGGCGACGATCGCGGGCGGATCGGCGCCTTTGGAGAGCCCGAGGCGGGGGAGCATTCGCTGCAGCGTCGCGGTGCGCAACGCGTCCGCGGCTCGGTCCCGGGCGCGCCGTGACCGATACAGTCTGCCGCGACCCTCGACCGTCTCCGATGCGCGCACGACGACGGGCATTCGTTCTGCGACAAGCGGACCGAGCCGCCTGCCCTTCCACAGCGCGACGAGTGCGATCGCCACGCACAGCTGGAAGACGATCCACTTCACGGCGGGGGGAATGAGATCGGTGATATCGACGCCGGCGTCGGAGTAACCCTCGAGCTGTTGCGGTGCGTACCAGATCACTCGCGGATTGGTACCCGCGAGGTTCATCGCGAGGGCGGCGTTGCCGTCGGACAGCAGCCCGCCGTTCGTCATGAAGTCGCCGCTGCCGACCACCGTGACCGTACGGCCGTCGTCGGAGTACCTGACCAGCGCGCCGCCGTAGCAGCTGGTGATCGGAAAATCACCGGCTGACTCGAACTTGTCGCTCATCCCGAACTGCACCTGCCCGGCTCGGGTGGCCTCGCGCAGGTCGCAGTCCGGGTCGGAGCCGCCGAAGGGGACCGACCCTGCGATGTCGACGCGGGGGGCAAGCGCTTCGCGGGTACCCGACGACGGCGAGACGAGGAGCCGGTCGCCGGGCAGGTCGCCCAGCCGCTGGAGCACGTCGTCGTCGAGCAGCGAGAAGGTCTGCAGCACCGCGATCAGTGTGCCTGGCCGGGCGGCACTTTCAACCGTGGCGATGTCAGGTGCTTCGACGACGTCGACGCCGCCCTCGCGGAGCAGCGTCACCACCGCATGCGTGCCGTCGCTCGAGGTCGACTGCGGATCCATCGGACCACCGGGCCGCGGAGAGGTCAGGTAGGTGGTCAATGTGGCGACGCCGACGATGACGACGAGTGACAACAGAACCCACCGCGCGCCGCTCCATCGCTGCTTCACAGTGGCTCCGACAGTGGTATCCGTCATCGCACTTCCGCCCAGCCGGCCGGCGTCGCGGTCGCGGCGGCGGCTTCGTCGGACGAAGTGGTACGGGATCGCAGGTGATCGTCGAGGTCGGCGATCATCCGGTATGCGGACTCCGTGCCGGGCCGGTCACCGTAGGTGACGTCGTTGAAAGCATCTGCGGCACGCGCCAATTCGGCTGTGAACGGAGGCAGCGCCTTGCCCCCGTCCCGGGCGAGCTCGGTGGCGGTCCGGCCGGGGATGGCGTCCAGCACCCCGGTGTCCTCCAGGTGACGAGCCACCGCTCGCAGGCGATGACGGATCGCCGCAGCCCAATTGCCTTCGGCGGCAGCCTGTTCGGCTGCGGAGCGGTGCTCGGCAGCACTGAGTTCGTGTTCTCCGAACAATGCGTAGCTCGTGCCGCGGTTGGTGCGCATGGTGCGCCGTGCGATCCGGATTGCGACGACGATCGCGATCACGACCAGGATCAGCAGAACGGACAGCGTGAACCAGCCGCCCGGGAACTTCGAGCCGGCGCTGGCGAGCCGATAGATCAGATCGTTGAGCCACTCGATCAGCTGTTCGGTCAGAGAAGGCTTGGGGTAGATGGGTTTTTGCAATTCGCGTTGCGCGGCGTCATGGGCGGCATCGCCGTCGATGTCTATCGTCGGCACGTCAGGCTTGGCGGGTCAGCCACAGATTGTCAGTGGAATCGGACGGCGACGCAGGACCGTCGGCGGCGCCCGTCTGCAGTACGAGGTCGAAGGCTTCGGCCCGGATCCTGCGGTCGGTGTAGAGCAGGACGATGACCCCTGCGGTGAACGGAGCGGTGATGATCTGGGCGATGACACCGCCCACGGACATCAGGACGAATCCCAGTAGCGTCATCGCGGTGGACGACGCACCCATGAGCAGCAGCTGGCCGCCGAAACTGAACGGGACCGTCACCGCGCCCGCGACGAACTGAACCGCGATCGTGGCGAGAAGAAGGATTCCGAACACCCGCCAGAAGTCGTTCTTCACCAACCTGAACGATCGCTCGATGGCCGCGAAGATGCTGAGGCGCTCCAAGACGATCAGCGACGGCGCGAAGGCCAAGACGACCCAGAGATAGATCAGCGCGGCCACCAGGAGCAGTCCCAGGGGTATGCCGACGATGACCGCCGCCGTGACATTGGCGGCAGCACCGATCGCGAAGATGAGGCCGACGACGACGGCGATCAGCACCGCAACGCCGACAGCCTGGAGCAGCGCCAAGCCGATCAGCGCCCAGACCCGGCCCTTCAAGCGGCCCCAAGCCTCGGAGATGGTGATTCCGGCACCGAACACGGCCCGGCCGACGACGACGGTGAGCATGCCGCTCAGCAGAATCGCCGTGAACCAGGTTGCTGCGCCCCCGGCCACGCTCGACAACGTCGAGCCCAGCAGAATGCCGGTCGACGCGGTCGACATGCCTTCGGCGTTGAATGCCCCCGCGAGCTGTCCGGTCACGGCGAGCGGGCCCACCGAGAGCACAAGTGCCAACAGTTGGGTCGCGACGACGACGATCGTCGTGAATCCCAGCGTTGCCTTCGGATTGGCGCGAATGTAGGCCACCGCGCCGTTGAAGATGTCGGACAGGGTCAGCGGTCGCAGCGGGATGACACCCGGTTTCAGCGCGGGTGGCATCGACGGGGGACCGTATCCGTAACCCTGCAGGGGGTAACCCGGTGGCGGTCCGTGACCGGGCGGTGGTGCGTAACCCGGTGGCGGTCCGTAACCGGGCGGTGGTCCGTAACCCGGTGGCGGTCCGTAGGCCGGCGGCGCAGGGTATCCGGGCGGCGAGTAGGCCGGTGGTGGATAGCCGGACGCCGGCTGCCCGGCCGTACCGGAACCGCCCGCCTCGGTGCTCATGGCCACCATCCTGTCGATCAGCCTGCGAATTGACAAACATCTGCGGCCTCGTCACGGCGTAGGTTTGCGACATGCCAGAAAAGCCAGAACTCAAGGAGCGGTTGCGCGCAGACCTCACCGCGTCGATGAAGTCGCAGGACAAACTGCGCACCGCTACGTTGCGGATGCTGCTCGCGGCCATCCAGACCGAGGAAGTGGCGGGCAAAGGAGCGCGTGAACTGTCCGATGCCGACGTCATCAAGGTGCTCTCGCGAGAAGCCAAGAAGCGCGCGGAAGCTGCGGAGATCTACACCCAGAACGGCCGCGGCGAGTTGGCCGCCAACGAGCACGCCGAGGCGCGGGTCATCGACGAATACCTGCCGACGCCGCTCACCGAGGCCGAAGTGGCCGACGTGGTCGACACCGCGATCGCCCAGGTGGCCGAGGAGATCGGGGAGCGGCCCGGCATGAAGCAGATGGGACAGGTGATGAAAGCCGCCACGGCGATCGCCGCAGGTAAGGCGGACGGCTCGAGGCTCTCGGCGGCGGTCAAAGCCAGGCTGTAGTCCCGTTTCCGGCGAGTGGCACTCGGGTACCCGAATGCCATGACGCGTTTCGGCTATACCCTCATGACCGAACAGAGCGGGCCTAAAGACCTTGTCCGTTATGCCGTTTCGGCAGAACGAGTGGGTTTCGACTTCGAAGTGTCGTCGGATCACTACTTCCCATGGCTGTCGTCACAAGGGCACGCGCCCTATGCCTGGACGTTGCTCGGCGCCGTCGCGCACGCGACCGAACAAGTCGAGTTGTTCACCTACGTCACGTGTCCGACGATGCGCTACCACCCCGCAGTGGTTGCGCAGAAGGCCGCCACCCTACAGATCCTCGCCGACGGCCGTTTCACGCTCGGGCTCGGCAGCGGTGAGAACCTCAACGAACACGTCGTCGGCAAGCGCTGGCCGACCGTGGCCCGGCGTCAGGAAATGCTGCGCGAGGCCATCCTGATCATCCGCGAGCTGTTCACCGGTGAGCTCGTCGACTGGAAGGGTGAGCATTTCGAAGTCGACTCCGCCCGGCTCTGGGATATCCCGGAGACGCCGGTGGCCATTGCCACGGCGGTTTCCGGGGAGCGGTCGATAGAAACTTTTGCACCATTGTCCGACCATCTGATCGCCGTCGAACCAAACAAGGATTTCGTCGACGCATGGCACGATGCGCGTCGGGCCACCGGACTCCCGGGCGGTGTGCGAGTTGTCGGACAGATCCCGATCTGCTGGGATCCCGACCGCGACACCGCGATCCGTCGTGCGCACGACCAATTTCGGTGGTTCGGTGGGGGCTGGGCGGTCAATGCCGATCTGCCCACCACCGCAGGATTTGACGGTGCCACGCAGTTCGTGCGTCCCGAGGATGTCGCCGAATCGATCCCGTGTGGACCGGATCTCGACGCGATCGTCGACGCGGTGCGGGAGTACTGGGAAGCCGGATTCACCGACATCGCCCTCGTTCAGATCGGTGACGAGGGCCAGGATCCGTTCCTCAAGGAAGCGGCCGGATCACTGCTGGAGAAGTTACGAAGCTAATCGGACTGAAAGGCCAATCATGCCTAAAGGCAAGGGAATCTACGAGGACGAACCCGTCGACGGAGCGGAGAAGAAGGGCGGCCGTCCAGGTCCGACCGACGAGGGCGGCGAAGGCGGTATGGCCACGCGCGAACAAGCCCCGGACGTCGCCGACACCGGGGCTGAACCCACCGCGTGAGGCGTTACTCCTCCGTCGCGTCGCGCCCTTCGCGGCTGCGTCGGTAGGCCGCGCGTCGGAAGTCTGCGAGCCAACGCGGCACCAACTCGACATCGCAATCGCGATGCAGAGCGGGATCGAACGCGATGTCGTCGCAACTGGGGTCCACGTTCCGCAGTGTCAGCTGGGCGAGCGGACTGAAGTCACCCCTGGCCGTCGCCTGCTCGATGTCGAATTGGACCTCACCGGAATTGATTTGGTTCTCGATGGTGTCCAGACCGAGGCCTCCGGTGCCGAGGTCGGTGGTGAGTCGTGCTCGTAGCCACCACACGCGACCCTGATAGCGCAGCGGCATCAGGCTGGAGAACGTGGCGCCGGACCACGAGGTCACCGGGGCAAGAACGAACCGACTGTGCGCGATCGTCGATGCCAGCAGTACATCCCATGGGCCGCACGACCGCAGGTCCTGCGGCGGCGGGATGCGAAACGCCAGTCCGGCGACGTCCGGGGTGCTGCCGGGCAGCCCGACCCCTTTGGACACCCGGCCGATGACGTCACAGGACCTCATCGGTAATCCCTCGCTACCGGGGGCCGTCCGCTCCAAGACCCCTTCAGCGAGCACGCCCACCGGATGAAACAGCTTGCGACCGCGGATAGCGGAGCCGAGCTTGACGGGCAACGCGGTGACATCAGAGAACTGCACGGATGTGGTGTGCCCACACGAACGCGCCGCAAAACGGAGCGCAACGGTTTAACGAGGCGGATAGCGGGCATCAATTCACGGCACTGCTGCGACGACGCAGCGAAGACCTGGCGAAAGGCCCATGAGTGACAACCGCATACACCGATGCGCCTGATGGTTTGATCACGGTGGCGGGCGTCTACGCCCCGCAGGAAGACTCTCGATTCCTCATCGATGTCATGGAGAAGACCGGTTTGGCACGCGGTCGCCGCGTAGCCGACCTGTGCACCGGCAGTGGCGTGGTCGCGATCGCCGCGAGCGAACAGGGAGCCTCGAGTGTCGTTGCGTTCGACGTGTGTCAGCGATCCGCGCGGTGTGCCCGCGGAAACGCACTGGCTGCCGGCGCCGATGTCGACGTGCATCTGGGCTCGTGGGCGCGCGCCGCGGAGTCCGGACCCTACGACCTCGTCGTCTGCAATCCGCCGTACGTTCCGCACGATCCCGATGCCCCATGTACGCCGATCTCATCCGAGGTCGGCTCGGCGCGCGCGTGGGATGCCGGGCGGGACGGCCGCCTCGTGTTGGATCCGCTGTGCGCATCGGTGCACGACCTGCTGGCTCCTGGCGGCGCCTTCCTACTCGTCCAATCTGAATTCGCGATACCCCGGCAGACGCTCGCCGCGCTGGCCGAATCCGGGCTTGACGCGGAAATCGTTGCCTATCAGTGGATTCCGTTCGGGCCGGTGTTGGAGTCCCGGGCCGGGTGGCTGGAGGAGACCGGCAGGCTCGAACCGGGCAGGCGCGAGGAAGAACTCGTGGTGATCAGGGCGGAGAGGCCGTGACCGATCCGGAGGTGCGCACGGTGCGCATCGTTCCGTCCGGCCCGGTGATGGTGCAGGGTCCGGTGAGCATCGAGATGCCCGACGGCAGCGTCGTGGAATCCGACCGGTTCATGGTCGCGATCTGCACCTGCCGTCGCAGCAAGGACTATCCGATGTGCGACACGAGCCACCGGTGCCGTCCGCGCGTATCGCGGTCAGCCAACCGGTCGTCGTAGCGACGAGCGGTCTTCTTTCCAGCACTGCATCACGTGGTCGGCCAGTCGGTTTTCGACGACGTCGCGTGCCCTGATACCGAAGATGACGTCGGTTTCCAGATGCGGTTCGCGCGCAACGAGATCGCCGACGACATCGGTGCGCACCACCTGTTCGTGAACCGCGTCGGCCACGATGTGCTCCGCGTAGAACTCCACGCACGGCTCGGGCGCGTCCATCCGGCGCAATGCGTCGACCAACCGGCGAGACCCCGGCGACGAGGTGATCTCGGTGGAGGCGAAATGACCGATCGCCGCACCCCGCAATTCGCGGTGCAGTCCGAACAGCGACATCAGGTTGACCGACGCCAGCGCATCGGCCGGAACGTGGTCGATGTAGCCGAGATAGGACGCGTCCAGACCGGCGGCCACCATCAACTCCGCGTACAGATGCTGGTGGACTCGATCGCTGCGCCCGCCGCCGTACTCGTCGAATTCGACTGCGACGAAAGCGGCTTTGGCCGTTCCGGCAAGACGGGGGATGGCAAACGCGTGGGGGTCACCCTCCTTGAGGTGATACAGCGAGCGGTGCACGAAGTACTCCCGCATCTGCTCCCAGGTCCCGTGGTCACGCAGGTGATACGACGGGCCACCGCCGTCGACCGGCTCCAGCGAGATCGCGTCCATTTCCGCTTCCGCGGTGTCGTCGGGTGCAATGTCGCCGACGTCGCGCCGGACGGCGCCGACAAACACGTCCTCGAGTCGCCCGCGTAGGTGAAGCAATGCCGGGTTCCATTCCCAACGCGCGTTGACCGCGTGAAAACCGCGATAGTGCAGTTCGTAGAGGACGTAGAGGGCGAGTTGCAGGTCGAGCCCGTACGGATCCGCTTCGGCGATGGGAACGTCGATCGGCCGAAGATGCATGGTCGGCCGCCCGCGGGACAGGGTGTCCAGAATCGTCGCGGACACGGGCCCGACAGCGTGGGGCAGGGCAGGTTCGACCAGAGTCGATGGCAACGTCACGGCATTTTGATTCCCGCCTCTGCGCGGGTCAAACCCGAATTTGCTTCCGAACGCAATCAGCCGGCCTTGTCAGACCGGCTGATGTTGTGGTGTCGGGGTGGCGGGATTCGAACCCACGACCTCTTCGTCCCGAACGAAGCACGCTACCAAGCTGCGCCACACCCCGCGTGAAGCCACGACAGCGTATCGCACCCCGATGGTGCGACACCAAACGCCGGTCAGGGGTCGTGAGGCGCGCGTCACGACACGCCGAGGGATGCAATCGGGTTGTCGGTGACGTTGTGCACACTGACGGTAGAAACCGATTAAGTGAGGCGAGAAATGACTGGGCTCGGAGCTTCCATATATCTGGGATTCTTTGCCCTTGCTGCGCTGTGGCTGTTCCTGACCTCCGACGGGCCCCTGACAGGCCGTCCTGACGATCAGGGCCAGCGCCCAGAGCGTTCGAATTCGGCCAGGACCTCGGTCCACGCCGACGGGTCCAGCCCATGGCTGCTCAGCCACTCGTCGCAGAAGTAGGTGTCCGCATAGCGGTCGCCGCTGTCGGCGAGCAAGGTCACCACTGACCCGCTGCGCCCATTGGCGACCATTTCCGCAAGCAACCCGAACGCGCCCCACAAATTCGTACCTGTCGACGGACCGACCCGCCGCCCCAGCACCGAACTCACGTGCCACGCGGCCGCGACGGATGCCGAGTCGGGCACGACGACCATGCGGTCCACCACGTCGGGCAGAAATGACGGCTCGACGCGCGGCCGACCGATGCCCTCGATGCGCGATGACTTTCCCGTCACGACGTCGCCGCGGCCCTGCGCGTAGGACGGGAAGAACGCGGAATTCTCCGGATCGACGACGCACAGACGCGTCGCGTAGCGGCGGTACCGAATGAATCGGCCGATCGTCGCGCTGGTGCCACCGGTGCCCGCTCCCACCACGATCCAGTCCGGAATCGGATGGGTCTCGTCGCGCATCTGCTGAAAGATCGATTCGGCGATGTTGTTGTTTCCGCGCCAGTCGGTGGCGCGTTCGGCGTTGGTGAACTGGTCGAGGTAATGGCCGCCCGTCTCCGCCGCCAGCCGCTCGGCCTCGGCGTACACCTGCGACGACTCCGCCACGAAATGGCAACGGCCGCCTTGAGATTCGATCAGCGCAATCTTGCTTGCACTCGTCGACGACGGCATCACCGCAATGAACGGAAGACCGAGCAGCGCGGCGAAATATGCCTCCGACACCGCCGTCGACCCCGAGGACGCCTCGATGACAGTGGTGTTCTCGTCGATCCACCCGTTGCACAGCGCGTAGAGGAACAACGAGCGCGCCAACCGGTGCTTCAGACTGCCGGTGATATGGGTGGTCTCGTCCTTGAGGTACAGCGCGACATCCGCCCGGTCGCACCACGCCGTCGGCAGCGGGTATCGCAGTAGATGGGTATCGGCACTGCGGCGCGCGTCGGCCTCGATCAACCGAACCGCGTTGTCCGCCCACTCTCGGGGCCGGCCACGGCTGGCGGCCGGTGCAGCGCCCACGTCGGTCAGCGCACCGAGACGCTCGGGTGCGACTGCCCCTCCCGGATGCCTTCGTACGAGCCCCCGGTCGGGGCGGCGATCAGCGTCAACAACGTCGCTTCAGGTCGGCAGCAGAAACGCACGGGCGCATACGGTGAGGTGCCGATGCCCGCGGAAACGTGCAGCTGCGTGTGGGCTCCCCACTGCGAAGCCCCCTTGGCCCGCGAGCGGTCCAGCTCGCAGTTGGTTACGACGGCGCCGTAGAGCGGCAGACACACCTGACCGCCGTGGGTGTGGCCGGCCATGATCAGCTGATACCCGTCGGCGGCGAACCGATCGAGCACGCGCGGCTCGGGCGAGTGGGTGAGTCCCAGCCTCAGGTTGACGGCGGGGTTGGCGGGACCGGCGATCGTCTCGTACCGGTCACGCTTGAGGTGCGGGTCGTCGACCCCCGCGGCGGCGATCAGCAGACCGCCCACCTCGAACTCGCGCCGGGTGTGCGTCATGTCCAGCCAGCCGCGTTCGGTGAATGCCGCCCGAAGGTCCTGCCACGGCAGCGGCTCCCCATGCACCCGGTGGGTCGGATTGGTCACATAATTCAGCGGATTCTTTGGCCGCGGGCCGAAGTAGTCGTTGCTGCCGAACACGAACACACCTGGCACCGAAAGCAGGTCACCGAGGGCCTGAACGACGGCCGGTACGGCTTTCGGGTGGGACAGGTTGTCGCCGGTATTGACGACGAAGTCCGGCTCCAGCCTGGCCAGGTCCCGCAGCCAGTCCTGCTTACGGCGCTGCTGGGGGCGCATGTGGAGGTCGCTGATGTGCAGCACCTTCAGCGGTGACGATCCAGGAGAGAGCACCGGCATCGTCACCTCGCGCACGGCGAACGCATTGCGCTCGATGAGCGATGCGTAGCCGACCCCCGCGACCAGCGAACCGGCGGTGACGACTGCGGACTTCTTCAGGATCGAAGACGCGGACATGCACGAGAGCTTACTGCCAGCCGGTTGTTCAGACCGATTTCACTCGCGTCCGCGTGGGCGACACCACAGCAGTATCACGGTGGTGGTGGTGGCGGAGGCGGCGCCCCGAACGGCGGTGGCGGCGGCGGCGCCGGTGGAGGCGGCGGACCGAGTACCGGCACCGTGATGGGCGGCAGCCCCGGAATCTGGACCACGGTCTGGCCGACCGGGGGCGGAACTCCCGGAATTTCACCCGGCGGTGGTGGTGGCGGTGCCGGTGGGATGCCGTTGGAGATCTGGATCGTGATGATCGATCCCGGCACCGTCTGCCCGGCGGGCGACGTACCGACCACCGAACCGTAGGACGCGGCGCTGTTCACCGGCGTGGACTCGTTGGCGACCTGGAATCCGGCGTCGCGCAGCCGCTGCCGTGCCGTGCTCTCGTTCAGGCCCGCGACACTGGGCACCCGCGAACCCGGCGCACCGTCGACGTAACGCGGATCGGTCGGGGGCAGCGAGATCGGGCCGTAGTTGTTGGCGATCGGCATCATCGCCGTGAACCACGTCCTGGCGGGTTCGTTGCCGCCGAACAGGTTGCCGTTGCCGCCACATTGGCGCAGAGGATAGGAGCACAGCGCGCCGGGAGCGGTCGAGTCGTCGTAGATGTAGTTGGCGGCGGCGTACTGATTCGTGAAGCCGAGGAAGCCCGCAGAACGGCTGGCCTCCGTCGTGCCGGTCTTGCCGGACATCGGCAGGTTCCAGCCGACCGAGCCCGCGGCCCCGGCAGCGGTTCCCCCGCCGGTGTCGTCCTTGCTCATCGCGTTGGCGAGGGTGTTGGCCAAGCCCTCGGGTACGACCTGCTCACAGGTTTCGGTGGTCACCGACACCTGCTTGCCGTCGCGGTCGATCACCTCGGCGATCGGATTCGGCGGGCACCACATGCCACCGGAGGCCAGCGTCGCCGCGACATTCGACAACTCCAACGCGTTGACCTCGATCGGTCCCAGCGTGAACGAACCGAGGTTCTGGCGTTTGACGAAGTCCGCGAGGCTTTCGTTGCTCTCGGGGTCATAGTCACGGGCGGTACCGGGCAGCGCGTAGGACCGCAGGCCGAGCTTGACTGCCATATCGACGGTCCGCTGGACGCCCACCTGCGAGATCAGCTTCGCGAACGCTGTGTTGGGCGACGTCGCCAGCGCGTCGGTGACGCTCATGGTGCCGCGGTAGTTGCCCGCGTTCTGCACACACCACGTCGCGGCCGGGCACCCCGGGGCGCCGCCGCTGCCCAGGCCCTTGGCCTGGAATCGCGACGGTGCGTCCAGCTGGGCGTTGATGCCCATGCCCATGTCCATCGCGGCCGCGGTGGTGAAGATCTTGAAGATCGAGCCCGCACCGTCGCCGACCAGTGAGAAAGGCTGGGGCTGCATGGTCTCGCCGGCATCGAGGTTCAGGCCGTAATTGCGGTTACTGGCCATGGCAAGCACCGGATGGGATTCCTTGCCCGGCCTGATGACGCTCATGACGCTGGCGACACCGTCGAGGTCGGGGCTGGCGATCTCGTTCACCGCGGCCTTCACCGGACCCTGGACGTCGGGATCCAGGGTGGTCTTGATCAGATAGCCGCCCCGGGCGACCTGCTCTTTGCTGATCCCGGCGCGCGCCAGATATTCGAGCACGTAGTCACAGAAGAATGCGCGATCGCCCGCCGCGATGCAGCCCCGCGGCAACTCCTTGGGCACCGGCAGCACGCCCAGCGGCTGCTCCTTGGCCGCCCGCAGCGCGGCGGCCTCGGCGGGAATGTTCTCGATCATGGTGTCCAACACCACGTTTCGCCGGGCCAACGCACCTTCGGGGTTGGTGTACGGATTCAGCGTGCTGGTGGACTGCACCATGCCGGCCAGCAGCGCCGCCTGCTGCCAGTTCAGCTCGGAGGCATTGATCCCGAAATACGTCTGCGCGGCGTCCTGCACTCCGAACGCGCCGTTGCCGAACGACACGAGGTTCAGATAGCGCGTCAGGATCTCCGGCTTGGTGAATGTCTTGTCCAGCGTCAGGGCCATGCGAATTTCGCGCAGTTTGCGGGCGGGAGTGGTTTCGATGGCCGCGCGCTTCTCCGCGTCGGTCTGCGCGATCACCAGCAACTGATAATTCTTGACGTACTGCTGCTCGAGCGTCGAACCGCCACGGGTGTCGAGGTTTCCGGACAGATACCCCGACAAGCCGGTGAGCGTGCCCTGCCAGTCCACCCCGTTGTGCTCGGCGAACCGCTTGTCCTCGATGGACACGATCGCCAGCTTCATGGTGTTGGCGATCTGATCGCTCGGCACCTCGAACCGGCGCTGGCTGTACAGCCACGCGATGGTGTTGCCCTTGGCGTCGACCATTGTCGAGACCTGCGGCACCTCGCCCTCGACCAGCTGGGCCGAACCATTGGCCACCACGTCGGAGGCTCGGTTCGAGATCAGACCGAACCCGCCTACCACGGGAAACATCAGTGCCGCGAGGACGACGCTCGCCAAGAGACAGCACCACGCGAGCTTGATCACCGTGACCGCTGATGGCGGCGGGGTCGACGGGCTTTCCGGCATGCGTACAGAGTAACTAGAGGAGTCACCCGGCAAAATTTGCGGATTCCTCTCGCCCCGTTGATGAGAGAACTAAGCCCATTTACCTGCGCGCGCGTCAATTTTGCTCAGAGTTTGCTTAACGACGGCACGGTCGTCCCAAAAAAGGGGGGACGTACGTATTGCGCAGAAGTGCCCTGACCACTTAAGTTGTCCTAGCAGTGCGATGCAGGTCACACTCGACCTCGCATAGCGACGTAGAACTCACAAAGTTCTACACCGGATGAGTATGCCGTCGTCGGGGGGCGGCCGGAACGAAGGGGAATTCTGTGTCCGGTACGAGGCCCGTTGCGCGAAGGACAAGTATGACCGTTACTGCCCCAACTGTCGTCCAGGGCGCCGAGGCCGAGGCACGCATTGCCTGGGTTTCGCAGGCGCGTTGCCGCCAGGCCGACCCTGACGAACTGTTCGTTCGCGGGGCCGCGCAGCGTAAAGCCGCGGTGATTTGCCGGCACTGCCCGGTGATCCTGGAATGCGGCGCCGACGCGCTGGACAACCGCGTGGAGTTCGGTGTGTGGGGAGGCATGACCGAACGCCAGCGTCGCGCCCTGCTCAAGCAGCACCCCGAGGTGGTCTCCTGGGCGGAGTTCTTCACGGCCCAGCGCAAGCACCGCAGCGCCGTCTAAAAAGCGGCTCACGCCGCTCAAGCCGGATTGCGGCTCACGCCGCTCAAGCCGGACTGCGGCTCACGCCGCTCAAGCCGGACTGCGGCTCACGCCGCTCAAGCCGGACTGCGGCTCACGCCGCAGGAGCCTCGCCGGTGATCTGATCGGCTATCGCCCGCAGCGCGTCCAGGTCGGACACGTCGAACGGCAACGACGGGACCCCCACGATCGCCACATGCGGATTGGCGCCGGTGAAGCGCGACAGCAGCCTGATCTCACGCTTGGACCGTCCGGCGCGGTCGGAGTGGATCCGCAGCACCGCTGCGGTCACCGAGTCGGGATCCGACTTCTCCAGCGAGTCCGCCGCCTCGTCAGCCTTCTCGGCGTTCAGCGACGACAACATCGGGTGCGTGCGGTTCAGGATCAACCCGGACAGCGGCATGTGCTCCTGCGAGAGCCGGTCGATGAAGAACGAAGCCTCGCGCAGCGCGTCCGGCTCGGCGGCGGACACCACGACGAACTGGGTGCCCCGACGCTTCAACAATTCGTACGTGCGGTCGGCCTTCTCGCGGAACCCGCCGAATGTCGCGTCCAGAGACTGGACGAAAGATGCGGCATCACCGAGCATTTGAGATCCAAGCACCGTCGACAGTGCTCGCATCGCCAGCCCCATCGCGCCCGTCACCAGCTTGCCGATGCCGCGACCGGGACCCAGCAACAGCTTCCACAGTCGGCTGTCCATGAAGCCGCCCAACCGTTTTGGAGCGTCGAGGAAGTCGAGCGCGTTGCGGGACGGTGGTGTGTCGACGACGACGAGATCCCAGCGGTCCTCGGCGAGCAGCTGGCCAAGCTTCTCCATCGCCATGTATTCCTGCGTGCCCGCCAGCGACGTCGCGACGGTCTGATAGAACTGGTTGTCCAGAATCTCTTGTGCGCGTTCCGGTCCGGAGTACTGGAGCACCATTTCGTCGAACGTGCGGCGCATGTCGAGCATCATCGCGTGCAGTTCGCCCGACACTTCAGGGGCCAGCGGAACCCGCTGCGGGGTGTTGCCGAGATCCTTGATACCGAGTGCCTGCGCCAGTCGTTTGGCTGGGTCGATGGTCAGCACCACGACCGTGCGGCCATACTCGGCGGCGCGTAGCGCCATCGCCGCTGCGGTGGTCGTCTTGCCGACACCGCCTGCGCCGCAACACACAACGACGCGGTTGGAGGTGTCGGACAGGATCGATGCCATGTCAAGCGCGGGCGGTGTGGTACTCACTATCTGACCCCCTGCTGGGCGAGCGCTTCGGCGAGTTCGTAGAGGCTGCCCAGATCGACGCCATCGGAAATCTGCGGAAGCTGCAGACGCGCCAAGTCGAGCTCATCGAGCTGCTCGGCACTCTCGGCTCGTGCCTGGATCCGAGTGGCATGCTGAATCGTCTCGGTCAACAGCCCCGCGAAGTCGGTGTCGGACAACGTGATTCCTACGTCGTTCAGCCCGGCGCGGACAGCGTCGGCATCGATTACGCCCTCGGCCGCCTTGATCAGGTCATCCGGCGGCAGATACGACGGGATGTTCCGGTTGACGATGACGCTGCCGATCGGCAGGCCCAACTCCTTGAGCTCTTCGATGGCCTCCAGCGTCTCCTGGATGGGCAGCGCCTCGAGCAGGGTCACCAGATGGATCGCGGTGAGGTCCGAGTGCAGCACCTTGACGACACTTTCGGCCTGCGAATGCACCGGACCGCCCTTGGCCAACTGAGAGACGGCCTTGGTGACGTCGAGGAACCGGGAGATGCGGCCCGTCGGGGGCGAGTCGACGACGACGGCGTCGTAGACGGGGTGCTTACCCTTCTCGGCGCGGGTGACGATCTCGCGGATCTTGCCAGTGAGGAGCACGTCGCGCAGGCCGGGCGCGATCGTCGTGGCGAATTCCACCGCGCCGATCCGTCGCATGGCCCGGCCGGCCAGACCGAGGTTGTAGAACATGTCGAGGTATTCGAGGAATGCCGCCTCGGTGTCGATCGCCAGCGCATTCACTGTCCCGCCTCCGTCGGCGGTGGCGATCTTGACCTCTTCGTAGGGCAGCGGTGGCACGTCGAACAACTGCGCGATGCCTTGCCGCCCTTCGACTTCCACCAACAGCACCTTGCGGCCGCCTGCGGCGAGCGCTAACGCTAGTGCGGCGGCGATGGTCGACTTACCAGTTCCGCCCTTGCCCGTGACGAAGTGCAGCCGCGCCTTGGTCAGGCGGGACGGCCAACCGACCGCGCTGCGGTCTTCAGAGGTGGTGCCCACCTGTGCATGCTAACCAAGTGCGTATCGGTGCCGGATAAGCTCATCACATGAGCGAGCCGACCCGCTGGGAATACGCCACCATCCCGCTGCTGACGCATGCGACCAAACAGATCCTCGATCAGTGGGGAGAAGACGGCTGGGAGCTGGTGTCGGTGCTCCCCGGCCCGACCGGGGAGCAGCACGTCGCCTACCTCAAGCGGCCCAAGTGAGTGTCTCGGCGAAACTCGCCGAACTGGGCATACAGCTGCCCGACGTGGTGCCGCCGCTGGCGGCCTACGTGCCTGCCGCGCGTACCGGAAATCTGGTCTACACCGCAGGCCAGCTGCCCATGGATGCAGGAAGCCTGGTCCAGTCGGGCAAGGTGGGTGCGGACGTGACACCCGAGGACGGCAAGGCGCTGGCTCGGGTGTGTGCGCTCAACGCGCTGGCCGCGGTCCATTCGCTGGTCGGCATCGATTCGGTGACCCGCGTTGTCAAGGTCGTGGGATTCGTGGCATCCGCCCCGGGCTTCAACGGGCAACCGGGAGTCATCAACGGGGCATCACAGCTGTTCGGTGAGGTGTTCGGCGACGCCGGAGCGCATGCCCGGTCGGCCGTCGGGGTCTCGGAGTTGCCGTTGGATGCGCCGGTCGAAGTCGAAGTCATATTCGAGGTCGCGTGAGCGACGATTGGGCAGAGGTGGCGTGAGCCTCGAGCACCCCGCGTACAAGAAGCTCCGTCCGGTGACGGAGACCGCGTCGGTGCTGCTGTGTGACAACCCTGGCCTGCTGACCCTCGAGGGCACCAACACCTGGGTGCTGCAGGGGCCCGGCAGCGACGAGAAGGTCGTCGTCGATCCCGGACCCGAGGACGACGAGCACATCGACCTGATCGCCGGCCTCGGCAGGATTCCGCTGGTGCTCATCAGCCACAAGCACGAGGACCACACCGGTGCCATCGACAAGCTGGTCGACCGGACCGGCGCGGTGGTCCGCTCGGTGGGCAGCGGCTTCCTGCGGGGGCTCGGGGGCCCGCTGACCGACGGCGAGGTCATCGACGCGGCGGGACTGCGCATCACCGTGATGGCCACACCCGGGCACACCTGCGACTCGGTCTCGTTCCTGCTCGACGATGCGGTGTTGACCGCCGATACGGTGCTCGGCCGCGGCACGACCGTCATCGACAAGGAGGACGGCAGCCTGCGGGAGTACCTGGACTCGCTGCAGCGGCTGCGTGGCGTCGGTCATCGAACGGTTCTTCCCGGCCACGGCCCCGAGCTCGCCGACCTGGAAGCGGTCAGCGACATGTACTTGGCGCATCGCGAGGAGCGACTCGATCAGGTGCGCGCGGCGCTGCGGGAACTAGGTGAGGACGCCAGCGCGCGGCAGATCGTCGAGCACGTTTACACCGACGTCGATGAAAAGCTTTGGGACGCAGCGGAATGGAGCGTACAGGCGCAGGTGAACTACCTTCGCGACTAGCGCGCCCTTCGAGCCAGCCGCTCGCTGTCGGAGATCAGCACGCTCTTACCCTCGAGCCGAATCCAGCCGCGGTGCGCGAAGTCGGCGAGCGCCTTGTTGACGGTCTCGCGCGAGGCACCGACGAGCTGAGCGATCTCCTCCTGGGTGAGGTCGTGCGTGACCCGCAGCGCGCCGCCCTCCTGTGTGCCGAACCGCTGAGCCAGCTGGAGCAACTGCTTGGCCACGCGGCCGGGCACGTCGGTGAAGATCAGATCGGCGAGATTGTTGTTGGTGCGCCGCAGCCGGCGGGCCAGTACGCGCAACAACTGCTCGGCGATCTCGGGGCGGTCGGCAATCCAGGCGCGCAGGGCGTCGCGGTCCATCGACACGGCGCGCACATCAGTGATCGTCGTGGCGCTGGATGTCCGCGGGCCGGGGTCGAAGATCGACAGCTCGCCGAACATGTCCGACGGGCCCATGATCGTCAGCAGATTCTCGCGGCCGTCGGGTGAGCGGCGGCCGATCTTGACCTTGCCGGAAACGATGATGTAGAGCCGATCGCCGGGTTCACCCTCTGCGAACACGGTGTGCCCACGTGGGAAGTCGACGGGCTGCAATTGCTTGGTCAGCGCGGAAACGGCGCTGGGTTCGACTCCCTGGAAGATTCCGGCCCTCGCCAGGATCTCGTCCACGTTGCCCCTCTTAAGCTGTTGACTGGTATGACATGCGCGGGCCGACCTCTATTCGGTTAGCGAGATCAGTCTAGAGGTAGGCCCCGCCGACGTTGTCGGCATTGAGCCTCCAGCGTGACCAGCCCACGCTACACACGATCGGGTTGGGAAGTCCGCTGAAATTCAGGATTCGCTGCGCTGTGGACCAATTCGCGCGTCGGCAAACGTGCGGTATCGGGCGAGCGTACGTGGCCGTTCTGCGCTGGGCCCTGAGCATGCAGACGCCGATGCTGGCCGGCCAGGGCGCAACTCATGCCGTCTCGTGCAAGTGTGTTGACGTCGTCGGCCTCGGCTTGATCAAGAAACGTTGCCACATCGGCCGCCGACACCGTGTCGCGGGACAGGCCCGTTTCCAGTCGCTCCAGCGCGAACGTTGCCATCATCAGCAACCCCGGGATCAGCGCCACGAGCAACCACGACACAAGGCTGAAGTAAACACGGCCAAGGTCTCAGCGGGATCACGAATTGTCACCGGTCCGCACCCCGTATGTCTCGGCACGTCGGTAATGCTCAGTACGCTGTTTTCGTGACCGTGCCAAAGCGTGCCCGCAAAAGAGACGGCGAGACCCGCCTCGGCCTCGTGCGGCGGGCCAGGCGAATGAATCGCGAGCTGGCACAGGCCTTTCCGCATGTGTACTGCGAACTGGACTTCACCAATCCGCTCGAATTGGCCGTCGCGACGATTCTGTCCGCGCAGAGCACCGACAAAGGGGTCAATCTCGCCACCCCCGCGTTGTTCAAGAAGTACCGCACTGCACTGGACTATGCGCAGGCCGACCGTACGGAACTCGAGGAGTTGATCCGGCGCACGGGGTTTTACCGCAACAAGGCCAACTCGTTGATCCGGCTGGGCGCCGAACTCGTCGAGCGCTTCGACGGGCAGGTGCCCGCCACACTGGAAGAACTCGTCACGCTGCCCGGCATCGGCCGCAAGACCGCCAACGTCATCCTGGGAAATGCCTTCGGGATTCCCGGCATCACCGTCGACACCCACTTCGGCAGGCTCGTCCGGCGGTGGCAGTGGACCGCGGAAGAGGACCCGGTGAAGGTCGAGCACGCGGTCGGTGAATTGATCGAGCGCAGTGAATGGACCGACCTGAGTCACCGGGTGATATTCCACGGCCGCCGCGTCTGCCACGCGCGCAAACCCGCCTGCGGCGTGTGCGTGCTCGCCAAGGATTGCCCGTCGTTCGGCACCGGCCCGACCGATCCGCTGCTCGCGGCGCCATTGGTCAAAGGCCCGGAAACCGACCATCTGCTGGCGCTGGCCGGTCTCTAGCCCGCCTCCACCGCACCGATGCAGACCTCGACTCGATGGACCGTCGCGGTGCTGGTTGTGGTGGTCGCACTTGGCGCGGCCCTGTGGCTTCAGCTGGGTGGCGGCGAGTCCGAAACAGGTTCGTCAGGTTCCGCCACGCCACGCGACCGGCGCGACGCCGACACCGTGCAGGCCCTGGCGGGCCCCCGGGCCGACGCCGACCTGGAACCATGTCCGGCACCCGGTGTGGGCGACGGTCCGGAGGCCGTGCGCGGAATCATCCTGGAATGCGCCGGTGACGGCTCCAGCGTCGACGTTGCCAAGGCCGTGTCCGGTCGGACTGTCGTGTTGAACCTGTGGGCGTACTGGTGCGCCCCCTGCGCCCGTGAACTTCCCGCGATGGCCGAATACCAGCGCCGCGTCGGCGCCGAGGTGACAGTGCTGACGGTGCATCAGGACGAGAACGAGACCGCGGCGCTGCTCCGCCTGGCCGAACTCGGCGTCCACCTGCCGACACTGCAGGACGGCCGCCGCCGGATCGCGGCCGCGCTCGAGGTTCCCAACGTCATGCCAGCGACGGTTGTACTGCGTTCGGACGGTAGCGTTGCCGCAATCCTGCCGCGGTCGTTCGACAACGCCGACGAGATTGCTGCGGCGGTGGGGCCGGTGATCGGCCCGTAGACAGGAGGACCCGAGGTGAGCTGGGCCAGCGAGGGGAGCGAGCTCGCCCCCGACGTCGCCCCGCCATGGCTGAAACCCCTGGTCGACAACGCCAAGGACATCAAGCACGCCTACCGCCGGCGGGTGTCGCCCGAGGTGCTGGCGATGGTGACGGCGGCCAACACCAAGGCCAGCATCACCGGACAACGCCGTGATGCGGCGGTGCTGGTGCTGTTTTCGGGCCCCGCCGAGGCAGCGCCGGGCAGCGGACTGGCTGAGGCTGACCTGCTGGTCACGGTGCGCGCGTCCACTCTGCGCCACCATGCCGGGCAGGCCGCCTTCCCAGGGGGGGCAGCCGACCCGGGCGATGACGGCCCGGTGCACACCGCTCTACGTGAGGCGAATGAGGAGACCGGGCTCGACGTGGGCCGACTGCAGCCGCTGGCCACCCTGGAGCGGATGTTCATCCCGCCGTCAGGCTTCCATGTGGTGCCGGTGCTCGCGTACTCGCCTGATCCTGGGCCTGTCGCGGTGGTCGACGAGTCCGAAACAGCGGTGGTGGCCCGCGTACCGGTTCGGGCGTTCGTCAATCCCGAGAACCGAATCATGGTCTACCGCAAAGAGAACACCCGTCGCTCCGCCGGACCTGCGTTCTTGCTCAACGAGATGCTGGTGTGGGGATTCACCGGGCAGGTCGTCTCGGCGATGCTCGACGTCGCGGGTTGGGCGCAGCCCTGGAACACCGACGACATCCGGGAACTAGAGGACGCAATGGCGCTTGTGGGTCATGACACCGGCGGGCAGGCGCGAAGCGACTTGGGGATTGATACCGACTACGGTAGGGCGCAACCATGACTTCGTCGCAGTGGGTTGACCTCGCCGTACTGGCGATCGCCTTCATCGCCGCCATCTCGGGATGGCGCTCAGGAGCGCTGGGTTCGCTGCTGTCCTTCGTCGGCGTCGTGCTCGGTGCGGTGGCCGGCGTGCTGCTCGCCCCGCACGTCGTGGCCAATATCGAAGGTCCCCGCTCAAAGCTGTTCGTGACGCTGTTCCTGATCCTTGCGCTGGTGGTCATCGGTGAGATCGCAGGCGTGGTGTTGGGGCGGGCGGTGCGCGGCGCCATCCGCAACCCAGGGATGCGGACGCTGGACTCGACCATCGGGGTGGCTCTGCAGATCGTCGCCGTTCTGGTCGCCGCCTGGATGCTGACGTATCCGTTGCAGACCTCTGACCAGCCCAACCTGGCCGCCGCGGTGCGCGGCTCGCTCGTGCTGAAGGAAGTCGACGACGTCGCGCCCTCGTGGCTGCGGTCCGTGCCCAGAAGACTGTCGGCGCTGCTGGACACCTCCGGCCTGCCGGATGTCCTGCAACCATTCGGACGCACACCCATCGTGGCCGTCGACGCCCCGGACGCCGCGCTCTCCGGTGATCCCATCGTCGCGACGGCGCGACAGAGCGTGGTCAAGATTCGCGGCGTCGCGCCGGGGTGCCAGAAGGTTCTCGAGGGCACTGGCTTCGTCGTCGCGCCGAACCGGGTGATGTCGAACGCGCACGTGGTCGCGGGCGCGGAGAGCGCCACCGTCGAGCTCGACGGCCGGACTTACGACGCGTACGTCGTGTCGTACGACCCGCTGGCAGACATCTCGATTCTCGACGTGCCTGACCTGGACGCGCCGGTGCTGCAATTCGCGCAAGGTGAGGCCGCAACGGGCACCGATGCCGTCGTGATGGGGTATCCGGGCGGTGGCGACTTCGCCGCGACTCCCGCGCGCATCCGCGAGACCATTGAACTCAACGGCCCCGACATCTACCGCAGCACCACCGTCACCCGCCAGGTGTACACCATCAGAGGCAGTGTGCGACAAGGCAATTCGGGTGGTCCGATGATCGACCGCAACGGGAATGTGCTCGGTGTGGTGTTCGGGGCGGCGGTCGACGATGCCGACACCGGTTTCGTGCTGACCGCCGACGAGGTCGCGCGTCAGATGGACAAGCTCAACAGCACCGAGCGCGTGCCCACCGGCGCCTGCGTCACCTAGTCTCCGATCCGTACACCTGCGCGATGAAGCGCGACAACTGATCGTTGACTGCGTCCGGCGCTTCCTCATGACCGAAATGCCCTGCGCCGGCGATGGATACATAGCGGCCGTGCGGTGCATAGTTCTGCGTGCGGACGACCGGGTCGGCGAGCACGTATGGGTCGGCGTCACCGCGCAGGTGCAGGACGGGAACGTTGATCGGTCGCCGCATCGAGCGCATGAACTTTCGACCCTCGGCGCGAAACTGGCTGCGCACCGCCCACCGCTGGTACTCGAGTGCCGAATGCGCCGCGGAAGGGATCTGAATAGCGCGCCGCATATGGGCGATAGTCTCGGAGAAGTCTTCGGAGGCAACCCATTTCTCGGTCGCCCGGCTGCGGACCAGTCGCTCGAGTTCCGCGCCGTCGTGACGCTTCAACGAGTGTTCGGGCCACGCAGGCACCTGGTAGCGCAGCATCCAGGGCAGCAGTGCGCGGCCTTGGTCGCGTCGGGTCAGCGCAGAGGCGCGCAGCGCGATGGGATGCGGCGAGCTGACGACCGCGATGGCCTTGACGGCCCGCGGATGCAGCACGGCCGTCGCCCAGCAGACGAGCCCCCCGTCGGCATGTCCCACCAGCGTCGCGGTCTTGTGGCCGAGCGCCCGCACGAGGCCGGCGGTGTCGCCGGCCAAGGTCCATCCGTCGTAGCCACGCGGCGGTTTGTCGCTGCCGCCATAGCCGCGCAGATCGACGGCGACGACTCGGGCGCCGGTCAGGTCCCGCAGCTGGTGGCGCCACGACCACCAGAATGACCCGAATCCGTGCAGCAGGATCACCAGCGGTCGTTCGGTGAGAGGTGTGGATTGCGATCCCGGTGATTGCGCTTCCACGACGTGGAAACGAATTCCGTTGGCGTGCACCTCGAGATGTCGCCATGGACCCTCGATACGAACGACCGACGGATCGGGCGGCACTTACCAGCCCGACGGGTCAGCGGTCGAAGCCGGCTTTCCCGACTTTCCTTGGCCCCCCGACTCGAGCGCGACGTCCCGGTCGTGGCCTGGTATCAGTGCATCGGGAAGCTCCCGCACCGACTCGATGGTCTTCTGCGGTCCCCTGATCCGGCGCACCTTGAAGTAGCCGAGCAACGCGAAGATCACGGTCACCACGACCATGACTCCGAACACGATCAGGAACGCCGCCCATCTCCACAGCCAGGTATCGAGCAACTCGGCGGCGAAGAAGAAGAAAAAGAAGGTGGAGTAGAACAGCACCACCAGCGCGAGGATGAAGTAGACGCTGCCGGTGAGCCCCTTCTTCACGTCGCGGGTGATCTCGGCCTTGGCCAGCTCCACCTCGGCGCGTACCAACGTGGACACCTGAGCAGTGGCGTCCTTGACGAGGTCGCCGATGGACGGGTCCGGCTTGGGAGCGTGCGGGTCGACCAGTGGTATCGAGGTCACGGTGGTCGGTACGCCATTCCTGCGATCACTCACGGACAATTCCTCCCCGCATTTGATATCGGTCTGCGGTTCATGTTGCCATGAGGCATACCGCGCAACGATTCCGGCCGACGTTAGACTGACATGGTCGAACAGAGCGCAGGTCGGGCGCGCCGAGGAGGTTTTTCACTTGAGGAGCAGCGGACGCTGCCTGCGCATTCCAGTGCTGATCGCAACCGTGGTTGCGCTGCTGCTGCCGACCTCTGCGCTCGCTCAGGCCCAGGATCCTGTCGCGCTCGGCGGCGGTTCGGGGATCGTCGTCGTCGGTGAGAAGGGCGAGATGCTCTGCACGCTGACCGCGATCGGTGACGACAACCGGGGGAACCTGATCGGATTCACGTCCGCGCACTGCGGTGGGCCCGGCGCCAAGGTGGGCGCGGAGGGCGCTCCGAACGCCGGTGAGCTCGGCACGATGGTGGCCGGTAACGATGCCCTCGATTACGCGGTCATACAGTTCGACCCCGCGAAGGTGCGGCCCGTCAACAACGTCGAGGGCTTCCAGATCGACGGACTGGGCCCTGACCCGGTTCCCGGCGACATCGCGTGCAAGCAGGGCCGCAGCACCGGCTACTCGTGTGGCGTCACGTGGGGCCCCGGCGAAGAGCCGGGCACGTTCATCAACCAGGTGTGCGGTCAGCCGGGGGATTCAGGCGCCCCGGTCACCGTCAACAACCGGCTGGTGGGCATGATTCACGGCGCGTTCTCGCAGGACCTTCCCACCTGCGTCGTCAAATACATCCCGCTGCACACGCCCGCGGTGAACATGTCCTTCAATACGCAGCTGGCCGACATCGTCGCCAAGGACCGGCCGGGCTCAGGCTTCGTCCCGGTCGGCGTCGCGCCCTGATTACTTCGACGCTCGGATCGCTTCGAACACGCTGGGGTCCACCAGAGTAGAGGTGTCGCCGAGTTCACGTCCGTCCGCGACATCGCGCAGCAGCCTGCGCATGATCTTGCCGCTGCGGGTCTTCGGCAGCTCGGGCACGACGTGGATCTCGCGCGGCCTGGCGATCTTGCCGATGTCCTTGGCAACGTGTTCGCGGAGTTCCTGGGTCATCTCGTCGTTGTCGCGGTGCTTGGCATGCGACTCGAGAATGACGAACGCGCAGATGCCCTGGCCGGTGGTCTCGTCGCTCGCGCCGACGACAGCGGCTTCTGCGACATGGGAGTGACCGACCAACGCCGATTCCACTTCGGTGGTCGAGATCCGGTGCCCGGATACGTTCATCACGTCGTCGATGCGACCGAGCAGCCAGATCGACCCGTCGGAGTCGACCCGCGCGCCGTCGCCCGCGAAGTACCAGCCCTGCTTGCCGTAGCGCGACCAGTAGGTCTCCTTGTACCGTTCCGGATCGCCCCAGATGCCGCGCAGCATGGCGGGCCACGGTTTGTCCAGCACCAGATAGCCGGTCACGTGTTCGGCCTCGTCCGCGCCGGGCACCAACTCTTTTCCTTCTTCATCCACGATGATCGCCGAGATACCAGGCAGCGGCTTCATCGCAGAGCCGGGCTTGGCTGCGGTGACGCCGGGCAGCGGCGAGATCATGATGGCCCCGGTCTCTGTCTGCCACCACGTGTCGACGATCGGAGTTCTGTTGCCGCCGAAGGCATCCCGGTACCACCGCCACGCCTCCGGATTGATCGGTTCGCCGACCGATCCGAGTAGGCGCAGGCTCGACAGGTCGTGGGCGTCGGGGAACTCGCGGCCCCACTTCATGAACATGCGAACCAGCGTCGGCGCCGTGTAATAGATGGTGACGCCGTACTTTTCGATGACCTGGAAGTGCCGGTGCTCGTCAGGCGAGTTCGGTGTGCCCTCGTAGACCACCTGCGTCGCGCCGTTCGATAGCGGCCCGTAGACGATGTAGGTATGGCCGGTGACCCAGCCGATGTCAGCGGTGCACCAATACACGTCGGTTTCGGGCTTGATGTCGAAGACGTAGTGGTGCGTGAACGACGCTTGGGTCAGGTAGCCGCCGGTGGTGTGCATGATGCCCTTGGGCTTACCGGTGGTTCCTGATGTGTACAGCAGGAAGAGCGGGTGTTCGGAATCGAACGCCTCCGGCGTGTGCTCGGCCGATGCCGGGTCGACGGTGTCGTGCCACCACAGGTCCCGGCCCTCGGACCACGGTGTGTCAATCCCGGTGCGGCGCACCACAAGAACGTGTTCGATCGAATCCTGGCCCTTGCAGGCCTCGTCCACCGCGTCCTTGAGGGACACCGCCTGGCCGCGACGGAACTGCCCGTCGCTGGTGATCACCAGCTTCGCTTCGGCGTCCTCGATGCGGGCGGCGAGCGCTGTCGCAGAGAATCCTGCGAACACGACGGAGTGCATGATGCCCAGCCGGGCGCACGCCAGCATCGAGACGATCGCCTCGGGCAGCATCGGCATGTAGATGGCGACCCTGTCGCCTGCAACAAGGCCCATCTCGGTGAGTGCGTTCGCGGCCTTGCACACGTCGGTCTGCAACTGCGCGTAGGTGATGTCGCGGGTGTCGTCGGCCGGTTCGCCCTGCCAGTGAATCGCCACCCGGTCGCCGTTGCCCGCCTCGACATGGCGGTCCACGCAGTTGTAGGCGACGTTGAGCTTGCCGCCGACGAACCACTTCGCGAACGGCGCCTCCGACCAGTCCAGCACCTCGGTGAACGGGGTGTCCCACGCCAGCCGCTCGGCCTGCTTGGCCCAGAACGCGAGCCGATCGGCCTCGGCGTCGCGGTACAACTCCTCCGTCGCATTCGCCTGTGCGGCGAACTCTTCGGAGGGTGGATACACGGACGGAACGTCGGAGTGCTTCGTCGAGGTGCCTGTCATAGCTGTGAGCGTAGTCACCAACGCACACGATCAGTCCGGCAAGTCACAGCCTGCTCCGCAGGCGGCGCGTCGCGCGCGCCGAACGTCGTGGCTGACGGGTCCAGCGGTCGGCTAGCGTGTGCTGCCGTGACCTCCGCGCCCGACCCGTTGGCCCCGTTGGCCCGGCTGCCCGGCGTCGCCGAAGCCTGCGCCGAAGCGGGTGACGCGTTGGGGCGCGCACACCGGCACCGCGCGAATCTCCGCGGATGGCCTGCCAACGCCGCCGAGGCGGCATTGCGCGCGGCGCGGGCGTCATCGGTTTTGGACGGCGGCGCCCTGAACCTGTCCGACGGGGACCCAGACGCGATCCTCGCCGGCGCCCTACGGGTATCTGAAGCGCTGGAGGGCGGGGCGACCTCGCTGGTCGGGGTCTGGCAACGGGCTCCGCTGCAGGCGATCGCGAAGCTTCATGCGCTGGCGGCGGCCGATATCGCCGACGACGAAGGACTCGGCCGACCGCGCGCTGACACCGACATCGGTCGCCGGCTCGAGTTACTGGCCGACGTCGTGACCGGGGGGACTTCCGTCCCTGCGCCGGTGCTTGCCGCCGTGGTGCACGGTGAACTGTTGACGCTGGCCCCGTTCGGGACCGCCGACGGGGTAGTGGCGCGCGCGGTTTCGCGATTGGTGACGATGGCGAGCGGATTGGATCCCCACGGGCTGGGTGTGCCGGAGGTGTACTGGATGCGCGAGTCCGGCGACTACCGCGCGGCGGCGCGCGGGTTCTCGTCCGGCACCGCCGACGGACTGACCGCCTGGATCCTGATGAGTTGCCGCGCGCTGCGCGCCGGCGCGCGCGAGGCGCTGGCTATCGCGCAGGGAAGCGTCGGGGAGGGGCCCCAGCAAAGTAAAGCGGGCGACGTTCCGAACTGATTCGGCTCGCCGCCCGCTAGCACGGACACCGGTTACCATGCGTGCTCCGGTAGGTTGCGTGGGTGGCCTCGGCGTCTTGTCGGTGCGCTCCGGCTGCGACCCCACCCAAGGGGCCGTCGTGGCCGTCCGCTATCGCAATTACGCAGGCCCGCAACACTTTTGCCTATTCCGCGGCATGTGCTCCGCGTGGGTGCCGGGATCCGTGCTGGGTAGCCTGGTTCGGGAGAACCGAGCCTTCTCTTCCGGCTCGGCCTTGGCCTAGCCAAGCTTCCGTGACTCCTTTGTACTCCGTGACCGCGGTCACATCAAGGGGCAAATTCCGCGCGTCGCCATATCGTTACGCGTTCAGAAGGCGAAGCGACGCAGCAGTGAGTAGGTCAGGGCGCCGGCGGCGAGGGCGCTGAAACCGACCGCCGCGGTGGTTGCCATCGCGGCTCCCGACGGGGCTGGTATGCGGTCACGCAGCGACACCGGCCTGGAGAACGTCAACACCGGCCAACCGCGCGCCGCAGCTTCTTTGCGCAACGTGCGATCGGGGTTTACCACGGTCGGATGTCCGACGGCCTCCAGCATCGGCATATCGGTCACCGAATCGGAGTAGGCGTAACAGTGTTCGAGCGCGTATCCCTCGCGGGCCGCGAGTTCGCGGATCGCCTCCGCCTTGCCCTCGCCGAAACAGTAGAAGGCGATGTCGCCGGTGTAGCGGCCGTCGTCGACGACCATGCGGGTCGCCATAGCGTGCGTGGCCCCGAGCGCGCGCGCGATCGGAGCGACAATCTCCTCGCCAGAGGCCGAAACCACGACGACATCCCTGCCGCACAGCTTGTGATCGGCGATGAGTTCGGCTGCCTCTGCGAACACCAGAGGATTGACGATGTCGTGCAGCGTCTCGCCGACGATCGACTTCACCTGCTCGACATCCCACCCGGTGCACATGTTGGTCAGATAGGACCGCATCCGGTCCATCTGATCATGATCGGCGCCGGACATCAGGAAGAGGAATTGCGCATAGGCGGACTTCAAAACTGTGCGCCGATTGATTAGCCCTTGATCGAAGAAAGGTTTGCTGAAGGCCAGCGTGCTCGATTTGGCGATGACCGTTTTATCAAGATCGAAGAAGGCTGCGGTTCGGACCGGATTATCAGTGGGCACCACTGTTTGCGGAGCACTGGACCCCTCTGTCCCGGGGTGCGATGCGGACACAGCATCAGCATAGGGGCGATCGTGCGACACGAGTCGAGAGACTGTATGAAATGACAGTTGCCGACAGGTGCCGGTGACTGCATTTTTCCTGCTACGCCCGTGCTTTGCATCACAATCAAGTCTTGCGCCGACCCGTGCAGCCGTGTGTATAGTGAGTATCACTCGGCTTATGCTGAGTGTGCATCAGCCCGACCCCCCGGGGCTGATACACGACGACCTCCGCCTCCTCCCCCCCTGGCGGGGGTCGTCCCTTTTGTGGGGGTCTTCTCGTCTTTTGGATACCCATCCTTTTGTCACAGCCGCCTGTGGCTTTCTCGAGCGGTTCGCCTTTCGGACAGATGATCCGGTGAGCAGTGGTTGCGGAATCTGATTTTCGCCGTCGAACTGTCCGGATCTATCCCCAGAGTTGAGTTCATCCACAGAGCCGGCCGCGGGGATGGCGCGCTGTCAGAGTCGCCCCGCACAGTGGCCTCGTGGGATCTTCTGCCGGAGCACTCGTCCTGATCGGCGATGCCGAATTGCGCAACGATGTCGACCGGGTCGCCGCTGCGGCCGGCGTCCAGGTCGTCCACGCAGATGAGCCGTCCGGCCGCAAGGTGTGGGCAGGCGCGGTCGCCGTACTGCTCGATCGCGACGCGGCTCACCGCTGCGCCCAGCGGGCCTTACCGCGTCGCAGTTGCGTCATTCTCGTGACACCGGTCCAACCCGGACCCGCCGATTTCCAGGCCGCGATCGCCGTCGGCGCGCAACACGTCGTCACGCTGCCCGACCACGACGATGAGCTGATGGCCGAACTGTCGGACGCCGCTGAAGCCGCGCTGACGGACGGTCCGCGGGGTGCGGTCGTCGCGGTCATCGGGGGACGAGGTGGTGCAGGAGCGTCGGTGTTCGCGGCAGCGCTGGCGCAGACGGCGGCGGAGGAGACCGACGCACTGCTCGTCGATGTCGATCCGTGGAGCGGGGGGATCGACCTGCTGCTGGGTCTCGAGTCCGACGCCGGGCTGCGGTGGCCGGATCTGATGCTGCAGGGCGGCCGGCTGAACTATGCGGCGCTGCGCGATGCGCTCCCTCGGCACCGTGGCCTCTGCGTGCTCTCAAGTGGTCGCCGCGGCGCCGACGTCGACGCTGCACCCCTCGGCGCGATTGTCGACGCGGGCAGCCGCGGGGGCGCGGTGGTCGTCTGCGACGTGCCGAGGAGATCGACGGCCGCTGCCGAAACCGCGCTCGAATCGGCGGATCTCGCGATCGTCGTCGTTCCCGCGGACGTGCGCTCCTGTGCGGCCGCCGAGGGGGTGGCGCGCTGGGTGTCGACCGTCAATCCCAATGCGGGCGTCGTTGTGCGCGGTCCTGCGCCCGGTGGGCTGCGATCGGCCGACGTGGCCGAGGTCGTCGGCCTTCCGTTGCTCGCCGCGATGCGACCGCAGACCGGTATCGCGGAAACCCTTGAACGCGGCGGGCTTCGGTTGCGCCGCAGAGCGCCGCTCGTCGGTGCCGCTCACCGGGTGATGGCGGTGCTGCGGCAGCATCCGGTGGTGAGTGCGGCATGAGCGCCTCGCTCATCGAGCGTGTTCGTGAGAGGTTGGCCGCGGAGTCGGCGCCTCTGCGGCCGAATGCCGTCGCCGCGGCGATCCGTGCGGAGTCCGGCGGCCTGCTGGGGGACACCGAGGTACTGAGCGGCCTGCGGGTGCTCCAGACCGAACTCACCGGCGCCGGCGTGCTCGACCCTCTCCTTCGCGCCGACAGCACCACCGACGTTCTGGTCACCGCGCCCGACGCGGTATGGGTCGACGACGGCAACGGGTTGCGTCGCACCTCGATTCGGTTCGAAGACGACGACGCCGTCCGGCGATTGGCGCAACGACTGGCGCTGGCGGCAGGCCGCAGGCTCGACGAGGCGCAGCCATGGGTCGACGGCCAGCTGGCCGGCTTGGGGGACGGGCAGTTCACCGTTCGGCTGCACGCCGTGTTGTCGCCGATCGCCCCCGCAGGCACATGCCTGTCGCTGCGGGTGCTGCGCCCCGCCACCCAGGACCTCGCCGCCCTGATGCGGACGGGAACCATCGAACCGTCGGCTGCGGCGCTGCTCGACGAGATCATCGCCGCGCGGCTGGCGTTCCTGGTCTCCGGCGGCACGGGCGCCGGCAAGACGACGTTGTTGGCCGCGCTCCTGGGAGCGGTTCCCGCGCACGAACGCATCGTTTGTGTGGAGGACGCCGCCGAACTGGAACCCGCACATCCGCATCTGGTGAAACTCGTCGCGCGGAGCGCGAACGTCGAAGGCGTCGGTGAAGTCACGGTGCGCGATCTGGTCAGGCAGGCGCTGCGCATGAGACCCGACCGCATCGTGGTCGGAGAGGTCCGCGGCGCCGAGGTCGTCGATCTGCTGGCCGCACTCAACACGGGGCACGACGGCGGGGCAGGCACGGTGCACGCCAACAGTCCGGCCGAGGTGCCCGCCAGGCTCGAGGCGCTCGCCGCGGTCGGCGGCCTGGACCGGGGTGCGTTGCACAGTCAGCTCGCGGCGGCCGTTCAGGTGCTGGTGCACGTCAGCCGAGACCACGCGGGTGTGCGCCGACTGAACGAGATCGCAGTGCTCAGTGCGGCCGCCGACGGCCGGGTCCGCGCGGTCACCGCGTGGCGCACCGGCGCGGGGTTCGACTGCGGTGCTGAGCGGCTACGCAACCTCGTTCGTGAACGGGCACCGGCATGAGTGCTGCGGCACTGGCGCTTGCCCTCGCGCTGCTGACGACGCCGCGTCCATCCGCGCATCGGCTCCGTGTGCGAACCGTCCGCTCGGCACGGCACGGCATCGCCGAGGCCTCCGGTCGGATGGGGATTCCCGCGGTGGTGGTGCTGGCCCTCGTGTTGGCTGCAACGACATCGATCGGGATCGTCGCTGCCGTGGCGATGGTGGGGGTGACCGTGGAAGCTCGTCGAAGGAGTCGCCGGCGGCGCCACACGCGTACCGCCGAAGCCGCCGCGCTGCGCGGGGCGCTGGACGTCCTCGTCGGGGAGATGCGGGTGGGAGCCCACCCGGTCGCCGCGCTGAGTGTCGCCGCCGATGACGTAGGCGGGGCCGTGGCCAGCGCCCTGCGGACCGTCGCGGCACGGGCGCGCCTTGGGGCCGACGTCGCCGCAGGGATGCTCGGGGTGGCGCGGCGCTCGGCATTACCCGAGCAGTGGGAGCGGCTCGCGGTGTGCTGGCAACTCGCACAGACCCACGGTCTGGCCATCGGGAGCCTGATGCAGACCGTGCAGCGGGATCTGATTGAGCGGGAACGGTTCTCATGTCGTGTCGAGGCCGGTATGGCCGGCGCGCGTACCACCGCGGCGGTCCTGGCGGGCCTCCCTGTCATCGGGATCGGCCTCGGTCAGCTGATCGGAGCGGACCCGGTGGGCTTCCTGCTGTCGGGGGGATTGGGTGATTGGCTGTTGGCGCTCGGCGTGCTGCTGGCCTGTGCCGGCCTGCTGTGGTGTGATCGGATCACCGGCGGAGTATCGAGATGAGCTGGGCGGCAATGCTGTTGGCTGCTGCACTGTGGCTCGGGGCCGATACATCGAGAGCGCGCATCCAACTGCGTGGGGTGCAGACGTCGCGACGTCCGTCCGCTGGCCCCAGGGTGGATCCGCTGGCCGCCGCGTCGACGCTGGAGGTGCTCGCGGCCTGCCTACGGTCGGGGATGGCGGTGTCGACGGCGGCCGGTGCGGTGGCGCCGTCAGCGCCGCCGAATCTGGCGAAGATTCTGCAGAGGGCCTCGGATCTGCTTGCGCTCGGGGCTGATCCGGCGTCGGCGTGGTCGGATCCAGACCCTGGGGCACGCGGACAGCGCACCGACGATCACGCCGAGGCATTCCTGCGTCTGGCCCGCCGGTCGGCATCCTCGGGCGCCGCGCTGGCGCAGGGGGTTGCCGAGCTGGCCACCCAGACTCGCGACGAGGCCGCCGACGCCGCCCGCGCGGCCGCGGAACGGGCATCGGTGTTGATTGCGGGTCCGCTGGGGTTGTGCTATCTGCCGGCGTTCCTGTGTCTGGGCATCGTTCCGGTCGTCGCGGGCCTGGCGGCCGATGTGCTGCGTTCTGGTGTGTTCTGACAAGTGAAGGGGAAATCGATTGACAATCAACTGGATTCGCTCAGTCAAGACGAGACTGGGCCTGCTGGTCGTGGACGAAAGTGGCATGTCCACGGTCGAGTACGCAATCGGGACCATCGCGGCGGCCGCGTTCGGCGCCATCTTGTACACCGTGGTGACCGGCGACTCGATCGTCAGCGCGCTGACCAACATCATCACCCGCGCGCTGAACACCAACGTCTAGGCGGTGAGGTCGGCGGCGCCACGATCGAGGCGGCGTTCGGTATCGCAGGTCTGGTCGTCGTGCTGCTGGTGTGCGCGTCGAGCCTCACCGCGGTGTCGATGCACATCCGCTGTATCGATGCGGCCAGGGAGGCGGCACGGCTGGCGGCGCGGGGCGACGACGGATCAGGCGCCGCCCGTGCCATCGCACCGCAGGGCGCCGTGGTGCATGTCCGCCGCGACGGTGAACACGTCGTCGCCGTTGTCTCGGCGCGTTCGGCGCTACTGCCGGGCATCACCATCGCGGGACGCGCTGTCGCCGCGGCGGAGCCTGGTCAACGGTGACCACGGCTCGGTCACCTTGGTGGCCGTGGCGATGATGACGGGAATCATCGCGATGACCGTCGCGTGTGTGTACGTCGGTGCAGCGGTGGCGGCGCGTCACCGCGGCCAGGCGACGGCCGATCTCGCGGCGCTGGCAGCGGCGGGATGGCTCACTCAGGGTGTCGACGCCGCATGTGCCCGCGCCGTCGCGCTGGCCGAAGCGATGGACACGACGGTGGTGGACTGCGCCGTGACAGAACTCGATGTCGTTGTCGCCGTTGAGGTTCCTGTGACGCTGGGGCGGCTGGGCACAGGTACGGCACGCGCCGTCGCCAGGGCGGGTCCGGTCGAATGACAACGGCTAGTCTTGCATCGACGCGATTTCGTCGGCGGTGGGCTCACGTAGCGTGGCCAGTCCGGCGAAGACGTCGTCGTCGAGCTCGACCCGGTTGACCGTGACATGCACCGGCGTCCATCCGCCGTCGTTGGCCACCATCCGCAACGTGCCCGAGGTGCCTCCGGCGGCGAATTCAACTCCCATTCTTGCCATCTGGTCACGATCGGATGGGTGCACCGTGTGATCGCCTGCCAGGCTGGCGCGCCAGTCGAAAAACGGGACCGGGTCGTCGAGCCATTTCAGCAACGTCCAGTTCGTGAGGTCGAGAAGCGCACGGTACGAGCCTGGCTGCGCGAGCCCCTTGAGTATGCGCTGCGCCAGGTAGTCGTGCGGATCCGACTTGCCGTCGCGCTCACCGCGCCAGTTCATCGCCCGAAGGATCAGCCGTTGGCTGCCGTCGTCCTGTTCCTCGGCCAGCACCCTGGCGACGAAGCCGATGGTGATCGGCTCGCCGGCGTGGTCCGTGACGTCCCACGAATTACACACGGTCTGACCGGGTTCCCGCGTGATCGTCATCGACAGGACCTTGGCCTCGCTCGGATTGAGTTCGCGCTTGGGAAGATCTTCGGCGAACGCCCTGCCGTGGGTCACTTGGCTGTCCGGTGCCCATCCGCTGTTGTGCAGAGACTCCGTGGTGTCGGTAGCGGTCCCGTTGGTGAGGTCCCAGACGAGCGGTCCGGGAATCGGACGGTCCGGTGGTTCCATATCGGGGGGGCCGATCCACATGTGCACACCGTGGATTCGACCGTCCGTCATCTGAACGACCTCGGTGCGGATGACGCGGTCATTCTTCGGCGTGATGCTGCTCAGACCCTGTCCGGCGCGCACGGTCTCACCGATCGCCGTCTGGATCGCCATCAAATGCGGATTTCGCCTCAAAAACGCGCTGACCGGAACCATGTTCTTGGTTCGACGACCCTGCGCGACCACGGCGGGTTCGCTGCCCAGCGTCTCCACGAGCAGCCAGTCGTGGTTCATGAAGGGCAGTTTAGGGCGGGACAGATGGCCGCTTGCATCCGATGGTCACCTACGGAATTCGTTGTGAAACGACTCTCTTGCAGCACATCGCAGGATTTTCGCGGGCGTCAGTTAACTCGTCAAGAGTTGCGATACCCACTCCGACAAGGTATTTTTCGACTGCACCCGACTTTTATGGGATTGGGAACGGATCGCGTTGTCCGGCCGTTCGACCGCGGGGCCGCAGAGGCGACCGTTCGAGGGGTCGGTCGCCCTCTGGGGAAATTCACTCCATCCCCTCGCCGAGCTCGCCCAACACCAGGCGCAGCACCGCGATCGCACCCTCTTTGTCCAGCGGGTCGTTTCCGTTGCCGCATTTGGGCGACTGCACGCACGAAGGGCAGCCCGACGGGCATTCGCACGCCTCGATCGCCGCCGCGGTCGCCGACCACCAGGTGCTGATCTTTCGAAAGCCGCGGTCGGCGAAGCCTGCCCCGCCCGGGTAGCCGTCGTAGACGAATATCGTTGGCAGACCCTCCACCGGACCGATGGCTGTCGACACCCCACCGATATCACCGCGGTCGCAGCTGGCGACCAGGGGCAGCAAGCCGATCGCCGCGTGTTCGGCCGCATGCAGCGAACCCGGCACGCGCAGCGGCTCTATCCCGTTGTGCTCCAACACCTCCGGTTCGATGGTGCACATCACCGCGATGGTCTCCAGCGTTCGTGTCGGCATCTCGAGCTCGACGAAGTCGATGACCTCGCCGGTCAACTCGCGGCGCAGATACCCGATCACGGTGTTCGTCACTGAGACCGGGACCAATCCAACTGTCACCGGTCCGTAGGTCTTTCGTTCCCCCTCGCCGGTGACGACGATGTCGGTCAGCTCGCGGGCGAACGTTGTATATCCCGGGTCTTCGGCGTGGACGAACGCGACGCCGTCCTCGAAATCGAGCGAGTCGACGATGTAGCTCTCACCCTGGTGCAGATAGACGGCGCCGGGATGAACCGATGCCGGCGCCTGTCCTGCGCCCGTACTGCCCAGCAGCCGACCGGTGCCGGCTTCCAGGATCGCGATCTGGCCGCCCGATGAACCGCGGATGTCCACGGCTGGATGCGGATCCACACCAGGAGTGGCGAAGTAGCCCGTGGGCCGGCGACGTAACAAGCCGTCGTCGACGAGCGAGGCGGCGACCGCTTCGGCATTCCACATCCGCACCTCTGCTTCGCTGAGCGGGAGTTCGGTTGCGGCGCAGAGCAGTTGCGGTCCGAGGACGTACGGGTTGGACGGGTCGATGACGACGCGCTCGATCGGCTTGTCCAGCAGCGCCGCCGGATGATGGACGAGGTAGGTGTCAAGCGGATCGTCGCGGGCGATCAGCACGATCAGCGCGCTCTGCCCGCGTCGCCCCGCGCGACCGGCCTGTTGCCAGAAGGACGTCACCGTGCCGGGGAACCCGGCCAGCACGACGGCGTCGAGGCCCGCGATGTCGACACCGAGCTCCAAGGCGTTCGTCGTCGCCAGCCCCCGCAATTCACCCTCGGCCAACGCGCGTTCCAATGCGCGACGGTCTTCTGCCAGATAGCCCGCCCGATAGGACGCCACCCGACCGGCGAGATCCGGTGCGAGCTCCTCCAGCCTGGCCCGTGCGCCGAGCGCGGTGAGTTCTGCGCCGCGGCGTGACCGCACGAACGTCAGCGTGCGGGCTCCCTCGGCGATCAGGTTGCCCATCACGCGGGCGGCATCCGCGCCGGCGGAACGTCGGACCGGGGCGCCGTTTTCGCCGACGAGATCGTCCAGCAGCGCGGGCTCCCACAATGCGATGGTGCGTGCGCCCTGCGGCGATCCGTCCTCGGTCACCTCGGCGACGGTCTGCCCGATCAGCTCCGACGCCGTGATCGCAGGCGATGCGGTGGTGGCGCTGGCGAAGATCACCGTTGGGCCGGAATGGTCTGACCCACCCGCCGAGTAGCGATTGCTCAACCGCAGTAGACGCCGCAGCACCATTGCCACGTTGGATCCGAAAACGCCTCGGTAGTAATGACATTCGTCGACCACGATGTACCGCAGATTCCGCAGGAACACCGCCCAGCGGGCGTGGTTACGAAGCAGCGACAGGTGAATCATGTCCGGATTGGAGAAGATCCACCGGGATCGCTCCCGCGCGAAGCGCCGCACGTCGGTTGAGCTGTCGCCGTCGTACGAGCTCGGGGCGACGTCGCGCAGCGCGGGTACCGATTCGGTGAGGGCCACGGCCGCGCGCAATTGATCGTGGCCGAGCGCCTTGGTAGGCGAGAGATAGAGCACCCGGGCACGCGCATCAGCTCTCAGCGCTGTCAGTATCGGCAACTGGTACGCCAGCGACTTGCCCGAGGCGGTGCCGGTGCTCAGCACGACGTGGCGACCGGAGTGCGCGAGGTCGGCCGCGGCGAGCTGGTGCGACCACAGGGTCGTGATGCCGCGATCAACAAACGCCTGCACCACATCTGGTTCGGCCCACGCCGGCCACGCGTGCTGGCGGCCTTGCCGCGCTGCGAGATCGGCGACATGACGCAACGGGTCGTGACCGCCGGGTGTGGCGCCGTCGACCGCGCAAGCAAGCAGCTCGCGGCCGAAATCCGCCATCACATGCCCTCCTGAGACGTTTCGTAGGTGAATTGTTCCTCAAACGATTACTTCTCCACTGTCGCCGCAGCCCAGAACGTGATTGACTGACCCCGGTCGCAGCTTCTGTGTTCGTGTATTCGCACTCGCAGGATCGACGTTGCGGTCGCGGTTCCTGCGAGGGTTGTAGGTCGGGTCGAGTTCCGAGCACTCCACGGGGGTATGGCGGTCGGAACGGGCCACGGTGCACCGAGTGGTGAACCGGCACCCGGTATGAAGAGAAGGAAAGTACGAGAGATGCCACAGGGAACTGTGAAGTGGTTCAACGCGGAGAAGGGCTTCGGGTTCATCGCGCCCGAGGACGGTTCTGCGGATGTGTTCGTCCACTACACGGAAATTCAAGGAAGCGGTTTCCGCACCCTTGAGGAGAACCAGAAGGTCGAGTTCGAGGTTGGCCAGAGCCCCAAGGGCCCGCAGGCCACAGGCGTTCGCGCCGTCTAACCGACGTACCCAAGGAAACCCCCCGCACAGCCCGACACCGGGCACCGCGGGGGTGTTTTCGTTTGGAGGGTCACCCGGCCCGGCGACGCGTCGGTAGGGCGGTCGGGGGCTTAGTGTCGTCGTTGTGAGCCAGCTGTCCTTCTTTTCGGCCGAGTCGGTGCCACCCGCCGTGGCCGACTTGACCGGAATGCTCGCCGCACCGGGTCAGGTGGTGTTGGTGGGTTCGGGGGCGCGGCTTTCGGTGGTCGTGGAGGACCTGTGGCGAGCTGAGGCGCTGGCCGAGATGATCGTCGAGGCCGGCCTCGAGCCCGAGATCGCCCGCACCGATGAGAACAACCCGCTGGTCCGCACGGCCGTGGACCCCCGTTTGGTCGCGATTGCGGGCGATTGGACGCGTGGCGCCGTCAAGACCGTGCCTCCGCAGTGGTTACCCGGCCCCCGGGAATTGCGGGCCTGGACGCTGGCGGCAGGCACCCCGGAAGCCGACCGCTATCTGCTCGGGCTGGACCCGCACGCACCCGATACGCATTCACCGTTGGCATCGGCGATGATGCGGGTGGGGATTGCTCCGACTCTGATCGGGACCCGTGGGTCGCATCCAGCGCTGCGGATAAGCGGTCGACGACGGCTATCGCGCCTGGTGGAGAACGTCGGGGAACCCCCGGGAAATGTGGACGCGTTTTCCCAGTGGCCACGGATCTGACCTCTCCGAACCGGGGGGTCAGTTTGCGTCGGCTCGCGCGGAATGCGAAATTGTCAGTTGCCGACGAGGCCCTGCGGAATAGCTGAGAGCGGTTCCGGGCGTTGTAGGCAGCAGAAGAAGTGGAGCGTAGGCACAGGTGGCAGACGGCAACGTGCGGCGGCTCGTCATAGTCGAGTCGCCTACCAAGGCGCGCAAAATCGCCGGTTACCTTGGCTCCAATTACATCGTGGAGTCCTCGCGTGGCCATATCCGCGACCTGCCGCGTAACGCCGCCGACGTGCCCGCGAAGTTCAAGTCGGAGCCGTGGGCGCGACTCGGCGTCAACGTCGAGGACGACTTCGAGCCGCTCTACATCATCAGCCCGGAGAAGAAGAGCACCGTCGCAGAGCTGAAGGACCTGCTCAAGAGCGTCGACGAGCTCTATCTGGCCACGGACGGTGACCGTGAGGGCGAGGCCATCGCGTGGCATCTGCTGGAGACTCTCAAGCCCCGCATCCCGGTGAAGCGGATGGTCTTCCACGAGATCACCGAACCGGCCATCCGGGCCGCCGCCGACGATCCGCGGGATCTGGACAACGATCTGGTCGATGCGCAGGAGACCCGGCGCATCCTGGACCGGCTGTATGGCTACGAGGTCAGCCCGGTGTTGTGGAAGAAGGTGGCGCCGAAGCTGTCCGCCGGCCGGGTGCAGTCCGTCGCAACCCGTATCATCGTCTCGCGCGAGCGGGAGCGGATGGCGTTCCGCAGCGCGGGCTATTGGGACGTGACCGCCGAACTCGACGCCAGTGTGTCCAACGCCCAGGCCTCGCCGCCCACGTTCACGGCCAAGCTGAACTCGGTCGACGGTCGGCGGGTGGCCACCGGTCGCGACTTCGACTCGCTGGGTGGTCTCAAGAAGCCTGACGAGGTGCTCGTACTCGACCAGTCCGCCGCCGGTGCGCTCGCCGCCGGGCTGCGCGGCGCGCAGCTCGAGGTGTCGTCCGTCGAGCAGAAGCCTTACACGCGTAGGCCTTACGCACCGTTCATGACGTCGACGCTGCAGCAGGAGGCGGGCCGGAAGCTGCGGTTCTCCTCAGAGCGCACGATGAGCATCGCGCAGCGGCTCTACGAGAACGGCTACATCACTTACATGCGTACCGACTCGACGACCCTGTCGGAGTCGGCGATCAACGCGGCGCGCACGCAGGCCACCCAGCTTTACGGTCAGGAGTACGTGCATCCGTCGCCGCGGCAGTACACCCGCAAGGTCAAGAACGCCCAGGAAGCGCACGAGGCCATCCGGCCGGCCGGAGACGTGTTCCAGACCCCGGGGCAGCTGCACGCTCAGTTGGACACCGACGAGTTCCGCCTGTATGAGCTGATCTGGCAGCGCACGGTCGCGTCGCAGATGGCCGACGCACGCGGCACCACACTGTCGCTGCGGATCTCAGGTTCTTCGAGTGACGGTCAGCAGGTCGTGTTCAGCGCCAGCGGCCGCACCATCACCTTCGCCGGATTCCTGAAGGCCTATGTCGAGAGCATCGACGAGCAGGCCGGTGGCGAGGCCGACGACGCCGAGAGCCGGCTGCCGAATCTCGAGCAAGGCCAGCGGGTCGACGCAAAGGAGCTCACCGCCGATGGCCACACGACGTCGCCGCCCGCGCGCTACACCGAAGCCTCACTGATCAAGGCGCTCGAAGATCTCGGCATCGGACGACCGTCGACGTACTCGTCGATCATCAAGACGATCCAGGACCGCGGCTACGTCCACAAGAAGGGCAGCGCGCTGGTGCCGTCGTGGGTGGCGTTCGCCGTCACCGGTCTGCTCGAACAGCACTTCTCGCGCCTGGTGGACTACGGGTTCACCGCCGCGATGGAGGACGAGCTCGACGAGATCGCCTCGGGTAACGAGCGACGCACCAACTGGCTGCACAACTTCTACTTCGGCGGCGACCACGGGGTCGAGGACTCGATCGCCCGCTCTGGTGGCCTGAAGAAGCTGGTCGGAGTGAACCTCGAGGGCATCGACGCCCGAGAAGTCAACTCCATCAAGCTGTTCGACGACGATCAGGGTCGTGCGATCAATGTCCGGGTCGGCCGCAACGGGCCCTATCTCGAACGCATGGTTCCCGATCCGGACAATTCCGGGGAACTCAAGCCGCAGCGCGCCAACCTCAACGACGAGCTGACCCCGGACGAGTTGACCCTCGAACTGGCCGAAAAGCTTTTCAGCACACCGCAAGAGGGCCGATCACTCGGTGTCGACCCGGCCACCGGGCACGAGATCGTCGCCAAGGACGGGCGGTACGGACCGTACGTCACCGAGGTGCTGCCCACCCCGGACGAGCCCGACGACGATGCGGGCTCGACAGCGAAGAAGGGCAAGAAGCCGACGGGACCCAAGCCGCGCACCGGTTCGCTGCTGCGGACGATGGATCTGGAAACGGTGACGCTGGACGATGCGCTGCGGCTGCTCTCTCTTCCGCGCGTGGTCGGGGTCGACCCGACCACCAACGAGGAGATCACCGCGCAGAACGGCCGCTACGGCCCATACCTCAAGCGCGGCACGGACTCTCGATCGTTGGCCACCGAGGAGCAGATGTTCGACATCACCCTCGACGAGGCGCTGAAGATCTACTCGGAGCCGAAACGCCGTGGCGGACAACGGGCTGCCGCACCGCCGCTGCGCGAATTGGGCAATGACCCCGCGACCGACAAGCCGATGGTGATCAAGGACGGCCGCTTCGGCCCGTACGTCACCGACGGTGAGACCAACGCGAGCCTGCGCAAGGGTGACGACGTGATGTCGCTGACCGACGGGCGCGCTGCAGAACTGCTCGCCGACCGCCGCGCGCGTGGCCCGGTCAAGAAGAAATCGACCAAGAAGGCCGCGAAGAAGAAGGCTCCCGCCAAGAAAGCAGCCAAGAAGGCCTAACCGCTGCTGTGCCCGGCGGCGGCCTCTTCCGGTGACACCAGGTTCAGCGGTCGAGCCAGCTGAGTCGGCGCCACACGCCCGCGCAGTTCGACGATCTCGCCGACGTCCCAGCACAGGGCCTCCGCATCGAGCGCACCGCTGACCGCGATCGCCGAGGCGAGTACGTGCCCTGCTTCGAGTTTGGCCAGCTCGGTCAGCCGCGCCGCCTCGTTGACCGGGTCGCCGATCACGGTGTATTCGAACCGGGCCTGCGCGCCGATGTGACCCGCGATCGCGCGGCCTGCCGATACGCCGATTCCGAACTCGGTCTGGCCCAGCACCTTGATCACCTCGTCGTGGAGCTCGCGTGAGGCCGCGAGCGCCGCGCCGCACGCGTCGGGGTGCTCGATCGGTGCGCCGAAGATCGCCAGCGCCGCATCGCCCTGGAACTTGTTGACGAATCCGCCGTGGCGATTCACGGTGTCGACGACCACCCGGAAGAAGTCGTTGAGAAGGTTGACGACTTCGCCGGCGGGGATGGTCGCCGCCAACTCGGTGGAACCGACGAGGTCGACGAACAGCACGGCGACATCGCGTTCCTGGCCGCCGAGTTCGGTGCCGCGCTCCAGTGCCCGCCGGGCGACATCCTCGCCGACGTAGCGACCGAACAGGTCACGCAGTCGCTGCCGCTCGGCGAGGTCGCGGACCATGTCGTTGAAGCCCGCCTGCAGCAGGCCCAGCTCGCTGGCATCGTAGATCTGCATGTGGGCGTTGTAGTTGCCGCGCTGCACTTCGCCGAGCGCCCAGCGCAATTGGCGCAGCGGGTCGGCGATCGACATGGCGACGAGCACCGTGCCGAACAGTCCGATGATCAACGCGGCGATGGCGAGCAGGAGGATCGGGGTGGTCAGCTTGTCGGCGGGCGCGGTGAGGATCTCGAACTTGCTGGCCACCAGCGCCAGCACGATGGCAAGGATGGGCACGCCGGTGGACAGCACCCACGTCATCACCTGACGCTGGATCACGCCGGGAGCGCGGAAGTTCTCGGGGACGCCGCCGCGCAGAGCGGCCACGGCAACCGGCCGCAGCACCCGCTCGGACTGGAGGTATCCGATGATCGCCGTCGCGGTCGCGCCGAGGCCGCTGGCGACGGCGACAACCGGCGCCGACTTGCTGGCCACCGGCCAGCTGGCGACGATGAAGACGACCGAGCCGAGCAGCCAGTTCGCGACGTTGATCATGGTGCGGTAGTAGGGCATCTTCAGCGCGCGGACGCGGGCCAGCTCGGTGACCGCCGGGTCGGTGTCGGTCAGCAGCGAGTCGCGGCGCTGCCAGCGGATGACGGGGATCAGCAGCCGCAGGCTCAGGTACGACGCGGTGGTGAACGAGACGAACAGGAAGCCCAGGAACACGGCCAAGTTGAACGCGGGAAGGTCCTGAAGCTGGATGCGGTCCTCGGGCGGCAGGCCGAAGCGCAGAAAGCTCAGCACCAGCAGGGCCCCGATGATGTCGGCCTGCAGCATGCCCAGCGTGAACACCGGCCACGGAGTACGCGCGACCCAGCGGACGAATGCGCCGATTCGTCTGATGGGTACGTTCTCCGACATGGCCCTGGTGGTCACGGGTCAACCGTATCGGGCGGGACGGACTCGAAAAGGCGCAAACGAGCCCTGTGGGACGGACGTGTCGCTTCGCAGCACTACTGTTATCTGCGATGACCGGTGTTTTTTCGCGTCTGGTGGGGCAGCACGCCGTCGAAGCCGAGTTGGTGGCCGCAGCGCGGGCCGCTCGCGGTGATTCGGCTCACAATCAGGCAGCCACCGGGACCATGACACACGCCTGGTTGATCACCGGCCCGCCCGGTTCGGGCCGATCGATAGCGGCACTGTGCTTTGCGGCTGCGCTGCAGTGCACCAGCGACGGCGTCCCGGGCTGCGGAGAGTGCCGTGCCTGCGCCACGGCGATGGCGGGCACCCACGCCGACGTGCGTCGGATCGTGCCCGAGGGCCTGTCCATCGGCGTGGACGAGATGCGCGGCATCGTGCAGATCGCCTCGCGACGGCCGGGCACCGGGCGATGGCAGGTGGTGTTGATCGAGGACGCCGACAGGCTGACCGAAGGCGCGGCGAACGCCCTGCTGAAGGTTGTCGAGGAGCCGCCGCCGTCGACGGTGTTCCTGCTGTGCGCACCGTCGGTGGACCCGGAGGACATCGCGATCACGCTGCGGTCGCGGTGCAGGCATGTGGCGCTGGTGACACCGCCGGTCGACGCCATCGCCCAGGTGCTGATCGACACCGACGGGCTGCCCGAGGCGGATGCCCGCTGGGCGGCGTCGGTCAGCGGCGGCCATGTCGGCCGGGCGCGGCGGCTTGCCGTCGACGAGCGGGCCCGCGAGCGCAGGCAGCGGGCCCTTGCGCTGGCGCGCGATGCCGCGACACCGTCGCGCGCTTACGCGGCCGCCGAGGAGCTGGTGGCCACCGCCGAGGCGGAGGCGGTGTCGCTGACGACCGACCGCAATGAGGTCGAAGCGGAGGAGTTGCGCACCGCACTGGGCGCCGGTGGCACCGGCAAGGGCACCGCCGGCACGATGCGCGGAGCGGCCGGTGCCCTCAAAGACCTTGAGAAACGGCAGAAGTCGCGCAAGACACGCGCGTCGCGCGACGCGCTCGACCGGGCCCTGATCGACCTGGCCACGTACTTCCGGGATGCGTTGCTGGTGTCGTCTGGCGCAGGAGACATCGTGCCGAACCACCCCGATATGGGCGAACGGGTCGCCGCGATGGCCGCCCACGCGCCGCCGGAGAAGCTGTTGCGCTGCATCGAGGCGGTGCTCGACTGCCGCGAGGCGCTGGACATGAACGTCAAGCCGAAGTTCGCGGTGGACGCGATGGTGGCCACCGTCGGACGGGCACTGCGCGACTGAGTTGGGCGCCCGGCAGGCCCTGCCGTAGACTCGTCCCGCCTGGAATCGATGCTCTTCGCGCAAGCGCTCATCGGCGAAGGCGCGCCACCTTAGCTCAGTCGGTAGAGCGATTCACTCGTAATGAATAGGTCAGGAGTTCGATTCTCCTAGGTGGCTCCACTAAGACACGTCAAACACCTCGCGCGCCAATCGGCAAGCCGTGTTGCCTGCGGGGAAGCCGGCGTAGCCGGTCGAGTGATAGACCACCTCGGCGATCTCGTCTTCGGTCAGGCCGTTGTTGCGCGCGATCTGGAAGTGAATCTTCAGCTCGTCGGTCGCCCGCAGCGCGATGAGGATGCCGAGGGTGACCAGACTGCGGTCGCGACGGCTCAGGCCGTCGCGCGTCCACAGGCTGCCGAACACGTTGTCCATCGCGATCTCGAGGATCTCGTCGCCGAACGAGCCGTCGCGCACGTCGAGCGGACCGTCCGGCAGCACGCCGGGCAGCAGCTCGCGGAAAACCTCAATACCCTGCTCACGAACATCAGTCTTGGGGGTCATGGGGACCAGACTGGCACGCGGCAGGCTATTTCGGTGCCACGAATCCCACCGGTCCTGATGCGATACACACCGACAGCGCGGCGGTGTTCGCCCGGACCTCGATCGCATCGCCCGCGCCGGGCAGCCGGACGAAGACACGGTTGAGCCCTGGATGAACCGGCACCTTGACCTCCTTGCCCTCCGACAGCGACATCGTCAGCGAGCCGTCGCTGTTGGCCAGGTAGTTGATCTCGGCGGTCCAGTCGGCAGGCAACAGCGGACCGTCCAGCGGCATCCGGACTCCGAAATCCGGCTGAACCAGATAGCCGCACTGTGGAGCGGGCCCCTCGACGATGCTGCGCACCCAGGTCACCTTCGCGTCGACCAACCGCCCGGAGCTGTCAAGCATGCGTAAGTCTGTTGTGGCCGAGGTGAATTCGGGTCGGTGTCGCAGCAGAGCGAACATGTGGCTGATCCGGTTCTCGGGCCCGACCACGCGCTGCAACACCATCGGGTCCACCTCCTGGTCGAGCATCGCGGCGCTGGACTGCAGCGCTGCGTCGGCCAGTCCCATCGCGGCGTTCTGCAGATATGGCTGGGCCGGGTTGTCGCGCCAACTCGTCAGGAACGTCGCCGTCGAGTAGAGGCTGCCCGCCATGAATCCGGTTGCTGCGACGACGATTACGGCCGTCCTGGTATGTGATTCATCCAGCCAGCGCGCGCCTTCACGGTTGGGTGCGCACAAGCCCACCGCGGCGAGCAGGGCAAGCACCACGACGAGATCCGGAAGATACCGCAGTGTCTGGGCCAGCTCGAGTGCGGTGTACTGCGACGACCTCATCAGATAGATGGGTATCTGGCACGCCACCGCGTACCCCGCCGCCATGAGCCACACCCCGCCGATGCGCCGTTTGCGTATGACGGACACCGCCACCACGGCCGCCAGTGCCACCCAGCCCAGGATCATGACGGTCAGCGGTGGTGTACCCCACGGGGAGGCGGGCGCCCAGCGTTGCCAATCCCACGGTCCGCCGACGAGCCCGGGCACGATCCCGTGCGTCACCGAGCGGCGCAGCAGATCCCACGTCATCGACCAGTCGAAGCTCCACCGCTTCTGGTCGACGACTGCGAGATAGACGGCGATCCACGCGACCGTCACCGCCAGTGAAGATATCCACAGCCGAATTCCACGGCGCCAGACCATCAACGGTGAACCCGTGCCGGTGACATGGGCCAGCAGCGCCGCGGTGGCGAACGCGACGAACGGGATGACGGCAGCCTTCTCGAAGAACAGCAGACCCCCGACGAACACCAGCAGACCCGTCACTGCGTAACGCTGATTGCCGGTGCGTACCAGCAGAATCGCATCCCCACACACCCACGCCAGCGCCGCCAGCATCGGCAGCGAGTTCAGCGCGGCCGCCCACCACGCGAAGCCAGGTACCGCCAGCGGAGTGAACAACGCGAACGTCAAGGGAATCAAGAGCACGGGTCGCCGGCCCAGAATCACGTGCAGTGCGCGCAGCAGCGCCAGCGACGCCAGCAGCTGCAGTACGACGAGGCTGAGCGCTGGTAGGAACCATTGCAGCGGCGCGAGGCGCGTGATCCCGCCGGCCACCAGAAACGCGGCGGGCATCACGTGACCGTCGTGGTCGTCGAACAGGTACCCGGTCGACAGCAGGTCCTGGGTACCCGCGCGGCCGACGAGGATCAGGTCGTCCCAGTAGAAGTAGCCGCCCAAGGCGAGCACCGCGCGGACGATCAGGTGCACCAGGATGAGCGCGGCAGCAGCGCGGGCGACCCAGTTGGTGTGAGCCGATATACCTTTCACGCGGGGTAGTTGTCGCCGGCCCGGCTTCGTGCATCCCACGCGGACGCCACCATCTCGTCGAGTGAATGTCGCATCTGCCAGTCCAGGTCTCGCCTGGCCAGGTCGCCGGACGCGACGATCCGCGCGGGGTCTCCCGGTCGCCGGGGATTGATCGTCGGTTCGAAGTCGATACCGGTCACGGTCCGGATCGCCGTCATGATCTCGCGCACCGATGTGCCGTTGCCGCTGCCGAGGTTGTACACGGCCTCGACCGGCTGTCCGGCCGTCAAGCGTTGGGCGGCAGCGACGTGGGCCAGCGCGAGATCGGCGACGTGGATGTAGTCGCGCACGCATGTGCCGTCGGGCGTCGGGTAGTCGTTCCCGTTGATTCGTGGGGTCTCACCCCGGTAGAGCATGTCGAAGACCAGCGGGAACAGATTGTGCGGACTGACGTCGAACAGCTCGGGCGAACCGGAGCCCACCACGTTGAAATAGCGCAGGCTCGTGTGCCGCATGCCGGTTGCGCGTCCGACGTCACGCAGGATCCATTCGCCGATCAGCTTGGTCTCACCGTAGGGCGACTCCGGCCGGGTCGCGGTGTCCTCGGTGACGAGGTCGACGTCCGGCGTGCCGAATGTGGCTGCGCTGGAAGAGAATACGAACTTGTCGACGCCCGCGGTGTCCATCGCCTTGAGCAACGTCACCATTGCCGAGACGTTCTGTTCGTAGGTGTGTAACGGGCGCTGAACCGATACGCCGGCGTACTTGAACCCGGCGATGTGGATGACTCCGTCGACACCGTGGTCCTTCAGCGCCCGGGTGACGAGGCCACCGTCGAGCAGACTGCCCCGCACGAACGGCACCGTGGCGGGGACGAACTGTTCCAACCCGGTGGACAGGTCGTCGACGACAACGACGCCGATATCGGCATCCTGAAGCGCACGGACCACGTGAGAGCCGATGTAGCCCGCCCCGCCCGTCACCATCCACGTCATGTTGGCCCCGAGTCTAGAGAGCGGTTCCTCCTGCCATCAAAGTCGACCGCATAAACAGATTGCAAGTACTCACTATCTATTGTAGGGTTCGGTCATGACTTACGACGTGATTGTTCGCAACGGGCTGTGGTTCGACGGGACCGGCGCCGCACCGCAGGTCCGCACACTCGGAATCCGCGACGGGATTGTTGCGACGATCTCCGCTGGGCCGCTCGACGAGACCGGTTGCCCGGAGGTCATCGACGCCGACGGCAAGTGGGTCATGCCTGGATTCATCGATGTGCACACGCACTACGACGCCGAGGTGCTGCTCGATCCCGGCCTGCGTGAGTCGGTGCGGCACGGTGTCACCACGGTGCTGCTCGGCAACTGCTCGCTGTCGACGGTCTACGCCGACGCCGACGACGCCGCCGATCTGTTCAGCCGCGTCGAGGCGGTACCCCGCGCGTTCGTGCACGGCGCACTGGAAGCCAAGAAGACGTGGTCCGAGCCGGCTGAATACGTCCGCGCCCTGGAAGAACTGCCTCTCGGGCCGAACGTCGGCTCGATGCTCGGGCACTCGGACCTTCGCACCAGCGTGCTCGGACTGGACCGCGCGACGACCGAGGGCGTCAAGCCGACCCCGGCGGAGCTCGACCGGATGGCGACCATGCTCGAGAAGGCGCTCGACGCAGGGCTTGTCGGCATGTCGGGTATGGACGCTCCGATCGACAAGCTCGACGGTGACCGGTTCCGCTCACGCGCGTTGCCGTCGACGTTCGCGACGTGGCGGGAGCGCCGCAAGCTGATCTCGGTGCTGCGTCGTCGCGGCCGCATCCTGCAGAGCGCTCCCAACACCACGAACGCGATCGAGGCGGTGATGTTCTTCCTCACCAGCAGCGGATGGTTCGGCCGTCGACCCGGCGTGCGGATGAGCCTGCTCGTCTCGGCCGATGCCAAGTCTGCCGCCGGCATCGTGCATGTCTTCGGGCCTGTCGTAAGGCTTGTCAACAAGCTGCTCAACTCCTTTGTGCGGTTCCAGCACCTACCGGTCCCCTTCGAGCTGTACTCCGACGGCATCGACCTGCCGGTGTTCGAGGAGTTCGGTGCGGGCACCGCCGCATTGCATCTGCGTGACCAGTTCGAACGCAACGAGTTGTTGGCCGACCCGGAGTACCGCCGCCGGTTCCGCAAGTCGTTCGACAAGACCAAGCTCGGTCCGTCGCTGTGGCATCGCGACTTCCACGACGCCACGATCGTCGAGTGCCCGGACACGACGCTGATCGGCAAGAGCTTCGGGCAGATCGCCGACGAGCGCGGGCTGCATCCGCTCGATGCGTTCCTCGACGTGCTGGTGGAGAACGGCGAACGCAACGTGCGGTGGACGACGATCGTGGCGAACCACCGACCCAAATACCTCGATCGGCTCGCCGCCGAACCGTCCATTCACATGGGGTTCTCCGACGCCGGCGCCCACCTGCGCAACATGGCGTTCTACAACTTCTCGGTGAAATTGCTCAAGCGGGTCCGTGACGCGGAGCGGGCCGGCCGCCCCTTCCTTTCGGTGCAGCGCGCGGTGTACCGGCTGACCTCCGAGGTCGCCGACTGGTTCGGGCTGGACGCAGGCACGCTTCGCGAGGGCGAGCGTGCCGACTTCGTCGTCATCGACCCGCAGCGCCTTGATGATTCGGTGAACGCCTACCACGAAGAGGCCGTCCCGTTCTACGGCGGTCTGAGCCGTATGGTCAATCGCAACGACGCCACCGTGGTGGCGACGGCGGTCAACGGCAAAGTCGTGTTCCGCAACGGCGAGTTCTGCGAGGGTTACGGTAGCACCCTGAAGTCCGGCCACTTCCTGCGGGCGGGCAAGTCCCAGCCTGCGAAAGCGCTTGTCTGACATGGCAAGAACGCAGCAACAGCGCCGCGAGGAAACCATCGCACGGCTGCTCGACGCCAGCATCGACACAATCGTGGAAGTGGGATACGCGAGGGCGTCCGCGGCGGTGATCGCCAGGCGTGCAGAGGTTTCCGACGGCGCGCTGTTCCGGCACTTTCCGACCATGGGCGACTTCATGGCGGCCACTGCCGAGGAGGTGATGCGACGCCAGCTCGGTCTGTTCTCCAAGCGGGTGGCCGAGATCCCGGCGGACAAGCCGACCCTGGAAGCCGCGCTGACGATCCTTCGCGACGTCACGGGGAACGCCACGAACACCGTGATGTACGAGCTGCTCGTCGCGGCCCGTACCGACGAAAAGCTGAAGGCCACATTGAAAGACGTCCTCACGGTGTACGCCGCGAACATCTATGAGGCCGCACGGGCGCTCCCTGGTGCCGAGCAGTTCGGAGAGGAGACGTTCGCCGCGCTGACGGCGATCCTCACCAATACCTTCGACGGCGCGGCGATCGTGCGCGCGGTGCTGCCGCAGCCGGAGCTCGAGGACAAGCGGATCGAGCTGCTGACCGCATTGCTCAGTGGTTCGTCACCGACGCTGCCGGCCTAGACAGCGCGGCCAGATGGACGGCCATACCCACGAGCGGCCCGCACAACAGGGCGACCACGGTGCGAGTCTCGAGGGTCAGCGGCAACAGCAGCAACCCCGTCGACGCGACGGTCGCTGACACCCATCCCAGCGAGTACGCACGGTGTAGCGCTGCCGCCACGGTCGCGGCCCCGGTCAACGTCAACAGCGCGATCGTGATCGCCGCCGCGGTCAGCCACGCCAACAGCGCACGGCTGGCGACGTAGTCCGCCCCGAACCCGGCGCGCAGCAGCCACGGTCCGAATACACCAGCGGCCAACACGCCCAGCATTCCGATGGACAGCACTACCACGGCAGGTGCGACGAGCGCCCGCAACCGGTGCGTGCGCTGGTCGACGAAGTATGCAATCAGGTTGCCCTGCATCGCGGTCAGCGGCACAAGTAAGGGGGCACGTGTTAGGGTCACCGCCAAGATCACCACGCCACCGGTCGTCCCCAAGTCACCAGATGTGGCCTTGAGCAACACCGCGAAGCCCACCACAAGAATCGCGCCGGCGCCTGCTGCGGCGATCGAATGCGCTGCGCCGCGCAGGAAGGTCCACATGGTCCCGGGAGTCAGCTGGCGGGCTGTAGTCCGAGTGACCGGTGAGACGATCAACATGATCAGCCAAGCGACCGCGCCCGCCACTGTGGCCCAGAGGTATCCAGCGAGACCCCAGCCCACGACGAACGAGGCAGCTGAGACCGCGAGCCGTATCGCGGCGTCGGTCACCATCAGCGACCCGTACTGGGTCCACCCGTCCACTCCGGCAAGCATCCCCAACAACGTCGCATGCATGCAGAAACCGGCCAGCCCGACAGCCAGCAGCACGACACTCAGCCATTGCGATTCGGCGAAAACATGACTCGACCACATTGGTGCGGTTGCCGTGATGACAACAGCGGCCACGATGCCGACCAAGGCCGCGACGTGCAGCGGGTGGATCCGAGGCCCGGGGACGAACGCAGTGTGGCGTGTCGAGCGGACCTCCCGCGTCGCTTCTTGTAGTAGACCAGAGGTGGCACCCGTTACCAGGCCGAAAGCGCCCCAGAACACGCCAAATACCGAAAAACCGGCGGGCTCAAGATCCCGTGCAGCCAGGTAGAGCATTATGTACACGCACAGCGCGGTGAGTGCCGTCGCGGCGCCAATGCGCGTCACGCTTGCGCGCGTGACTGGGCCGGTCGGCGTTCCAGCGTCGGTCACGTGGGTAGGTCCAGCGTGGGTAATTCCTTCTCGTACAGCCACGCCGCCCACAGCGGGCGCAGGGATTTGTTCGTGTAGTTCGAGGCGAGCCCGGTGAAGTCGTCGGTGACGACTGTGCTATGCCGGTGCCGTGCCGTCCAATCACGAAGCAGCGCAAAGAAGTTGTCGTCACCGACGCGCCGCCGCAACACATGCAGTGTGAGTGCGCCCCGCTTGTACACCCGGTCGTCGAACATGTCGCGGGCTCCCGGGTCGGCCAGCACCATGTCCTTCGGCGAATCCGCGAGTCGCTGGTAGTAGTGGCGCGCCCACTCGTCGGCGCTGCGACCGCCTGAGTGCTCCGACCAAACCCACTCCGCATAACAGGCGAAGCCCTCGTGCAACCAGATGTGCCGCCATCGTTGCGCGGTCACCGAGTTGCCGAACCACTGGTGGGCCAGTTCGTGTGCGATCAGCCGCTCGGCGCTGCCTTCACCGTCGCAGTGGTTGGCGCCGAAGACCGAAATACCCTGCGCTTCAAGGGGTATCTCCAGATCGTCGTCGGTGATGACGACGGTATAGCCGGTCGCCAACGGATACGGTCCGAACAGTTTGACGAACAGCTTCATCATCTTAGGCTGGTCGGCGAAGTCCTGATCGAAGTTGCGCCGCAACCGATCCGGCAGGACCGCATACATCTCCACGCCGTTCTTGGCCATGCGGTGGCGGTTGTACACCCCGATCTGCAGCGTCATCAGGTACGTCGACGTCGGCTCCGCCTGCTCGTAGGTCCAGGCGGTCATGCCCGCTCGTGCCCGCCGAGACAGCAACTTGCCGTTGGCCAGTGCGTAGTACGGACTCTCGGTGCTGATCCGGATCGCGAAGCTCGCCTTGGCGCTCGGATGGTCGTCACACGGGAACCATGAGGCCGCACCGTTGGGCTGGCCGGCCACCAGGACGCCCTCGGTCAGTTCCTCGAAACCGACGTCACCCCAATAGGAGCGGATAGGCCGGGGCGACCCGCCGTAGCGTACGACGATCGACATCGCCGCACCGGGGGGAAGGGTGTCCGTCAGGCCGACGTGCAATTTGCTCTGTGACAACTTGAACTGAGCGGGCCGCCGTCCGTTCACGGTCACCTTCGTCACGGCCAGCGCGTCCGACAGGTCGAGGGTGAAGTTGCGCAGCGCGGCAAGCGTCACCGCGGTGATCGTGACCGACCCGGCCAGCCGGTTGATCGCCACCTTGTATTCCAGGTCGATTTCGTAGCGCGATACCCGATACCCGAAGTTGCCGTTGGTCGGTATGTATGGATCGATGACGGGTGCGGGCCCCTTCTTCTTACTGGGTGTCACGCGGCGGCATTCTCTGGTTTCTTCGGCGCCGGATCGGGACTGTCGCCGCCGCGCTTCTTACGGAACAGGTTCCACGGCGCGATCGGATTACCCAGCCATCGGGTCGACGGTGGTACCTCGTCGCCGCGCATCACCAGTGAGGCCGGGCCGACGGTAGCACCCGCGCCGATCCGCGCGGCGGGCAACGCGACACAGTGCGGTCCCAGCGTCGAACCCTCTTCGAGCACAACGGTATCCATCCGCATGATGCGGTCGTGGAACAAGTGAGTCTGGACCACGCAGCCACGGTTGACGGTCGACCCCATGCCCAGGGTGACCAGGTCGGCCTCGGGTAGCCAGTACGTCTCGCACCACACCCCCCGCCCGATCGACGCGCCCAGCGCGCGCAGCCACAGGTTCATGACAGGGGTGCCGCTGGCGGCGCGGGCGAACCACGGCGCAGCGACGGTCTCGACGAAGGTATCCGATACCTCGTTTCGCCACACGAACGGCGACCACAGCGGATGTTCGATCGCTCGGATACGACCCACCACAAGCCATTTCGCTATCACCGAGATGCCGCCCGCGATCACGCCCGCGATCAGCAGCACGACGCCGCCTCCCAGTACCGCCCATAGCCAGCCGAAGCGCACGGCCAGCCACTGCAGAGTCAAGAGCACGCCGAGCCCGATCGCGAACGTCACGATCAGCGGTACGATCCGGCAGGTCTCCACCAGTCCGCGCAGGACCTTCAGCCGTAGCGACGGATGGAACGTGCGCAACGTGTCGGCCGCGGTCGGCTTGCGCCGCAACCGAACCGGCGGGCTACCGAGCCACGACGAGCCGGCCTTGGCTTTGTGCGGTGCCGCCGACAGCACCGCCACCAGCCCATCATCGGGCACCTTGCGGCCCGGTTGGGTGATGCCGGAGTTGCCGAGGAATGCGCGCTTGCCGATGGTGGCCTTCGCGACATGTATCCAGCCGCCGCCGAGTTCGTAGGACGCCACCATGGTGTCGTCGGCGAGGAACGCTCCGTCTTCGACGACCGTGAACTTCGGGGTCAGCAGCGCCGTCGAAATCTCGGTGCCGCGGCCCACTTTCGCGCCGAGTATCCGCAGCCACCACGGCGTCAACAGGCTGGCGTACAGGGGGAACAGGTAGTTGCGAGCGGCATCCATCAAACGCTCGGTGGCCCATATCTGCCAGCCGACGCGGCTACGCACCGGGTGATAGCCCTCGCTCAGCCACAGCGACAGCATCCGCACGCCGACAACGGTCACCACGGCGTACGTCAGCACTGCCGCCATCGTCGCGATAGGGGTCCACAGGGCCGCAGGCGCGATGGCGGCCGACACCGTATCCGCGTCACGGATACCCCACCCGATCACGGCGAGGCCGACACCGAGGGCCAACAGCGGCACGGCACCCAGCAGCACCGACGTCGCCCCGTAGACCGCCACCCACAGCGCTGCCCTGGGCGGACGGTGATCCGGCCACGGATGGCGCGCCTTACCCGACTTCACCGCGGGCGAGCCCTTCCAGTACTGGCCGTTCTTCACCTTGCCTGCCACCCCCGAGCCCGGGGCCACGTCGGCGTTCTTGCCGACGACGGCCCCCGGTAACAGGGTTGTGCGGGCACCGATCGTCGCGTCGTTGCCGATACTGATTCGGCCCACGTGGAAGCGGTCCCCGTCGATCCAGTGACCGGTCAGGTCGACCTCGGGCTCGACCGAACTTCGGTGACCGAGTTTCAGCATGCCGGTCACCGGTGGGGCCGAGTGCAGGTCGACGCCCTTACCGACTTTGTTGCCGAGCGCGCGGGCGTAGTACACGAGCCACGGCGCGCCCGCGAGATTCTCCGCGCCGCTGGCCTCGGCGAGGCGTTCGGCGAACCACACCCGCAGATGCTCCGGCCCGCCCCGACGGTAGGTGCCGGGCTCCAGCCCGGACAGCAGCATCCGCGAGAACAGCACCGCGATGCCCATCCGGCCCAGCGGTGTGACGAACAATCCGAACCCCGCGACGATCCACCACCAGCCGATCGGCCTTGCCCACGGCACCAGGTCCAGGTCGGCGGCAACGTTGTTGGCCAGCGCCAGCCAGACCACCCACTGCAGCGCGGTCAGCGTCGCCAGCGGCAGTGTCAGAGCGACCTGGACGGCTTGGGACAGCCGCGGCGTCGGTTTGACCACACGGGTCTCTACCCGCGGTGGCGGTTTCAACTCATCGAGGTAACCGGTGAGCGATCCGAGCCGTGGATGGTCGTAGAGGTCGGCGACCGTCACCTGCGGATACCGCTGACGAAGTGCGGTGACCAGCTGAGCCGCCGACAGGGATCCGCCGCCGAGGGCGAAGAAGTCGGCCTCCGGCCCCTCGATCGGGGCGGCGAGGACGCGGCGCCACAGGTCCGCAACCCAGCCCATCGTGCCGCCGAGGTCGGGCGCATCCTCACCCTCGGCGTCGCCGGGAGGCGGCCACGGCAACGCGTCGCGGTCGACCTTGCCGGATGTCCGGGTGGGCAGTTCGTCCACGAGCACCAGGCGCGGCACCAGCGCGGCGGGAAGTGCCCCCGCCAGCGTCGCGCGCGCTGCAGCGAGATCGAACGATGGGTCAGCACTCGCGATGTAGCCGACCAACAGTGGAGTGCCACTGGCCGTGCGCCGCACCGCGGCCGCGCCACCGCTGACGCCCGGCAGGTTGACCAGCGCCGAATCGACCTCGCCGAGCTCGATTCGTCGGCCGCCCACCTTCACCTGATCGTCGGCGCGGCCCTGGAAGTAGAGGCCGTCTGCTTCGAGGCGGACCAGGTCGCCGCTGCGGTACGCGCGGTTCCACCCCAGCGCGGGCATCGGCGCGTACTTCTCGGCGTCCTTGTCCGGATCCAGATAGCGAGCCAGCCCGACGCCGCCGATGACGAGTTCGCCGACCTGGCCGAGCGGCACCGGCGCACCCGCCTTGTCGACCACCGCGAGGTCCCACCCCGGCAACGGCAGTCCGATGCTGACGGGCCCGGTGCCGGTCAGCCGCGCCGCACACGCGACGACTGTCGCTTCGGTGGGGCCATAGGTGTTCCACACCTCGCGGCCGTCGACGGCGAGCCGCTCGGCCAACTCCGGCGGGCAGGCCTCGCCGCCGAAGATCAGCAGCCGCACGGCCTCGAGCGCCTCGGCAGGCCACAATGCCGCGAGCGTCGGCACCGTCGAGACGACCGTGATGTCCCGCGACACCAGCCACGGACCCAGGTCCATACCGCTGCGCACCAGTGATCGTGGTGCGGGAACGAGGCAGGCCCCGTTGCGCCAGGCCAGCCACATCTCCTCGCATGACGCATCGAATGCCACCGAGAGACCGGCGAGTACCCGGTCGTTGGGCCCGATCGGATTGTCCTGCAGGAACATTCGTGCTTCCGCGTCGACAAACGCGGCCGCGCTCCGATGCGTGACCGCGACGCCCTTGGGGGTGCCGGTGGATCCGGACGTGAAGATGATCCAGGCGTCGTCACGACCGAGAGGCGCGGCCGCCCGCCACCCGCGCGACGAACCGGGTGCGCGGATGAGCCCCGCCTCGGTGATGATCGCCACCACCTGAGCCTCGGTGAACACCAGGTCGGCTCGTTCGTCGGGGTCGTCGGCATCGACGGGAACGTAGGCGGCGCCGGTGGCCAGCGTCGCGAGGATCGCCACGTACAGCGCATAACTGCCCGACGGCATCCGGATTCCGATGCGGTCGCCACGTCCGATACCGCGGGTGGCCAGCCATTCGACGCTCTCGGAGATGTCGGCGATCAACTCGGCGTAGGTGAGCTGGACCTCGCCGTCGTCGATCGCCGGCGAATCGGGATGACGGGCGGCGGTGTCGTAGAGGATGTCGATGAGCGTGCGTGGCTCGGGAGCATGCGACGACAACACGAATTGCGCAGGTATCTCTGGCATAACGGCCCCATCCACGGGTACAAAACTACTAAGCGGCGTGGGCCTCGCGTATGCGGCGCACGCGGCGGGTTTGGTTTCCTCGATTTCGGTCAATCGCGGTTACCTGGCAGAATCATCAGCGGAGGGGAGTATTCCTTCGCCGCAGCGTCGTCATCACGTCGGCCTGGAGTTGGACGACCGGTGTTGCGGACCGTGCGTTCATCGTCGCGGTGGAAGAGACCTCCGGCGTTTTACCGGGCTGCATCCGCGGCTCGCCGCGACGACCGGAGGTTTTGTGAACGTTTCTCCACTCGAGTGGGCCATCACGCTGAGCGTGACGATCGCGATCCTGCTGTTCGACATCGTCGTGATCGGGCGTCGCCCACATGAACCGTCGAAGCGGGAAACCGGCATCGCGTTGACTATCTACGTCAGTCTCGCGGTGGCGTTCGGGTTGTGGACGTACTTCTTCCACGGCAGCCAGTACGGCGTCGAATTCTTCGCCGGCTGGCTCACCGAGTACAGCCTGTCGGTCGACAACCTCTTCGTCTTCCTCATCATCATGGCCAGCTTCAACGTGCCGAGGAAGTATCAGCAGCAGGCGCTGTTGGTCGGCATCATCCTGGCGCTGATCTTCCGCGGCATCTTCATCGCGTTGGGCGCGGTCGCAATCAACCAGTTCTCCTGGATCTTCTACGTGTTCGGCGCCTTCCTGGTGTACACCGCGATCACGCTGGTGCGTGACACCGACCACGAGGATGACGGCGACAACTTCATCGTCCGCTTCGCGCGTAGCCATCTGAGCCTCACCGAGAAGTGGGACGGCCTGAAGCTGTGGATCAAACAGGACGGCAAACGGCTGATGACGCCGATGTTCCTGGTGATCGTTGCGCTGGGCACCACCGACCTGCTCTTCGCGCTGGACTCCATTCCCGCGATCTACGGCCTCACTCAGGAGCCGTATCTGGTGTTCACGGCGAACGTGTTCGCGCTGATGGGTCTGCGTCAGCTCTACTTCCTACTTGGCGACCTACTCAAGAGGCTGGTTTACCTGTCGCAGGGGCTGGCGCTCATCCTGGCGTTCATCGGCGTGAAGCTGATCCTGCACGCGCTGCACGAGAACGAGTTGCCGTTCATCAACGGCGGCGAGCACGTTCCAGTGCCGGAGATCCCGACGCTGGCCAGCCTCGGCGTGATCATCGTGACGCTGGCCATCACCACCGCCGCCAGTCTCTACAAGACGCGCGTGCATGACGTGAAAAGGGAAGAGCAGGCGGCCGGCACGGGCGAGGGGTCCGAGGAGTCCTTGGATTCGCGTTGATCACAACGGTCGACGGCGGTCACGGCGACGCCTAGCGTAGCCGCCGTGCGGCTATTCGTTGCGGACAACCCAGATGGACACTGGAGCGAGCTGACCGACGGTGTCGAGCGCGCGGTGCGCGTCGTCGCCGCCGACCTGTCGCAGGCCAGACGAGCCCGTGCGCGTATCCGCGCGGAATCCGACGACGTTGCGGTCATTCTGGATATGACTGTCGCCGTCGCAGACGACTTCCGTTCGGCGCGAGGGGAACTCGATTCGGTCGACGGCGTGCGCTACGCAGGCACGGTCGACGGGCTCGCGGGGTTGATCGCCGATATTCAAACGGCAGGCGTCGCCGACGGCGTCACGCTGATCGCGGCGTCACCGCGTCAGGATTTGCGCGCGGTGGGGCTCGACGTGCTCGACTGGCTGGCCGTCCGTGGTCATGAGAGGGCCTCGTAGATCAGAGTGAAGTAACGGCTGGTGCGTCCCGAACCCTCGATGCCCGGTCCCATCTTGTTCATCACGTAGGCGACGGTGGCACGACGATCGGGGTTCATGGTCTCCCACGATCCGCCCCAGCCACCCCAGAAGCAGATCCGGCCCTCGGGGACGAACGGAATGGACTCGCGCTGCGGCAGTCCTAGTCCCAACCCGAATTTCAACGGGTGGTTGGCCAGGACGAGGTCGGGTCCGTCGGATTGGACTTCGAAGATCTTGGCGATGGTGTCGGGTCCGAGCAGCCGAACACCGTCCACCGTGCCGCCCAGGGAGATCGACGAGAGAATGCGGGCCAGCGACCGCGCATTGCCGTGTCCGTTGGCCCCGCCGATGTCGGCCGCGCGCCATGCATCGGTGTTGGCCACCGCCGGGTCGGGCGCCGGGCCGGTGAACGTCTTCAGCATGGGTTCGGGCCACTGATCCATCGGCGGTAGGTCGAGCGGTTCCGTCGCTGGAACGATCTCCGCGATCCGGTCGGCATCGCCCGGCTGTGCCCCGATCTGGAAATCGGCACCGAGCGGTCCCGCGATTTCGTCGCGCACGAACTCCTTCAACGTCGTACCGGTCACGCGGCGCAGCACCTCGCCGATGAGGTGGCCGTAGGTCAGGGCGTGGTAGCCCGACGCCGTGCCCGGTTCCCACCACGGGGCTTGGGCGGCCAGCGCGGACGTCGAGCGCTCCCAGTCGAAGACGTCTTCGATGACCACGGGCTGGTCCCAGCCGGAAAGACCCGACATGTGGGACATGAGGTGGCGAAACTCGATGTGCTGCTTGCCGTTCGCGGCGAATTCGGGCCAGTATGTGGCTACCGGTGCGGCCGCATCGACCAGGCCCCGGTCGATGAGCATCAGGCCCGCCAGCGCGGTGACCGTCTTGGTCGACGACCAGACGTTGACGATGGTGTCCTCGCTCCACGGCACCGTCTTGGCGGCATCCGCGTGGCCACCCCACATGTCGACCACGGTTTCGCCGTCGATGTCGATGGCTATCGCGGCCCCGACTTCGCCGCCGGTGACGATCTCGTCGGCGAGCGCCTCGGCGACCTTGTCGAACTGCGGGTCGCAGTGCCCGCGCAGCACCTCATGCACCGAACCATCATGCGGCGTGAGGCGTCGATTTGTTCGGTCAATTGCGAAGTGACGGCAGCGTGAGCGGAGTACGTTCTTCGGTGTCCGAGAGTCAATGTTGTGGGAGGAGCAGTAATGCACAGACTCACGATGGCGGTCGCCGCGGCCGCGTTGATCACAGGACCGATTGTCGCCGCGCCAACAGCCGGAGCGGCATCGGTCCAAGATACGACCACCTACACTCAGCCCGCGGTGCCGGCCGGCCCCAAGGTGGCCGCGCTCGACTGCCAGGGCACCACCGGCAACATGGGCTGCGGTCCCGGATGGTTCTGGCGAGACGGCTGGCGCGGATGGGCGTGCTACCCATGCTGACGGTGAAGACGCTGGCAAAGGCGGCCGGTGCATCTGCTGCCGTGGCGATCGCGGCGACGTTCGGCGGTTTGGGTTCTGCCGCAGCGCAATCCGGTGATTTCAACGCGCTACCCGTCGACCCGAACCTACTCACGGACTCCCTGGCCTACACCGCCGCCCCGTTCATCATCAATCCGAACGGTCAGCAGGGCGTCGAGGCGAAATACACCCACCGCGAAGGCGGTACCCGGTCGATCACCACGACGATCCTGCTCTATCCCAACGAGCAGGCGGCGATCGCATCGCTGTCGGCCGCCGCGGATCAAGTGGCCATGCCGAGGAAGGTGGCCGCGGCCGTCGGCGCCAACGGGAACCTGGTCTCTGGAACGACGCTCAACGGGACGCAGTCGACCAGCGTGTTGACGTTCAACCAGGGAAACGTGGCCACCACGATCGAATTCGACGGTCCGGCAAACGATCCGGCACCTGAGGACTTCGTGATCGACCTCGGCAAGAAGCAGGACACGGCGATTCTGGACTGGCAGGGGGTCTGACCTCCGTACGCGCAATCGTGAGGTCCGGCAACACTTCTCGACGGACCTGAGGATCACCAGTTGTCGTAGCCGCCCTCGGGGCCCAGCATGCGCTCGAGGCGGGTGCGGTTGATGCGAGCCAATTCGTTGCGCACGATCTTGCGCTCGGTGTCGACGTCGTTGTGGAGGCGGTCCGACATGGCCGCCAGCACGTCCTGGGCGGTGTAGCCGTTGACGAACATGACGAAGCCGAACCCGAAGTGCTCGAGGTAGCGCCGCGACGCCTCGCTCAGCTGCTCCATCACGCCGGGTTCGTCGCACCAGATCGCGCACTGCTCTGCCGCGGACTTCTCGCTGCCCGGCCTACGGCCGATGTCGGGGTATGCCTGCAGGATCGTGTCGACCGATTCCTCGGACAGCCCGAACAGCAGCGCGTCGGCGCTGCGGAAGAGTTCGTCGTGAGTGGTGAAGGGCCGACCGCGACACAGATCGGCCGCCAGCGGCACGCTGTAGCAGCATTCATAGATCGCGTGCACCGCACGTCGCATCGGCATGGCGTTGAACGCCTCGAGGCCGATCCCCTGATGCATGAACACGTCGTCATCATCGGAGGCGCACAGTACGCGCGCGTTACCGAATGTTACGGCTAGGAAAAATTACGGCGGCGAAAGTTTTAGTGGCCGGAGGCCTTGAACCGCTCGACCGAGGCCTTCAACTCCGCCTCGGCCTTCTCGCGTCCCACCCAGTCCGCGGCCTTGACGTACTTTCCCGGCTCGAGGTCCTTGTAGTGCACGAAAAAGTGCTTGATCGCATCGAGTTCGTGGGCAGGGACGTCTTCGAGATCCTGGATGTGATTCCAGCGTCCGTCGCCCGCGGGCACACACAGCAACTTGTCGTCGCCGCCGGCCTCGTCGGTCATCTGGAACATCGCGACCGGCCGTGCCTCGACGATGCAGCCGGGGAACACCGACTCCGGGAGCAGGACCAGCGCGTCGAGCGGATCGCCGTCCTCGCCGAGTGTGTTCTCGAAGAAGCCGTAGTCCGCCGGGTACGCCATCGACGTGTAGAGGTAACGGTCCAGCTTGACCCGCCCGCTCTCGTGGTCCACCTCGTACTTGTTCCGCGAACCCTTCGGGATCTCGATGACTACGTCGAATTCCACTCCCGGCGCCTTCCTGCCCTGTACTGCGGTCTTGGGGACGGCATCACCCTAATCGGCCTACGAGTCTCGCCACCTACTCGGGAGGCATGATGGAGAGAATGTCACGTGGCTGGGCTCTGACAAAGCAGAGCTGAGTGGTCCCGAGGAACGACCGGTTCCTGGTGATCTTTCCGATCCTGTCGGCGCGGTGTTCGCGACCATCGCAGTCGTCGTGATCATGGTTCCCGCGGTGTTCGCGGCCATCTACGTGTCTACGTTCTCTTCTTCAATGTGGCGCTGGCCGCATGTGCTGCGCGCTCGCTGCGGGGCGAGGACACGAAGGCCAGCGAAGGTATCTCGGCCGCAGGGGTGTAGATCACTGGAAGCCATCTGCGACGGTCGCTGCTTTCAGCGGCTGGTCGGTAGTAGTCCCACTTGGAAGTACCGCTTCTCGTCGCAGCCGACATGACCGGCGGCGGCTCACCGCAAGTAGTTTCCGTTGGCGTCTATTGCGAGAACCTGCACCAAACCGCTGGCACTATGCGTTGGATCTTCGCTGTCGGCGACGGTGTAGTAGAAGCTGTCGAAGCCGGTGAAGTTGGGGGGAGCCGTGTAGTAGTACTTGGTGCCGATCCTTGTGATGGTGCCGCCACGGGTCGGCCCGAATACCGGATCTGTCAGCGCGTGGCCGGTGCGGTTGATGTCGTTGTACGTGAAAATCGGATCAAATTCGATCGTCTGGCCCGGTGACGCGTAGTAGAAATCGTTGCTGGCCGTGATCGCAGCAGTCACCGTGAGGGTGACGAGCGTCGGAAGCGACACAATGCTCGGGTCGCCGCTGTCGGCCACGGTGTAGATGAGGCTGTCCACGCCGTTGAAATCCGGGTTCGGAGTGTAGATCAGCGTGCCGTTGCTCTCGCTGAGCGTGCCGTACACGGGTTGGATCAACACGTCGATCGGCCCCGGGGGATTGCCGGATGCGAATCTGTCGTTGAAAAACAGCTTCGGCGTGAGCGCGATCGGTTCGTTGGTGAAGACGAGGACGTCGTCCTCTGCCGCGTAGACGGGCATGGAGTCCACGATGGTCAGCGTGACCGTCGCGGGATTCGACACGATGTCGCTGTAAAACGAGTCGGAAACCGTGTATGTGAAGGTGTCCGTGCCGGTGAAATCGTTGCCCGCGCGGTAGGTCAGTACCCCGTCCTCTTGGACGAGGTAACCGTGCGATGGGGCGGTGACGATAGTGATCGGACCTAGTCCGTTGATGCTGCCGGTGTCGTTCGCGGTGACGAAGGGAAGCAGCTTGGTAAATGTGCCCGACAGCACGGTGTATACGTCGCTTCTCGCCACGATCGGGCTGAACGGATGGACGGTGAGCATGACGGTGCCGGGCACCGACACCTTGGTTGGATCGACGCTGTCGCGCACGGTATAGGTGAAAGTGTCGGTGCCTGAATAGCCTGCGTTCGGCGTATAAGTCAGCACACCGCCCGGCGTGCTCAGGGTGCCGTGAGAAGGATTGCCGACGATCGACACGTCGCCCAGCGGAGTGCCCAGATCGGTTGTGTCGTTGACGGTTACGGCAGGCGTCAGGACGGTCGGAGTGTTGAACGGGACCGAGTACGTGTCCTCGTTGGCGAGGATCGGGTTGTAGGCGATGACGGTCAGCGTGACAGTGGCGGTGTTCGATACCGTCGTGGGATCGACGCTGTCACTGACGGTGTAGGTGAAGGTATCGGTGCCGACATAGCCGGCTGTCGGCGTGTAGGTCATGACGCCGTTGGCCTGAGTCAGTGTGCCGTGCTCTGGGCCAGCGGCGACGGTGATGGCACCGAGGGGCCTGTACAGATCGCTGGTGTCGTTGGCGGTCGGTGTCAGCACCGTCGGTCGGCCGAGAATCGTGTAGGCGTCGTCGGACGCGGTGAGCGGGTTATAGGGAACGACGGTGATCGTGACGATGGCGACATTGGAGACGATGTCGGAACTGAAACGGTCGGAGACGGTGTAGGTGAAGCTGTCGGTTCCGAGGTAGCCGTTCCAGGACCGGTAAGTGATCACACCGTTGTTTTGGAACAGGAGGCCGTTGGTCGGTTCTGTCACGATCCTGACACCGCCCAAAGGACTGTTCAACATGGTGGTGTCGTTAACGGTCAATGCCGGGGTGAGTTCGACGGTCGCGCCGGTGACTGCCGTATACGTGTCGTCATTCGCGGTGATCGGCCGGACCACGTTGATGGTGACTGTCGCGGTTTTGGACACGATGGTGGGGTCGGCGCTGTCGGCGACCAGGTAGGTGAAGGTGTCGGTCCCGAGGAAGTCGGGGTGCGATCGATAGTTCAGGACGCCGAACGACTCGTAAATGAATCCGTTGGCGGGTTCGGTGAGGCGCCTGATGTCGCCCAGCGGGCTCGCCAGGCTCGTGGTGTCGTTGGCGGTGGGGGTGAGGGTGATAGTGCTTCCGGCAATCGCCGTATAGATGTCGTTGTTCGCGGTGATCTGTCTCGCGGTGACGGCGATGGTGACGGTCGCGGTGGCGCTGAAGTCCGTGCCGTCGAATGCGCGGTAGGTGAAGGTGTCGGTGCCGATGAAGTTGGCGTTGGGGGTGTAGCTGAAGGTGCCGTTCGGGTTGAGGGTCAGTGCGCCGTGGGTGGGTTGGTCGATGACGGTGGCGGTGAGTGCGGCGTTGTCGTCGGGGTCGCTGTCGTTGCCGGTGACGCCGTTGGGGACGGTGACCGTCAGTGCGGCGTCTTCGGTGGTGGAGTAGTTGTCGTGGTTGGCGACCGGGACGTCGTTGACCGCGGTGACGGTGATGCGGACGGCGACGGCGTCGCTGTAGGCGGTGCCGTCGAATGCGCGGTAGGTGAAGGTGTCGGCTCCGTTGAAGCCCGCGTTAGGGGTATATGTCCATGCGCCGGCGTTGGGGCCGTCGTTGATCTCGGCCAGCGTGCCGTTACTGGGCGCGGTGACCAACTGGCGGACCAGGGCGTCGCCGTCGGCGTCGAGGTCGTTGCCCAGCGCGTCGACGAGCACCGCTGTGTCCTCGGCAGTGGTGACGCTGTCGTCGATGGCGACCGCGGCGTCGGGGACCGGGATGACGGTGAACGTGACGGCGGCGGTGGAGCCGCCGCTGACGGTGTACGTGAAGGTGTCGGTGCCGTTGAAGTCGGCATCGGGGGTGTAGATGATGGCGATGCCCTCGATGATGGCGGTAGTGCCGTGGGCGGGTTGGGTGACTGCGGTGATTGCTTTGGGTCCGTCGTCGATGTCGGTGTCGTTGTACAGCGCGTCGATGATGTAAGCGTTGTCTTCGTATGTTGAGTAGAAGTCCGGATTGGCGACCGGGTTGTCGTCGACCGCGGTGACACTGATGTTGATGGTGGCGGTGGAGTCGCCGTTGAGGGTGTAGGTGAAGGCGTCGGGGCCGTTGAAGTTCGGTGTCGGGGTGTAGGACACGGCGGTGCCGCTGATGGTGGCGGTGCCGTGGGTGGGTTGGGTGATGGCGGTGATTTGTTTGGGGTCGCCGTCCGGGTCGATGTCGTTGACCAACACGTCGATCAGGGTCGGGCCGCTGTCCTCGGCGATGCTGATCGGGCCGTCGTTGACGGCGACGGGGGCGTCGTCGATGGGGGTGATGGTGATGGTGGCGGTGGTGGTGGAGGTGTGGCCGCCGCCGAAGAACAGACCAGCCAGGCCGTGGATGTGCCAGGGGCTGGCCTCATCGGAGACGGTGTAGGTGAAGGTGTCGGTGCCGGTGTAGTTGGCGTTGGGGGTGTAGGTGAATGTGCCGGTGGGGCTGAGCACCACGGTGCCGTGGGCGGGTTGGGTGTAGTTGGTGATGGTCAGCACGTCGCCGGCGGGCAGGCCGGCGACCGAGGGGGTTATGTCGGTGTCGGTGTCGTTGGCCAATACCGCGATGTTCACACCGGTGTCTTCTGAGGTGGTGACGGCATCGACCACGGCGGTGGGCGACTGGTTGAAGAAGCTGCGTTGCAGTTCGCGTTGTGCCCAGCCGAGGACGACGAACAGCATCATCGGCGGGGCGGGGGTGGCCGGGGTGGGGGCGAAAAATGAGGTCAGCAGTGCGGTGATTGCGGTGACGACGATGTTGACCAGCACCACGGGCGCCCACAAGAGCGCCTCGATCAGATTGGCGGGCTGAGCTCTGAGCGGTGCGGGGGCTGGGGTGGGGGGTGCGGCTGCGGCGGCCATGAACATCTGCGGTGTTGCGCCGGGGTCATCGACGCTCAAGGTGTTCAGCGTGCGTGCGGCGGGCCGGCCGTTGCTGAACTGCTCGGCGTTGGCGTCGTTGTCCTGGTCGATGGGGTCGTTGGGATCCTGGATCAGGGTGGAGTCGTGGATCTCGGCGGGTGCGAGTTGGTTGGCCCGCGACCCGGTGGGCACCGGTGTGTCGGGTGTCACGACCGTGAGGTCGGTGGCCTCGATCGGCGGGGTGGTCTCTGAGGTGTCAACCACCGGGGTCGCGGTGGCGCCATCCTGCTCGGTGCCGATCTCCTCGAGACCAGAGTCCTCATCGAGACCAGAGTCCTCGTCGAGACCGGTACCCTCGTCCAGACCGGACAGGTGCGCGCCGCCGGTGTTGGAGAATTGCATCGTTGGTGGCGTGGGACCACTGGCCGGCTCAGGGCCCGGTTCCGGCGCGTCGTCCGAATCATCCTGCGGCATCGCCGGTTTCGCGGCGGTATCGGCGGGAACGGAGGCATTGTCTGACGGGTCATCGGCTGAGTCGGCGGCAGTGTCCGACTCGTTCGCCGCAGATCCGGTACCGTCCTCGGCCCATGCCACCGCAGGGCTGCCGATCCCGTAGCCGGTGGCCGCTGCCACTCCCACACCCAGGGCAACGGCCAACGCACCAACCCGACCGATATAGATTGCATGACCCATGTCTGCATCCCTGACGACCCAGGCCTCGCCGCGAAACTGGGGTCGGTGAAGTTTCGGTCGGTGCCAGCCCAATCGCGTCGCCCGAGAGGAGACAGCAAATTAACTGCGCCGTCGAATTATAGCGGACGGCTGCAGCGGGCGACGCGCTACCCAGCACTTCCTGCCGCGGAACGTGGCCCGGCCGGTCAGTACAGCCAACGCCCGCCGCTAGTAAGGGGATGACCTGAAACGCCGTCAGGCCGTCGGCCGCCAGAACCCCTGGAAGCCCTGCCCGGCGTTGGTGGTCCGGATCGGTGAGAGCTGGACCGGATCACCCGCCTCGCTGATCATCGTGGCGATCATCTCGAGCGCGCTCAACTCGATCTCCCGTGTGGCCGTGTACCAGTACGCGGCGACCGGCCAGGCACCTGCCGCGTTCGACGCGCAGATGGCGCAGGCGGCGTTCGGCGCACGCGGCCGACGGGCGTCGTGATCGGGGGCGGTCGATTTCCCGGGAGATACCCTGAGCTATGCGGCCGACCACGTGGGGGCGATCCACCCATGCGTTGATCGCGGTGGCGGTGTTGGTGTTGGTGGCCGCCGCCGTCGCGGTGGCAGCGCACGTCAGTGGTGGGGACGCCCCCGAAGCGGCCGCGGTCAAGCCCGCACCGGCGGCAGCGACCGCCAACCCGGGCATCGTGCCGGTCTCCGACTCTGCCCCCAAGCCCACCCCCGACCGGCTGGCCGCGGTGCTCGCACCCGCGCTGGCCGATCCCAACCTCGGCAAGTTCACCGGCCGCATCACCGATGCGATCACCGGTGCCGAACTGTGGGCGCGCGGTGCCGAGGTGCCGATGCAGCCTGCGTCGACGAACAAGACGCTGACAGCCGCGGCGGCACTGCTGACACTCGATCGCGACGCCCGGTTGACCACGAGGGTGTTCAGCATCGACAAGGCTGGCGTGGTGGTGCTGAAAGGCGGCGGTGACCAGACGCTGTCCGCGGCCAAACCTGGCGAAGAGACCTGGTATCGCGATGCGGCGCGCATCAGCGACCTGGCCGAGCAGGTCCGGGCCGCCGGTGTCGACGCCAGGTCGGTGCAGGTCGATGTGAGCGCCTACAGCGGCCCGACGATGGCCCCGGGCTGGGATCCGGCCGACATCGACGGCGGCGACATCGCGCCGATGGAGTCGATCATGCTCGACGGCGGCCGGACGCAACCCGTGAGCGTGGACTCCTGGCGCACGAAGACGCCGGCGCTGGACGCTGGTCGCGCGCTGGCCGTCGCGCTGGACATCGACCCCGCGAAGGTGACAGTGGTGCCCGGTGCGGCCAACGGCGGCACGGAGATTGCGTCGGTGCAGTCGCCGCCCCTCATCGATCGGCTGCGCGACATGATGAACGCCTCGGACAACGTGATGGCCGAGTCGATCGGCCGCGAGGTCGCCGCCGAAACCGGTCACCCGCAGAGCTTCGCCGGCGCGGTGCAGTCGGTGCTCGGCGCACTCGACGACGCCAAGGTCGACACCACCAACGCCAGGCTCTTCGATTCCAGTGGGTTGTCCGTAGACGACCGGCTCACGGCCGAGACTTTGGACGAAGTCGTCAACGCCGCCGCGGGCAGCGCCGAACCCAAGCTGCGACCACTGGTCGAACTGCTGCCGATCGCGGGTGGCAGCGGGACGCTGTCCAACCGCTTCCTCGATGATGTTGGCCGATCCTCAGCCGGTTTCCTGCGGGCCAAGACGGGATCGCTGACCGGCACCAACTCGCTGGCGGGCATCGTCACCGACGCCAGCGGTCGGGTGCTGACGTTCGCTTTCATCTCCAACGACGCCGGGCCGACGGGCCGGATCGCGCTGGACACCTTCGCCGCGGCTCTGCGATCGTGCGGTTGCAGCGCATGAGCGATACCAGGGTGTCGCCCAGCGTGGGCCGTGCCGTCGACTGGACGTTCGCCGCGGAGGTCGGGGCGAAGCTGGTCCGTCCCGGGCCCGCCGCCTCCGACTACACGCGCCGTCAGGTCATCGAGCAGTTGGCCGAGGCGTCGCGCAACGCCGAGGTGCCGGTGCGTGAGGTCACCGGCCTCCACGAGGGCGGTGAGATTCCCGAAGCCCGCATCGTGAATCGCCCGCAATGGATTAAGGCGGCGACCCAGTCGATGCGGGTGATGACCGGCGGCACCGAGGAGCCGAAGGGTGTCATCAGCGGACGGATCACCGGCGCGCAGACCGGTGCCGTGCTGGCGTTCGTATCGCAGGGCATCCTCGGCCAGTACGACCCCTTCGGACGCGACGGGGGCGAACTGCTGTTGGTGTATCCGAACGTGATCGGTGTCGAACGCCAATTACGAGTGCAGCCAAGCGATTTCCGGCTCTGGGTGTGTCTGCACGAGGTCACCCACCGGGTACAGTTCCGGGCCAACCCGTGGCTGGCGGACCACATGTCACAGGCGCTGGCGGTGCTGACCCAGGACGCGGGCGACGACGTCACCCAGATGGTCGCCAGACTCGCCGCGCACCTGAAAAGCAGGCGCGATTATGTCGTCGACGCTGAGACGGAACCGAATTCTCAGGGGATGATCGGGCTGATGCGGGCGGTTCAGGCCGAGCCGCAACGCCAGGCACTGGATCAACTGCTGGTGCTCGGCACATTGCTCGAGGGTCACGCCGACCACGTCATGGACGCGGTCGGACCCAAGGTGGTGCCATCGGTGGCGACGATTCGCCGACGCTTCGATGAACGGCGCCAGCGCAAACAGCCTCCGCTGCAACGGATCATGCGGGCCCTGCTCGGATTCGACGCCAAGCTCAGCCAGTACACCCGCGGCAAGAAGTTCGTCGACCAGGTGGTGTCCCGGGTGGGGATGACGCGGTTCAACACCGTCTGGTCCAGCGCTGAAACACTGCCGCTGCCATCCGAAATCGACAAGCCGCAACGGTGGATCGACAGAGTGCTGTAGCCGCACTGCATGCGGCCCTCACGGCGTTCACCCGCGAGTACGTGACCGCCGCGCCGCGTTGGTGCGTCGCACTCTCCGGGGGGCCCGATTCGTTGGCGCTGACCGCGGTCGCGGCGAAGATGAAACCGACGACGGCGCTGATCGTCGATCATCGGCTGCAGGCCGGCTCCGGAGATGTGGCGGCGACTGCGCGCGAACAGGCTATCTCCATGGGATGTGTTGAGGCTCAGGTGCTTTGCGTCGACGTAGGAGTAGAAGGTGGTCCCGAGGCTGCCGCGCGTATCGCGCGGTACCGGGCACTGGACACCGCCCGCGGCGACGCGCCGGTACTGCTCGCTCACACGCTCGACGATCAGGCCGAGACTGTCCTGCTCGGCCTCGGACGTGGCTCAGGAGCCCGCTCGATCGCCGGTATGCGCCCATTCGATCCGCCGTGGTGTCGGCCGCTGCTCGGCGTTCGGCGTACGGTCACGCACGCGGCGTGCGCCGAGCTGAACCTGACACCGTGGCACGACCCGCACAACAGCGATCGCCGGTACACCCGTGCGCGCCTGCGAGCCGAGGTGCTCCCGCTGTTGGAGGATGTGCTCGGCGGCGGCGTGACCGAGGCTCTGGCCCGCACTGCGACCGCGCTGCGCGAGGACACCGAGGCGCTCGACGAGCTCGCGGCCAACGAGCTCGCCGTCGTGTCGACCGCCGGCAGCCTCGACACCGCGCGCCTGGTCGGACTTCCGGAGGCCGTTCGGCGCAGGGTGATTCGCGGCTGGCTGCTGGCAGGCGGGGCCAGCGGTCTGACCGACAAACAGATCCGCGGGGTGGACACGCTGGTGACGGCATGGCGCGGACAGGGCGGTGTCGCGGTGGGATCGCCGCTGCGTAGCAGGCGTCTCATCGCAGGGCGCCGCGACGGGATGCTGACCCTGCACACCGAGCCCGTTTGACGCATGGCACGCTGTGCACGTGGCAGCGGAAACCACTGAGCTGTACCCGGGAGACATCAAGTCGGTGTTGCTCTCCTCAGAGGACATCCAGGCGAAGGTCGCTGAGCTCGGGCAGCAGCTGGGCGCGGACTATCGCGACACGCTCGCCGAGAACGATCACGATCTTCTGCTCATCACCGTGCTCAAAGGTGCGGTCTTCTTCGTCACCGACCTCGCCAGGGCGATCCCGCTGCCGACCCAGCTGGAGTTCATGGCCGTCAGCTCCTACGGGTCGTCGACGTCCTCGTCGGGCGTGGTACGCATCCTGAAGGACCTCGACCGCGACATCAACGATCGCGACGTGCTGATCGTGGAGGACATCGTCGACTCGGGGCTGACGCTGTCCTGGCTGTTGCGCAATCTCGCCACCCGGCATCCGCGGTCCCTGCGGGTGTGCACGCTGATGCGCAAACCCGACGCTGTGCGTGCCGACGTCGACATCTCCTACGTCGGCTTCGACATCCCCAACGAATTCGTCGTGGGCTACGGTCTGGACTACGCCGAGCGCTACCGCGACCTGCCCTATATCGGCACGCTGGACCCGAAGGTGTACGAAAACCTGTAGTCGGCGCAAGATGTCTGCATGACCGAGACAGCTCTTCGGATCTGCCCACTTTGCGAAGCCACCTGCGGCCTGACCGTGACGATCGACGACGGAAGGCTCACGGGTGCTCGCGGAGACCGCGACGACGTGTTCAGCCACGGTTTCATCTGCCCCAAGGGGGCGAGCTTCGCAGAGCTCGACAATGATCCCGACCGACTGCCGAACCCGCTGGTGCGCCGAAACGGCGTCCTGACGGAGTCCAGCTGGGACGAGGCGTTCGCCGCGGTCGCGGAGGGCCTCGGCGGTGTCGTCGACGAGCATGGCGGCACGTCGGTCGGGGTGTATCTCGGCAACCCGAGCGCGCACACGATCGCAGGCGCGTTGTATCCGCCGGTGATCATTCGAGCGCTGGGCACTCGCCAGGTGTTCAGCGCCAGCACGCTGGACCAGATGCCCAAGCACGTCGCGCTCGGTCTGATGTTCGGCAGCCCGGTCGCGTTCACCGTTCCCGATCTGGACCGGACCGACTACCTCGTCGTCATCGGCGCGAATCCCCTTGTCTCCAATGGCAGTCTGGCCACCGCCGCCGACTTTCCAGGCAAGCTGCGGGCACTGCGCAAGCGCGGCGGCAAGCTCGTTGTCATCGACCCCGCACGCACCCGCACCGCCGAACTCGCCGACCAACACATCGCGGTCCGCCCCGGCACCGACCCCGCGCTGATGCTTGCCATCGTGCACGTGCTGTTCGACGAGGGCCTCGTCGACCTCGGGAAGGTGGCCGATCACGTCAACGGCGTCGACGAGGTCCGAGCCGTCGCAGCGGATTTCGGGCCGGACATCGTCGCCGACCACTGCGGAGTCGCGGCGGAGGATATCCGGGCGCTGGCCCGTGAGATCGCTGCCGCTGAAACAGCCGCGGTCTACGGCCGCATCGGCACCTCCACGGTGGAATTCGGGACGCTGGGCAGCTGGCTCGTCGACGTCATCAACATCCTGACGGGCAATCTGGACCGCCCCGGCGGGGCGATGTTCCCACTCGGTGCGACGGCACCGGCGCCTCGCCCGCCGAAAGCGGGCCGCGGATTCCGCATCGGGCGCTGGCACAGCAGGGTGTCCGGTTATCCCGAAGCGCTTTCGGAATTCCCGGCGGCCGCGCTCGCCGAGGAGATCGACACACCCGGCGACGGACAGATCAAGGCGATGATCACCATCGCCGGTAACCCCGTGCTCTCGGCGCCCGACGGCGACCGGCTCGACCGTGCACTCGACAGCGTCGACTTCATGATTTCTGTCGACCCGTATCTGAACGAGACCACCCGGCACGCCGACGTCATCCTGCCGCCTCCGCCGCCGTCGCAGAGCGCGCACTACGACTTCGCGCTGAACAACCTCGCGGTGCGTAACAACGCGCGCTATTCGCCGCCGGTACTACCGGCGCACGGCCGGCCGGACGAACCGGAGATCCTGTCGCGGATCGCGCTGCTGCTGATGGGCATCGACGCCGAGCCCACCGCCGTCGACGATCAGGTCATCGCGATGACGCTGGCCAAGGAGACCGCGGATCCCACTTCGCCGGTCGCCGGTCGTGACGTCGCCGAGCTGACCGCGATGCTCCCGCAGGCGCCGGGATACGAACGGCGCCTCGACATGATGCTGCGGCTGGGGGCCTACGGTGACGCGTTCGGCACCAAGCCGGCCGGTCTGACACTGCAAAAGCTCAAGGAGACCCCGCACGGTGTCGACCTCGGTCCGCTGCAGCCGCGGTTGACCGAAGTGCTCCGAACACCAACGGGGCGAATCGAACTCGCGGCCGAGCCACTCATCGAGGATGCGGCCAGGCTGCGGGAGGCACTCCACAGGCGCGCCGATCGATTCGTCCTCATCGGGCGACGGCATCTGCGTTCCAACAACAGCTGGATGCACAACGTGCCCGCGCTCGCGGGCGGCAGCAATCGGTGCACGCTGCGCATCCATCCCGAGGATGCGGCGGAACTCGGGCTGACCGACACCGCGGTCGTCAAGGGTCCCGGCGGTGAACTGCTGGCACCGATCGAGACCACCGACGGGATGCGGCGCGGCGTCGTATCACTGCCGCACGGGTGGGGTCACGACCGCGGTGGCACCGGGCAGGAACTCGCGGCGCGCGATCCGGGGGTCAACGTCAATCAGCTCAACGCGGGCAATCAGCTCGACCGGCTGTCGGGAACCGCAGTGCTCAACGGGATCCCGGTGGATATCGCGGCCCCGGGTTAGGACAGCTCCCAGATCACCGTCACGCTGAATCCGACGGTCTGCTGTCCCGGTTCGACCGGGACGGGCGCGGCCATCGCCATCTCACCGCCGCGCGGCATCGGAGCGGGCGGCTGGCTTCCTGCGACCTCCGATATCGAAATCACCTTGCCGAGAGCGAGACCCGACAATTGCGAGTACTGCTCGGCACGCTCCTTGGCGTCATTGAACGCGCGGGCACGCGCGTCCCGCACGAGCTGCGAGTCGTCGTCGATCGAATAGCTGACGTTGTTGATCCGGGTGGCGTTCCCGCCGGTGCTGATGATCAGCGCGAGTGCCTGCGAGGCGGCGTCGAGCTGACGGATCTTCACGTCGATCGAATTGCTCGCGCGATAACCGACGATGGTGGTGCTGTCGGTCGTCGGCGAGAACTGCGGCTGCAGGCTCACTTGCGTGGTGCTGATGTCATTGCGATCGACGCCGGCGTCCACCAGTGCGTTGATCACGCCGAGCTGGCGATCGCTGACCTGATTCATGGCGCCGGTGACATCGGGGGCGGTGAACTCGATGGATGCGTTGACGTTCAACGTGTCCGGGGTGCCCTTGACTTCACCGGAGCCGACGACGGTGACCTGCCGGACTTCGGGGTCCGCAGTCGGTGCAGCGGCCGGTATGGGCCCCGAGGCGGCGTCGCAACCCGTCAGTGTGGCCACCAATCCCGCGGCGGCGAGGACGAGCAGTCGGGTGGGCAACTTCGCGCTCGCGGCGATCGACATGACAGGCACCATACCGGCATGCTCCGCGGCTCTAGTGCTGCTGGACTTCGCGCAGGAATGCCAACAGGATTCGGTTGACCTCGTCGGGTCGCTCCTGCTGTACCCAATGGCCCGCTCCGTCGATCCACCTCTCGGTGTACGGTCCCGCGACGACCTCACGCGCGCGGGCGGGATTCATCGTCGGTCCGACCGGATCTTCTGTACCGCCGACGAACAGTGCGGGCACCGCCGTCTGCGCGCCGGCCAGTTCGGGCGTCGACGCCCAGTTGCGGTCGTAGTTGCGATACCAGTTGAGCGCGCCGGTGAAGCCGGTCCTGCTGAACTCGTCGACGTAGTGGTCGAACTCTTCGGAGCTGATCCAGTCGGGCAGCGGCGCATCCCCCGCGATCAGTCCTGCGAACATCCCCCGCATGGTGACGGCCACGTCGGCCTCCATGTCAGCCTCGGCGACTCCGGGCTGCTGGAACCGCAGCATGTAGAAGTCGTCGCCGAATTTCTCCCGCCAGCGTTGGGTAGGACGCGACCGGGCCCGGGGAATCGGCGGCACACTGAGGCCCGCCACGGCTGCGACCCGATCGGGATGCAGCAGCGCGGTATGCCAGACCAGCATGGCTCCCCAGTCGTGGCCGATGAACACGGCCTGCTCCGCGCCTCCGCCGACTTCCGAGTCGAGCAGGCCGACGATGTCGCCGGTCAGGGCATGGATGTCGTAGTCCTCGACGGCGTCGGGGCGGCTGGAGCCGCCGTATCCGCGCTGGTCGGGAGCGAGCACGTGGTAGCCGGCGTCGGCCAGAACCGGGATTTGGTGGCGCCAGGAGTACGCCAGCTCGGGGAAGCCGTGGGCCAAAACGATCAGCGGCGCGCCCCGCTCTCCCGCTTCGACGACCCGAAGCCGCACGCCATTGGTGTCGACGAACCGTTCGGCCGTGGTGCGCACGCCGTCAGCCAAGCACACCGGCGGGAACCTCAGTTCGTTGGTCTAGCGGTAGCCTTGAGGTTTCTGACTGCGAACAAGAGGAAGTCGACGACGGACATTCGATGAATCGTAAAAATGTCATCCGCACGCTCACCGTGATCGCGGTGGTGCTGTTGCTGGGTTGGTCGTTCTACTACTTCAGCGACGACACGCGCGGATACAAACCCGTCGACACCTCGGTGGCGATGGCCCAGATCAAGAGCGACAACGTCAACAGCGCCCAGATCGACGATCGGGAGCAGCAGCTTCGGCTCGAGCTGAAGAACGGCAACGGCGACACCGAGAACAGCAACAAGATCATCACCAAGTACCCGACTGGGTACGGAGTACCGCTGTTCGACGCGCTGAGCGCCAAGAACGCCAAGATCAACACCGTCGTGAACCAGGGCAGCATGTTGGGCTCGCTGCTGATCTACCTGCTGCCGCTGCTGCTGCTCGTCGGCCTGTTCGTGATGTTCTCCCGCATGCAGAGCGGCGGCCGGATGGGGTTCGGCTTCGGCAAGTCGAAGGCCAAGCAGCTGTCCAAGGACATGCCCAAGACCACCTTCGCCGACGTGGCGGGTGTCGACGAGGCCGTCGAGGAGCTCTACGAGATCAAGGACTTCCTGCAGAACCCGACGCGGTATCAGGCCCTCGGCGCCAAGATCCCCAAAGGCGTGCTGCTCTACGGCCCACCGGGCACCGGTAAGACGCTGCTTGCACGCGCGGTCGCGGGCGAGGCCGGGGTTCCCTTCTTCACGATTTCAGGTTCGGACTTCGTCGAGATGTTCGTCGGCGTCGGCGCCTCCCGCGTGCGTGATCTGTTCGAGCAGGCCAAACAGAACAGCCCGTGCATCATCTTCGTCGACGAGATCGATGCCGTCGGACGCCAGCGCGGCGCGGGTCTCGGCGGTGGCCACGACGAACGCGAACAGACGCTGAATCAGTTGCTCGTCGAGATGGACGGGTTCGGCGAGCGTCAGGGCGTCATCCTGATCGCGGCCACCAACCGGCCCGACATCCTCGACCCTGCGCTGCTGCGTCCCGGCCGTTTCGACCGACAGATTCCGGTGTCCAATCCTGACCTGGCCGGCCGTCGCGCCGTATTCAAGGTGCACTCCCAGGGCAAGCCGATCGCCGAGGACGCCGACCTGGACGGGCTGGCGAAGCGCACCGTCGGTATGTCGGGCGCCGACCTGGCCAACGTCATCAACGAGGCCGCACTGCTCACCGCCCGTGAGAACGGCACGGTCATCACCGGACCCGCGCTCGAAGAGGCGGTCGACCGCGTTGTCGGCGGGCCCCGCCGCAAGAGCCGCATCATCAGCGAGCACGAGAAGAAGATCACCGCCTACCACGAGGGCGGTCACACTCTGGCAGCGTGGGCGATGCCCGACATCGACCCGATCTACAAGGTGACCATCTTGGCGCGCGGCCGCACCGGCGGGCACGCGATGTCCGTGCCCGAGGACGACAAGGGCCTGATGACCCGCTCCGAGATGATCGCCCGACTGGTGTTCGCGATGGGCGGACGTGCCGCAGAGGAGCTGGTGTTCCGCGAGCCGACCACCGGCGCGGTGTCCGACATCGAGCAGGCCACGAAGATCGCCCGCGCGATGGTCACCGAGTACGGCATGAGTTCCAAACTCGGTGCCGTTCGCTACGGCACCGAACACGGCGACCCGTTCCTCGGCCGCACCATGGGCACCCAGGCCGACTACAGCCACGAGGTCGCGCAGATCATCGACGACGAGGTGCGCAAGCTGATCGAGGCTGCACACACCGAGGCCTGGGAGATCCTCACCGAGTATCGCGATGTGCTCGACATCCTCGCCGGCGAGTTGCTCGAGAAGGAGACATTGCACCGCGCCGAGCTGCAGGCCATCTTCGAGGACGTCAAGAAGCGCCCGCGCCTGACCATGTTCGACGACTTCGGTGGCCGTGTCCCCTCCGACAAGCCGCCCATCAAGACGCCGGGCGAGCTGGCGATCGAACGCGGCGAGCCGTGGCCGAAGCCGGTGCCCGAGCCCGCGTTCAAGACCGCGATCGCTCAGGCGAGCCGGGCCGCCGAAGCCACCAAACTTGCCGAAGCGGGGACCAACGGCGCGAATGGCAACGGCGCCAACGGGACTGGTGCCGGGCAGACACAGCCCGACTACGGCGCTCCCGCCGGATGGCATGCTCCCGGCTGGCCGCCACCGCCGCAGCAGCAGCCGCCGCCACAGCAGCCGCCACAGCAGCCGCACGGTCACTGGTATCCGCCGCCGCCCCCTTCCGGCTGGCACAACCCGAATGTCGCCGGCGGCCCGGCTCCGGCGCAGTATCCGCCCTATCAGCAGTCCTACCCGCAGCCCGGCCACTCCCCTCAGAGTCCGCAGGGTGGCCAAGCCAGCCCGAACGACGAATCGGGCCAGGCGAACGGTCGGCAGAACCCGCACGGCTGACAGGCCAGAAGGGTCACAGGAGGCTTCAATGACGCAGTCGCAGAACAACTCTGTCAAATTCACGCCCGTCGAATTCGACCAGCCGCGCGCAGAGGCGGCGGTGCGCGAGTTGCTGATCGCAGTGGGGGAGGACCCCGACCGGCACGGCCTCGAGGACACCCCGGCCCGCGTTGCGCGCGCGTACAGGGAGTTGTTCGCGGGTTTGTATACGGACCCGGACACGGTGCTGGACACCACCTTTGATGAACAACACGACGAACTCGTGCTGGTGAAGCAGATACCGATGTACTCGACGTGCGAACACCATCTGGTGTCGTTCCATGGGGTGGCACACGTCGGCTACATTCCCGGCGAGGACGGCCGGGTCACGGGGCTCTCGAAAATTGCGAGACTGGTCGATCTGTACGCCAAGCGACCGCAGGTCCAGGAGCGGCTGACCGCGCAGATCGCCGACGCGTTGATGCGCAAGCTGAATCCGCGTGGAGCCATCGTCGTGGTCGAGGCCGAACACCTCTGCATGGCCATGCGCGGTGTGCGCAAACCCGGAGCCGTCACAACGACCTCGGCGGTGCGCGGACAGTTCAAGACCGACAACGCGTCCAGGTCGGAAGCACTGGATCTCATCCTGCGGAAGTGAGTCCACCGATGCAGGTCATGGGAGTCGTGAACGTCACCGACGACTCCTTCTCCGACGGTGGACTGTTCCTCGACCGTGACCGTGCGGTCGCCCACGGCCTGGCGCTGGCGGCCGAAGGTGCCGCGATCATCGACGTCGGAGGCGAGTCGACGCGTCCGGGTGCCACCCGCATCGACCCCGAGGTCGAGGCATCACGCGTGGTACCGGTCATCAAAGAGCTTGCCGGACAGGGCATCACGGTCAGCATCGACACCATGCACGCCGCGGTGGCGCGCGCCGCACTGGACAGCGGCGCGCGGATCGTCAACGACGTGTCCGGCGGGAGGGCTGATCCTGACATGGCACCGCTGCTCGCCGACGCGAAGGTTCCGTGGGTGCTTATGCACTGGCGATCGGTCGGCGCCGCCCGTCCGCACGACGCGCCCGCCTACCGCGACGTCGTCGCCGAGGTGCGCGACGAGCTGATGGCCGGTGTCGACGCCGCGGTGGCGGCCGGCGTGGACACCGAGAACCTGATCATCGATCCGGGACTGGGATTCGCCAAGAACGCACAACACAATTGGGCGCTGCTGCGGGCGCTGCCCGAGTTCGTCAGCACCGGCTTCCCGGTATTGGTCGGCGCATCCCGCAAGCGGTTTCTGGGCTCGCTGCTCGCGTCCCCCGACGGTGAAATCCGGCCGCCTGACGGCAGGGAGACGGCGACGGCGGTGATCTCGGCGCTTGCCGGACTGCACGGGGCGTGGGGTGTGCGGGTGCATGACGTCCGGGCGTCCGTCGACGCTATCAAGGTCCTCGAGGCCTGGCATGGCTGATCGAATCGAGTTGCGCGGGTTGACCGTTCGGGGGCATCACGGAGTATTCGACCATGAGCGTCGCGACGGCCAGGACTTCGTCATCGACGTCACGGTGTGGATCGACCTCGAGGCCGCAGCAGCCAGCGACGACCTCACCGATACCTACGACTACGGCGTACTGGCGCAACGGGCTGCCGCCATCGTGTCGGGGCCGCCGCGCAACCTCATCGAGACGGTGGCCGCCGAGATCGCCGAGGACGTCATGACCGACGAGCGTGTGCACGCCGTCGAGGTTGCGGTGCACAAACCCGCGGCACCGATCCCATTGACCTTCGCCGACGTCGCGGTCGTAACGCGTCGGTCGCGCCGCGGCGGACGGGGCAACCCATGACAGGCAGCCCATGACTTCAGTCGTCTTGTCCATCGGATCGAATCTCGGCGACAGGTTGGCGCGACTGCAGTCGGTCGTCGACGGACTCGGCGATGCAGTGCGCGCTGTCTCGCCGGTATACGAGACCGATCCGTGGGGCGGCGTGGAACAGGACCCGTTTCTCAACGCTGTCGTGCTCGCCGACGACGCCGCCCTCGACGGCCGAGGATGGCTGCATCGGGCCCAGGAATTCGAACGCGCCGCGCAGCGCGTACGCGAAGAGCGCTGGGGCCCACGCACCCTCGACGTCGACCTCGTCATGTGCAGCGACGGTGGTCGTGAGGTCACATCGGACGATGACGAGCTGACGCTGCCGCACCCGCTCGCGCATGAGCGCGCGTTCGTGCTGGTGCCGTGGCTCGCCGTCGACCCCGCCGCCGTCCTGACGGTCGGCGGTGAGCGGCGGTCGGTCGTCAAACTGCTCGCCGAACTCGACCCCGCCGAGCGTGACGGTGTCCGCAGGACCGACGCGGTGCTGGGCTGATGGGTCCCACCCGCAACCGCGACCTCACCGCCGCGACCGTGCTTGCTGCCGTGGCCGGCTACCTGCTCGTGCTGGTGCTGTACCGGTTCTTTCCACCCATCACCCTGCTGTCGGGGGTGTCGTTGCTGGCGGTCGCGCTTGCCGAGGCTGGCTGGGCTTTCTACGTCCGCGCGAGGATCAACGACGGCCGGATCGGGGACGGTCCCGGCTGGCTGCATCCGCTCGCAGTCGCCAGATCCGTGGTGATCGCCAAGGCGTCGGCGTGGGTCGGCGCGCTCGTGCTCGGGTGGTGGATCGGCGTGCTCGCATACCTACTGCCGCGACGCTCGACTTTGCGAGTGGCCGGCGAGGACACCGCCGGTTCGGTGGTGGCCGCGGTCTGCGCACTCGCGCTGGTGGTCGCCGCGCTGTGGCTGCAGCATTGCTGCAAGTCCCCGCCGGAGCCGCCCGACACCCCCGATGGCGCAACGGAGTGACTCCGTTGCGCGCTGACCTGCCGAATCGCCGGAGTGGCCGACACGCGCAGTGACCTGTGTTGGGTATTGTCGCCCCATGACCGAACCGGCCCGCAGCACCAGGCCACGGCGCCGCGCGCGCCGGCCGGGCTGGGTGCTGCTGACGGTGTTGCTGGTGCTCGCCATCGGATCCAGTTCCGCCCTGGTGTTCACCGATCAGGTGGAACTGCTGAAGCTCGCCGTCATCCTCGCGCTGTGGGCCGCGGTGGTCGCGGCGTTCGTATCGGTCATCTATCGCAGACAAAGCGACATAGACCAGGCGAAGGTGCGGGACCTCAAGCTCGTCTACGACCTCCAACTGGACCGGGAGATCTCCGCACGCAGGGAATATGAGTTGTCGGTGGAGACGCAACTGCGCCGCGAGCTGGTCTCGGAATTGCGGGCACAGGCGGCGGACGAGGTGGCGGGGCTGCGCGCCGAACTGGCCGCCCTTCGAGCCAACCTGGAGATTCTCTTCGACGCGGACCTTTCGCACCGTCCGGCGCTGGAAACGGATCGGGCAACCACGCCGCCCTTCGACGACTGGTCGCCCGCGCCGGAACCCGCCGGCCGAGTCACCGCAAGCCGCATCGACACCGAAGACGACGAGGACACCGACTTCCGCACCGACGAGAGCCCGATCATCGACGTGCACGAGGAGCCGCATCCCCCCGAGGACGAGTCGGTGCCCGAGGCGCCGTTTGGAGGAGCGCACCGCATGGCGGCCACTCCGCCACCGGGCGACAACGAGCGCACCGCCCAATTCTCTTGGCCGCCAGTACAAGAGCCACCTCCGTCGCCCCCTCCTACACCGCCGCCGACACCGGAACCCGTTCCCGTGTCCGACTGGCAGCCCGTACCCGCCGAGGGCCGCTGGATTCCGGCGGGCGCACCCGGTAGCAACTGGGCGGCACCGGAGGCGACGTCGACCGACCAGCCCGCCGCTGACAACGGTGCCGCAGAGGAGTACGTCGGCAGGCGACGCGCACCGGCCGCACATTCACAACCGTCGATGTCGACACCCCCGCCCGAACCGCCCCGCGGCAGACATTCGGTCGGACCGGGGGCGCTCGACCCCGGCAAGCCCGCGGCGCCACCCACCCTGGCCGCCGAATCGGCCGGCCCGCCGCCCCATGTAGAGCCGGAGGAACCCGAGCAAGCGGTCAGGTCGCGCCACCGTAGTGCCGATGACGCGGAGACCGGTGGGCAGTCGGTGGCCGAGCTGCTGGCGCGACTGCAGGCCGCTCCCTCCGGAGGCGGACGTCGCAGGCGCCGCGAAGAGTGAGTTAGGCTTTGTCGACCGTCCGGTACCCGCATCGCAGGACCGGAACGTAGAAATTTTCGACATCCAGTGAGGTCGACTTCGTGGTTTCGATGGGGACCCTCCCGGACGGCTCTGACGGATTCCGTCCGGCGCGGCTCACGATCGGCATCATTTCCGCTGGTCGTGTGGGTACCGCGCTCGGTGTCGCGCTGGAGCGCGCCGAGCACGTCGTCGTCGCGTGCAGCGCCATCTCGCATGCGTCGCGCGAACGTGCCCTGCGTCGGCTGCCCGAGACGGCGGTGTTACCCGTCGACGAGGTCGCCGGTCGCGCCGAACTGCTTCTGCTGGCCGTTCCCGACGCGGTGCTTGGCGACCTGATCTCCGGCCTGGCCGCCACCCGGGCGGTGCGTCCGGGCACGATCGTCGCGCACACATCGGGTGCCAACGGGATCGGCGTGTTGGCCCCGCTGACCGAACAGGACTGCATTCCGCTGGCGATCCATCCGGCCATGACGTTCACCGGCGCCGACGAGGACATCGCACGGCTGCCTGAGGCGTGCTTCGGGGTGACGGCCGCTGACGAAATCGGGTACGCGATCGCACAATCGTTGGTCCTCGAGATCGGCGGAGAGCCCTTCCGCATCCGTGAAGACGCACGGACCCTGTATCACGCGGCGCTGGCCCACGCGAGCAACCACCTCGTCACTGTGGTACTCGATGCGGTGGAGGCGTTGCGGTCCGCGCTGTGGGGGCAGGAGTTGCTCGGGCAGGAAATGGTCGGCGACGCACCCGGCGGTATCGCCGAGCGGGTCATCGGTCCGCTGGCACGCGCGTCCCTCGAGAACGCACTGACGCGCGGCCAGGGTGCGCTGACCGGTCCGGTCGCCCGTGGCGATGCCCCTGCGGTGGCACGTCACCTGGAGGCGATCGAAGAATCCGATCCTCAACTCGCACAGGCATATCGGGCCAATTCGCTGCGCACCGCACAGCGCGCACATGCCCCCGACGAAGTGTTCGCAGTGCTTGGTGAACCCACGCGTGAGCCGGGGAGCAAGCGATGACGACCGCCCCGAAGCCGCAGTTCAAAGCGGGCGAACTCAACGTCTACTCCGCGCCGCGCGATGTCTCGGCGGTGACCGCGGCACTGCGTGCGACCGGCCGCAGGGTGATGTTGGTGCCCACCATGGGTGCACTGCACGAAGGGCACCTCACGCTGATCCGCTCGGCCAAGCGAGTGCAGGGTGCTGTCGTCGTGGTCTCGATCTTCGTGAACCCCCTGCAGTTCGGTGCGAACGAGGACCTCGACGACTACCCGCGCACGCTCGACGCCGACCTCGCCGCCCTGCGCGGCGAGCGCGTCGACATCGTCTTCACCCCGACGGCTGCCGACATGTACCCGGAAGGTTTGCGTACCTCCGTCCACCCGGGTCCGCTAGGCGCTGAGCTCGAAGGTGCGGCTCGGCCAACGCATTTCGCGGGCGTTCTGACGGTCGTGCTCAAACTGCTGAACATCGTCGCGCCGGACCGGGCTTTCTTCGGCGAGAAGGACTATCAGCAGCTGGCGCTGATCCGGCAGATGGCCGCCGACCTCGACGTCGGTACGCAGATCGTCGGTGTACCGATCGTGCGCGAATCCGACGGTCTGGCGATGTCCTCGCGTAACCGTTACCTCGACGCCGCCGAGCGTGAACAGGCCGGCGCGCTGTCGGCGGCGTTGCTCGCCGGAATGTACGCCGCGGGTGAGGGAGCCGCTGCAGCGCTCGACGCCGCCCGCGCAGTGCTCGAAGAGGTACCCGCCATCGACGTGGACTATCTGGAGGTGCGCGACCCGATGCTTGGACCGCCGCCGTCGACGGGCATGGCGCGCATGCTCGTTGCGGGCCGGCTCGGGACAACACGATTGCTGGACAACATAGCCATCGACATCGGAATGCCATCTGGCGCAGGTCCGCATGTCGAGTACGACGAGCACGAATTGCCCTGGAGGAATTGATGTTACGGACGATGTTGAAGTCGAAGATCCACCGTGCCACGGTGACGCAAGCCGATCTGCACTACGTCGGCTCGGTGACGATCGACGCCGACCTGATGGACGCGGCCGACCTTCTCGAGGGTGAGCAGGTCACAATCGTCGACATCGACAACGGTGCGCGATTGGTGACGTACGCGATCACCGGTGAGCGAGGCAGCGGCGTGATCGGGATCAACGGCGCAGCAGCGCATCTCGTGCACCCGGGCGACCTGGTCATCCTGATCGCATACGGTTCGATGGAGGACGCCGAGGCGCGCAGTTATCAGCCGCGGGTCGTGTTCGTCGACGCCGACAACAAGCAGATCGATCTCGGCCACGACCCGGCGTACGTGCCGTCGGACGCGGCCGAGCTGATGTCGCCGCGGTGATCTTGTGCTGCTCGCCATCGACGTCCGCAACACCCACACCGTCGTCGGACTGGTGTCGGGTTCGGGCGACCACGCAAAGGTCAAGCACCACTGGCGAATTCGCACCGAGTCCGAAGTCACCGCCGACGAGCTGGCGCTGACGATCGACGGCCTCATCGGCGATGACGCCGAGCGGCTCACCGGAGCCGTCGGGCTGTCCACCGTGCCGTCGGTCCTTCACGAAGTACGTCTGATGCTCGAACAGTACTGGCCGTCGGTGCCGCACGTACTGATCGAGCCCGGCGTCCGTACCGGCATCCCACTGCTGGTCGATAACCCGAAAGAGGTCGGCGCCGACCGCATCGTCAACTGCCTCGCCGCCTTTCACAAATACGGCACGGCGGCGATCGTGGTCGACTTCGGCTCCTCGATCTGCGTCGACGTGGTGTCCGCCAAAGGTGAATTCCTGGGCGGGGCAATCGCTCCCGGTGTCGAGGTCTCCTCCGACGCCGCGGCCGCACGCTCGGCCGCATTGCGCCGCGTGGAGCTGACCCGGCCGCGGTCAGTGCTCGGCAAGAACACGGTCGAATGCATGCAGGCGGGCGCGGTGTTCGGATTCGCAGGCCTGGTGGACGGATTGGTGAACCGCATCCGCGAGGATGTCGACGGGTTCGGCGGCGACGACATCACAGTGGTGGCCACCGGGCACGGCGCGCCCCTGGTGTTGCCCGATGTGCACACCGTCGAGCACTACGACCAGCACCTCACATTGGACGGCCTGCGGCTCGTCTTCGAACGCAACCGCGACAGCCAGCGCGGCAAGCTCAAACAGGCCCGCTGATCCCTAGAAGAACGTACGGATCAAGTCGACGACGAGGCCCTGCTCGTCGAGCACCGGGATCATCGGCCACTTGTCGAAGACCGTGCACGGATGGCTGATTCCGAACTCCACCCAGTCTCCGACCTCGACGTGGTCGGAGCCGAGTCTCAGATAGGCGTGCTGGTCGTTGAGCTTCACGACGCGGGCCGCCGGCAGTCCATAGGGGACAGGCAGATCCTGGTCGAAAGACACATCACGACGTCCCATCGTCAGCAGCGCGAGGTCCGGCTCGGGCCGCGAGACGACCTGCGCCCACACTCGCAGCGCCGGTCGCAGCGCAGCGCGTAGTGGTGACGTCCGGTGGTACAGGCCGTCGTCGTGGGTCAGGTAGCACCCGCTGCGCAGAATCGTTCGGACGGACACGTCGGCCGGCCATTCCGTGAGTGCGTCGGCGACCACATCGAAGTACGTGCTGCCGCCTGCCGTCGCAATGACGCGGTCGGTTTCGACGATCGGCGTCAGGCGCAGCACCGCGGCGCGAACGTCGGCAAGATACGACCGGACCACCGCCACCGCATCGGGGCTCAGGTCTGCACCGAGTGCGGCTTCGTAACCGGCAACGCCGACCAGCCGAAGCCGAGGGGATGCCGCGACCGCACGGGCCACCTCGTCGAGCTCCTCGCCCCCACGGCAACCGGTGCGTCCACCCGCCATGCCCACTTCGACGCACACGTCCACCGGCCGGACGGCACCGGCCGCCGTCAGTGCCGACGTCATCAGTTCGACCCCGCGCACCGAGTCGGCCCAGCACACCATCGTGAAGTCCGGGTCAGCGTCCAGTTCGGCGGCCAGCCACCGCAGCGCGGCGTCGTCGACAAGCTCATTGGCCAGAAGGACATCGCGGACCCCGAACGCGCGAAACACCCGGACCTGGCTCACGGTGGCAGCCGTGACCGCACACGCCCCCGCATCGAATTGTCTGCCGAGCAGCTGAGGTGACATGTGCGTCTTGCCGTGAGGCGCCAGCTCGACGCCGCGGTCGACGCACCAGTGCGCCATCGTGGCGAGGTTGTGGGCCAGCGCGTCGGCGTGCAGGACGCACACCGGGCCGACCGCGCCACCGCCGCCTCCGGCGAACAGGTGGGGTGACTCCGCACACACCTCAGCGGGTGTGCGACCCGACCACGCCGCAGGCAGACCTTTGAACCGCCAGTCCAGGGGCTCGTCCGCGAGGGCACCGACGGCAGCTGCGTTGATGGGGGTGGCCATGAGTTGATTTAAGCTGGCCAGTCGTGACCGCACCTGACCCGTCCGACGCCGACATCCCCGAGCAGTATCGGATCCGCCAGGCCAAACGGGAACGTCTGCTGACCGAGGGACGCGATCCCTATCCGGTCGAGGTCGCACGCACGCACACCCTGGCCGAGATCCGCCAGACCTATCCCGATCTGGAGGCCAACGCCGAGACCGGGCTGATCGTCGGCGTCGCGGGCCGCGTCATGTTCGCCCGTAACTCCGGAAAGCTCTGCTTCGCCTCGTTGCAGGAAGGTGACGGCACTCAACTCCAGGTGATGATCAGCCTTGACCGGGTCGGCCAGGCTTCGTTGGATTCCTGGAAGTCCGACGTCGATCTCGGCGACATCGTGTTCGTCCACGGCGAGGTGATCAGCTCGCGGCGCGGGGAACTGTCTGTGCTCGCAGACTCATGGCAGATCGTCTCCAAGGCGTTGCGCCCGCTTCCGGTCGCCCACAAAGAGATGAGCGAAGAGTCGCGGGTGCGCCAGCGCTACGTCGATCTGATCGTGCGCCCGGAGGCGCGCGCCATCGCCCGTCAGCGCGTGGCGGTCGTTCGTGCCGTGCGTTCCGCGCTCGAACGGCGCGGCTTTCTCGAGGTCGAGACGCCGATGCTGCAGACGCTGGCGGGCGGCGCCGCTGCGCGACCCTTCGTCACCCATTCCAATGCGCTCGATGCCGACCTCTACCTGCGGATCGCTCCGGAACTGTTCCTAAAGCGTTGCCTCGTGGGCGGATTCGACAGGGTCTTCGAGCTGAATCGGGTGTTCCGCAACGAAGGCGCCGATTGGACGCATTCACCGGAATTCGCGATGCTCGAGACTTATCAGGCGTACGGCACATACGACGATTCCGCCGTCGTCACCAGGGAGATAATTCAGGAGGTAGCCGATGAGGCGATCGGCACCAGGCAGGTGCCATTGCCAGATGGCAGTGTCTACGATCTCGACGGTGAATGGCAGACAATACGAATGTATCCATCTCTGTCGGAAGCGATCGGCGAAGAGATCACTCCGGAAACACCGGCTGAACACTTATGGGCGATCGCCGACCGACTCGATGTTCAGATTCCAACCGACCGTGGTTACGGGCACGGGAAATTAATCGAGGAGCTGTGGGAGCACGCCGTCGGAAACACTCTATGGGCACCCACCTTCGTTAGGGATTTCCCGGTCGAGACAACTCCGCTGACACGGGCGCATCGCAGCGTCGAGGGCGTCACCGAGAAATGGGACCTCTACATCCGCCGAGTCGAGCTGGCGACCGGCTACTCCGAACTCATCGATCCCGTTGTCCAGCGCGAAAGGTTTGAAGCGCAGGCCCGCGCCGCCGCTGCCGGCGACGATGAGGCAATGGTCCTCGACGAGGACTTCCTGGCCGCCCTGGAGTATGCGATGCCGCCGTCGACGGGGACCGGAATGGGTATCGACAGATTGTTGATGGCTTTGACCGGACTGTCGATTCGCGAGACGGTTTTGTTCCCGATTGTTCGTCGTCAAGGCATGTGATCTAAGCCGAACTTGCCGAATTTATCATCTTGTTGAATGGCCGGTATTAATGTGGCACATTGGTGCGGGGGGCCGAGGATTTCTCTAATCATCGAAGGTGCTCCCGAGAAGGGCGGAGTGGGTTAATGGCGAAGAAAGTTACCGTTACCTTGGTCGATGATTTCGACGGTGAAGGTGCGGCCGATGAGACAGTTGAATTCGGGCTCGACGGGGTGAGCTACGAGATCGATCTTTCTTCGAAGAATGCCGCAAAGCTGCGCAGCGATCTCAAGCAATGGGTCGATGCCGGACGCCGGGTGGGCGGTCGCCGCCGCGGCCGGTCGGCGGGTTCGGGCCGCGGACGGGCGGCGATCGATCGCGAGCAGAGTGCGGCGATTCGAGATTGGGCGCGCCGCAACGGACACAACGTGTCCACCCGTGGGCGCATCCCCGCCGATGTCATCGACGCATTCCACGCTGCGACCTAGACAAACGCATGCGTTCGCTGGCCGAGAACGCCTCGGTGGCGAATATCGGAACATTCGCGCGGTCACAGCGTTCTCAATAGACAGCGCTGTCCGCTCAGAGCGCACCGGGAGGCGGGGCACCCGGGACCGTCGCCCATTACAGTGGACAGCAGGTGCGGCGCACTTCTTCGAGTGCAAGGTGCCGAGTCTATTGATGGAGAGCAGGTAACCACCGATGTTCGAGAGATTCACCGACCGTGCCCGCAGGGTCGTCGTCCTGGCTCAAGAAGAGGCCCGGATGCTCAACCACAACTACATCGGAACCGAGCACATCCTTCTTGGGCTCATCCACGAGGGCGAGGGTGTGGCAGCCAAGTCGCTGGAGTCGCTCGGGATCTCGCTCGAGGGTGTGCGCAGCCAGGTCGAGGAGATCATCGGCCAGGGCCAGCAGGCCCCCTCCGGCCACATCCCCTTCACCCCCCGCGCCAAGAAGGTGCTGGAGTTGTCTCTGCGCGAGGCGCTGCAGCTCGGCCACAACTACATCGGCACCGAGCACATTCTGCTCGGCCTGATTCGCGAGGGCGAGGGCGTGGCCGCCCAGGTGCTCGTGAAGCTGGGCGCCGAGCTCACCCGCGTGCGTCAGCAGGTCATCCAGCTGCTGAGCGGTTACCAGGGCAAAGAGACCGCGGAAGCCGGTACCGGGGGCCGCGGCGGAGAGGCGGGCAACCCGTCGACGTCGCTGGTGCTCGATCAGTTCGGCCGTAACCTGACCGCCGCCGCCATGGAGGGCAAGCTCGACCCGGTCATCGGCCGTGAGAAGGAAATCGAGCGTGTCATGCAGGTGCTGAGCCGCCGCACCAAGAACAACCCGGTGCTGATCGGCGAGCCCGGCGTCGGCAAGACCGCCGTCGTCGAGGGCCTGGCACAAGCGATCGTGCACGGCGAGGTTCCCGAGACGCTGAAGGACAAGCAGCTTTACACGCTTGACCTCGGTTCGCTGGTGGCCGGTAGCCGCTACCGCGGTGACTTCGAGGAGCGCCTCAAGAAGGTGCTCAAGGAGATCAACACCCGCGGCGACATCATCCTGTTCATCGACGAGCTGCACACGCTCGTGGGTGCGGGCGCCGCCGAGGGCGCTATCGACGCCGCATCGATCCTCAAGCCCAAGCTGGCCCGCGGCGAGCTGCAGACGATCGGTGCGACCACGCTCGACGAGTACCGCAAGTACATCGAGAAGGATGCCGCGCTGGAGCGGCGATTCCAGCCGGTGCAGGTCGGTGAGCCGACGGTCGAGCACACCATCGAGATCCTCAAGGGCCTTCGCGATCGCTACGAGGCGCACCACCGCGTCTCGATCACCGATCCCGCGATCGTCGCGGCGGCCACCCTTGCCGACCGCTACATCAACGACCGGTTCCTGCCGGACAAGGCGATCGACCTGATCGACGAGGCCGGCGCGCGGATGCGCATCCGCCGGATGACCGCTCCGCCGGACCTGCGCGAATTCGACGAGAAGATCGCCGACGCACGTCGGGAGAAGGAATCCGCGATCGATGCGCAGGACTTCGAGAAGGCGGCCAGCCTGCGCGACAAGGAGAAGCAACTCGTCGCACAGCGTGCCGAGCGTGAGAAGCAGTGGCGCTCAGGGGATCTCGACGTCGTTGCCGAGGTCGACGACGAGCAGATCGCCGAGGTGCTCGGCAACTGGACCGGTATCCCCGTGTTCAAGCTGACCGAGGAGGAGACCACTCGGCTGCTGCGCATGGAGGAGGAGCTGCACAAGCGGATCATCGGCCAGGAGGACGCCGTCAAGGCGGTCTCCAAGGCGATCAGGCGCACCCGCGCCGGCCTGAAGGATCCCAAGCGGCCGTCGGGCTCGTTCATCTTCGCCGGCCCGTCCGGTGTCGGTAAGACCGAGCTGTCCAAGGCGCTGGCGAACTTCCTGTTCGGCGACGACGACGCACTCATCCAGATCGACATGGGCGAGTTCCACGACCGCTTCACCGCCTCGCGGCTGTTCGGCGCCCCTCCGGGCTACGTCGGTTACGAGGAAGGTGGTCAGCTCACCGAGAAGGTGCGTCGCAAGCCGTTCAGCGTCGTGCTGTTCGACGAGATCGAGAAGGCTCACCAGGAGATCTACAACAGCCTCCTGCAGGTTCTCGAAGACGGCCGCCTGACCGATGGTCAGGGTCGCACGGTCGACTTCAAGAACACGGTCTTGATCTTCACGTCGAACCTGGGCACCTCGGACATATCGAAGGCGGTCGGACTCGGCTTCACCCAGGGTGGCGGCGAGAACAACTACGAGCGGATGAAGCAGAAGGTCAACGACGAGCTGAAGAAGCACTTCCGGCCCGAGTTCCTCAACCGCATCGACGACATCATCGTCTTCCACCAGCTGACTCGCGACGAGATCATCCAAATGGTCGACCTGATGATCGGCCGGGTGGAGAAGCAGCTCAAGGCCAAGGACATGGCCATGGAGCTCACCGACAAGGCCAAGTCGCTATTGGCCAAGCGCGGATTCGACCCCGTGCTCGGCGCGCGGCCGCTGCGTCGCACCATCCAGCGCGAGATCGAGGACCAACTCTCCGAGAAGATCCTCTTCGAGGAAGTCGGTCCCGGCCAGCTCGTCACCGTCGACGTCGACAACTGGGATGGCGAGGGTGCGGGCGAGGACGCGGTCTTCACCTTCACCGGCACCAAGAAGCCGGCCAAGATCGACGAGCCGGCGGACCTGGCTCAGGCCGGTGCCGCAGGAGCAACGAGCGTCGAATAACTCGAGCGACACAAGACCCCGAAGCCCGTCGGTTTCGGGGTCTTTGTGTTTCCGTTCCATGTCCTCCTCGCGCGAACGCTGGACCGCTTGCTTAGGATGCTGATGTAATCGACGGGCGAAGGAATCTGGGGATAGTCCAGAACGGTCGCGCCACTGTGAAGTCAGACCCGACGTCCGTCGTCATCACCTGAAGCTGGGACGCGAAATCCCTGGAAGGACCTGACAATGACATCTCCCGAGGCCCGCAAGACCTCATTGTCGCGGGCGACGCCCATCGACTTCTCCGTCGCCAAGGCGGCGGTCTGGCTGACACTCACCGCATTCTTCGCGTTGCTGGTCATCTACTTCATCGGCATGGACCAGGGCGCCACGTCGGTGTTCGGTAGCAACACCATGGTTCACGAGTTCGTGCACGACGCCCGGCATCTGCTCGGCTTCCCCTGCCACTGATGGAAAAACAGATCATTTGGCGCGGCCTGTTGGCAGGCGCCCTTGCGGGCGTACTTTCGTTCATCTTCTCCCGGATCTTCCTCGAGCCGGTGATCGACAAGGCGATCGGCTATGAAGACGGCATCGGTGCCGCGCACGAAGCTTTGTCCGGAGCCGCTGCCGGTCACGATCACGGTGCTGGCGGCGGCTTCGAGGGGTTCACCAGGGCAGTCCAGATGAACATCGGGATGGGGCTGGGCGTACTGCTGTTCAGCATCGCGATCGGCGCGCTGTTCTCGGTGGTGTTCGCGGTCGCGTATGGCCGGATCGGCAACGTCTCGGCACGACTGCTGTCGCTGTACGTGGCGGGCGGCATGCTGGTGAGCCTCTTCATCGTTCCGGCGCTGAAGTATCCGCCCAGTCCGCCCGCGCTCAGCCTCGACGAGACGATTCGTCAGCGCACACTGTTGTATCTGCTGATGGTGGTGCTGTCTGCGGCGCTCTTCGTGGGTGCGGTGTATCTGGGCAGGCGATTGGCCGGCAAGCTCGGTGTGTGGAATGCGACGCTCGCAGCCACGGGTGCGTACGTCGTGGCGTCGGCGATTGTGATGCTTGCGCTTCCGACCATCGGCGAGACACCCGGACCGCTGCTCGATGATGCGGGCACGATCGTTTACGAGGGCTTCCCTGCCGATGTCCTCTACGACTTCAGGTTGTTCGCGCTCGGCAACCAGGTCGTCATCTATGCGACGATCGGATTGGCCTTCGGAGCGATGGCAGCCAAGCTGCTGGGCGATGGTAAACGGCAGGAGCACATTTCGGCGTGAGTCATGAGTGAGGTCGTCCGGCTGACCCTCGTATCGCACGCGATGACCGATGCGATGGCAGCCGGACGATTCCCCACCGACGAGCCGCTGAACGCTGTCGGCCACCGTCAGGTCGACGCCTCGATCGAACTCGGCGTGACCGAGCGGACCAAATGTGGACCCGAGAAGCGGTGCAGGCAGACCGCGGAACTGCTTGGGCTGCAGGCGATCGACGACACCCGCCTGGCAGATCTGGATTGCGGCCGCTGGCGCGGAGATTTCCTCGCCCACGTCGACCCCGCGGACTTGGCGATCTGGCTGACGGACCCGACGCGCGCACCACACGGCGGCGAGTCCATCGTCGATCTGATCGATCGAGTGACGGGTTGGATGGACTCGCTGACCGGCGACCGGGCCCGGCTGGTGGCCGTCACCCACCCCGCCGTGATCCGTGCCGCCATCGTCATTGCTCTTGATGCGCCTCCGAAGTCGTTCTGGCGCATTGATATTGCGCCGGCGAGCCGTACCGTCCTGCATTTTCGCGGGCACGCCTGGAGCCTTCGCTCGAACAACTAGTGTCGCCGTCGGATCACACTGTCGGTCTGAGAGCGTGGCCGCCCATATATAGGCGCGGCGGCGCTGTCAGCACGACATTGCGTCGGCGCCTCAGCCGTTCGGAATCAGTCCGAACGTCTTGTCCGCAATCGACAACAGCCAGCCGGCGGCTGTCTGACTTCGAAAGCGCGGCCAGTTCATCTGGAAGCTGACCACCCACGGCTGACCTGTGCGGTCGACGGCGTACCAGCTGAAGGTCAGGTCCCCCGGCAGGTTTCCGCCCTTGGCGCCGATGTAGGGCCACCGCGTCTCGTCCAGCGAGATACCGGGAACGGCCGAGAGGATGTCTTTCACCGGAGCGGCTTCGCCGATGGCGGCGGTCTGCAGCGCGGCGTGCACTCGGCAGATGTCGGCGGCGCTGCCGTACCACTCCGCGCCGAACGCGGATGCCGGCGTACCGGTACGCACTGGATCCGGGTGAAACGGACGGGAATTCGTCTGCTCCAGAAGCAGGGCGCGACCCTGCGGAGTCGCCTGCTTCCACTGCTCACGAAGATCCGGCGTGCCCCAGCCGATCGAGAACAGCTCGTGCATGGTCGGGAACGGCGTCATGCTCGCCGGATCGTGATGGCCCGCGGCCACCAGGGCGCGTTCGACGGCGCCGGGACCCAGGCGGGCGATCAGCAGGTCGGTCGCCATGTTGTCGCTCGCCGAGATCATCTCCTGCGCGGCCTCGCGCACCGACACCTGCGCGCCGGGCGGAAGATCGCTCAAGCTGGCGGATCCGACGGCCTTGGCCTCTTCGGTGACCGTGAGCGAATCGCCCCATTCCAGGGTGCCGGCCGTGACGGCGTCGGCAACGGCAAGCAGCACATAGAGTTTGAAGATCGACGCCAGCGGCAGCGACAGATCGGTGTTCGCGCCCGCCACCTTCGAGCACTTGCCGTCGTCGACCTTGGAGACCTGATAGGAGTACCGCGCGCCGGTCTTCGACAGTTCGGTGTCGATGTCTCCCCACGTCTTGATCTCGGGTTCTTTCAGCGACACCTCGAAACGATCGACGAGGCCCTCGTCGTTGGTCCGCAACGAAATATCCTGCGCCACACCGTAGGACGTCAGTACGTGCAATGTCGCCTGCCCTGCTCCGATGTCGATGCCCTCGACGGTGATCGGACGGTCCAGCCACAGGTTGCCCATCGCGGACGTGACGCCGTTGACCTGGTCGGGGGCCGCCAGCGTCCGCACCCCGACGGTTCCGATGGGCCACTCGGAGTTGAGCATGTCGATGGTCTGCTTGGCTCGTAGACCCTGCGGGGTGTTGACTTCGATCGGCACGCCGTAGGACGCGTTCGCCGCGGGTGCCGGCGCCGTGGTGTTGGTACAGCCGGACGCCAGCGCGACGACCACCGCGACGGCGACCGGCACGCTTGCAGCGCGACGCGCGCTACGCCATCGGTTACTTGCTGCCAGCAACGTCCAGGACTACCTCGAACTCCAGCAGCGATGCACCGGTGGCCACGGGATTGGCGGCCTGTCCCTTGTGCGCCTCGATCGCGGGGCCCGTCGCCCACGCCTGGAATGCCTCTTCGGACTCCCACTGCGTCACGACGAAGTAGCGGTTCTCACCCTTGATCGGGCGAAGCAGCTGAAAGCCCAAAAAGCCGGGCTGGTTGTCGACGGCGTGCGCGCGATGCGCGAAGCGCTTCTCCAACTCCGGGCCGGCGTCGGGCGGCACCTCGATTGCGTTGATCTTCACCACCGTGTTTGGGGAGGACATGCCGTTCAGGTTACCGTGCGCTCCCATGGCCTCCGACCTGCTTACGCCCCGAGGAGGAACCGGCCAGCCGCTGGTCCTCGTGCACGGCCTGATGGGGCGGGGCAGCACGTGGTCACGTCAACTGCCGTGGCTCGCCCGGTTCGGGACGGTGTACACGTACGACGCGCCGTGGCACCGCGGACGTGATGTCGAGGACCCGTATCCCATCAGTACCGAGCGGTTCGTCGCCGATCTCGCTGAGGCCGTCGAGTCGGTGGGCGCGCCTGCGGTCATGGTCGGCCACTCGATGGGTGCGCTGCACTCGTGGTGCCTGGCGGCAAGCCGACCCGACCTGGTCCGTGGGCTCGTCGTCGAGGACATGGCGCCCGACTTTCGTGGCCGCACCACAGGTCCGTGGGAACCGTGGTTGCATGCGCTGCCGATCGAGTTCGGCAGGGCTGAACAGGTTTACGAAGAGTTCGGACCGATAGCCGGGCAATACTTCGTCGAGGCGTTCGACCGCACCGACACCGGCTGGCGGCTGCACGGGCGCCCCACGAGGTGGATCGAGATCGCCGCCGAATGGGGCACCCGCGACTACTGGCAACAGTGGTCGCAGGTGCGGGTGCCCTCGCTGCTCATCGAGGCGGGCAACTCCGTCACGCCGGCAGGGCAGATGCTCACGATGGCCGAAACCGGCTTCCAGACGACGTACATCCACGTCCCGGGAGCCGGCCACCTGATCCACGATGACGCGCCGCAGATCTATCAGGAGGCCGTCGAGTCGTTTCTAACGTCCCTCGCTCAACGAGCCTGAGGACGGCCAGAACGGCTGCTTTTCGAAGCGCGTGCGGACGGCATCGACGTCATGGCCGACGCGGAAAGCGTCGCGGTCGTCAGCCAGATCAGGACCGAAATAGCGGCCCGTCATCGGTCCGGCCATCCGGAACTGGTCGAGTCGCAGCCGTAGGGAGCCGGTGCGGTGGGCGGCCCAGCTGAGCGCCGCTGCCACCACGATGGGGGAGATCAGGATCAGGAAGGTCAGTGCAGAGGTCATGGCAGTAATGCTGCGCGGATAGATATCCCGCCAACAGTGGCAGGAAGGACACCTTGGGATAAAATGCTGCCATGACCATCAAGAGCGTATCGGCGCTGGTGCTGGACGAGCTGGCGATTTTCGAGTTCGGCGTGATCTGCGAGGTCTTCGGTATCGATCGCTCCGCGGACGGCGTACCGAACTTCGACTTCAAGGTGTGCGGGCCCGAGGCGGGTAAGCCGCTGCGGACCTCTGTCGGGGCTACGATCATCCCCGATCACGGCCTTGACGACCTGGTGGGCGCCGACCTCGTGGCGATCCCCGCGATCGGTGGATCGGATTATCTGCCCGAAGCGCTCGAGGCCATCAAGGCGGCCGCAGATTCCGGTTCGATCATCCTGACGGTGTGCTCGGGAGCATTCGTCGCGGGTGCCGCCGGGCTACTCGACAACAGGCCGTGCACCACGCACTGGATGCACGCCGACGATCTCGCCCGCCAGTATCCGACTGCGAAGGTCGACCGCAACGTGCTGTTCGTCGACGACGGAAATCTGATCACCAGCGCGGGCACGGCGGCGGGTATCGACGCGTGCCTGCACCTGGTGCGTCGCGAACTCGGCAGCGAAGTCACCAACAAGATCGCGCGCCGGATGGTGGTCCCGCCGCAGCGCGACGGCGGCCAACGGCAGTACATCGATCAACCGATTCCGGTGCGCTGCTCGGAACGCTTTGCGCCGCACCTGGACTGGATCCTGGCCAACCTCGACCAGCCGCACACTGTGGCCAGTCTGGCTGACCGGGCGCACATGTCGGGTCGCACGTTCGCGCGCAGGTTCGTCGAGGAGACCGGCCGCACACCGATGCAGTGGGTCACCGATCAGCGTGTGCTCTACGCGCGCACGCTGCTAGAGGAGACCGACCTGGACGTCGACCGCATCGCCGAGCGTTCCGGCTTCGGCACGGCCACGCTGCTGCGGCACCACTTCCGCCGGATCATCGGAGTGACTCCGTCGGACTACCGTCGCAGGTTCTGCTGCACGGGCTCCGATGACGAGGCCGCCGCCACCGCTTGACGCCTAATCCCCCTCGCGCACAAGGGCGTACACCCGCCAGCGTCCCGGCACTCCTTTGAGGTCGTGCTCGCCACGGTCGTCGAATGCCTGTCGCGAACCGGTGACGATCTCACGGACCGTCGACGACACCAGCACCTCGCTGGGCCCCGCCAGCGCCGACACCCGCGCGCCGATGTGCACGGCCATTCCCGCGATGTCGTCGCCGCGCACCTCGACCTCACCCGCGTGGACTCCCACACGGACCTCGATGCCGAGCACCCCGACGGCATCGACGATCTTGGCCGCGCATTGAATGGCCGCACTGGGACTGGGGAACATCGCGACGAATCCGTCGCCGACGGTGTTCACCTCGATGCCGCGGAACCGCTCGAGTTCGCGACGGATCAGAGTGTCGTGGTTGTCGAGCAGGGCATGCCACCGGTCGTCACCGAGCGCGGCCGCGCGCTTGGTCGAACCGACGATGTCGGTGAAAACGATTGTGGTGAGCACTCGTTCGAACTCGGCGCCTCCGCGGATTCCCGTGATGAACTCTTCGATCTCGTCGATGATCGGTGCGCTGTCGCCGACCCAGTAGAGCGAGTCCGCGCCAGGCAGTTCGACGTAGCGGGCACCGTCGATGTGTTCAGCGAGATACCGTCCGTGACCGACCGGGACGAACGTGGTTTCCCTGCGATGCAGCACCAGCGTCGGCGCCGTGATGTGCGGCAGCTTGTCGCGCACGTCGGCCTCCGCGAGCGCCTGACTGGATCTGCGGGCCATGCTCGGCGATGCCGCGCGATTGCCCGCCGCGTCCCACCAGGTGCGGAAGGCGATGTCGTCGGCGACCGACGGGGCCAGGTGGGCGAGGACATCGAAACCCCGCTCGACGGCGTCGGGTTCGATCGCGACCGTCGTGAAGGGACTCGGCTCAGTCGCTCGCGACCCGACCTCGTAATCCGGTGCCCACAGCGCTCTCGCGGCGCCGTTGACGATCACCAGCTTGGACACGCGCTCCGGCCGGTCACCGGCCAGGAAGAGCGCGCTCATCGCGGAGAATCCCGTCGCGAAGATCGTCGCGTGCTCCGATCCGACCGCGTCCATCACTGCGACGACGTCCTCGGCCCAACAGGCGGGCGTGATCTTGTCGGCCCCGATCCGAGACGACATCCCCATCCCGCGATGGTCGAACCTGATCAGCCTGCAGAACGACGACACCCGGCGATGAAATCGGTACATCGAGGGTTCGGCGTCGATGGAGTCGATCGGGATGAACGGCCCCGGCATGACGACCACGTCGACGGGGCCATCGCCGAGTACCTGATACGCGATGTCCAAGTCGCCGCGCGATGCGTAGCGAGTCCGCGGCGCCCGCGAACCGGTCACAGCCACAGGACAAGGCTAGCTAGTCGCCCTCTCCCGCAAGCGCGAACCGTCCGTCCGCCGTCTGCTCGACGAGACCGTCGACCAGCAGCGAGTCCAGCGCACGATCCCGTTGCGCGGTGTCGGTGAGCCACGCCACGTCGAGCTGGGCTCGTGACACCGGAGAGTTGTTGCCGCGCAACACATCCATCAGTCGACCGCGCACCTGGCGGTCGGTTCCGGCATACCGCTGGACGCGCCGGACGGTTTCGGTGGCCGCTGGAAACCCGTTGGACCGCCATGCGCAGTCGCTCAACGGGCAGAGCCCGCACCGCGGCGTACGTGCTGTGCACACCGTCGCTCCGAGTTCCATCAGGGCAACCGAGAACACCGGTGCGTCGGGGCCATCGGGCAACAGGGCGGCGACGTCGTCGAGGTCGCGAACCGACGCAGGGGAGTCCGCGCGGCCGTGCACGACCCTGGCCACGACCCTGCGGACGTTGGTGTCGACGACGGGCACCCGCTGGCGGTAGGCGAAGCAGGCGACGGCGCGGGCGGTGTAGGCGCCGACCCCGGGAAGCGTCAACAGCGTCTCGACGTCGGAGGGCACCGCGTCGCCGTGTTCGGTGGCGATCACCGTCGCGCACTCGTGCAACCGTTTGGCCCGGCGCGGATAGCCGAGTTTCCCCCACGCACGCAGCACATCGGCGGCCCCGGCGGCCGCGGTCGCCGATGGGGACGGCCAGCGTTCGATCCACGCCAGCCAGATCGGCTCGACGCGCGCGACAGGTGTCTGCTGCAGCATGAATTCGCTGACCAGGATCTGCCACGGAGACACGCCTGGGCGCCGCCAGGCCAGGTCGCGCTGCTCCCTCCGATACCAATCGAGCAGCTGAGGCACAATGTCGGTCATGCCCAACACCAGCCCAATGACCGCATGGAAAGCACTCAAAGAGGGTAACGAGCGATTCGTCGCGGGCCGGCCCGAGCACCCGAGCCAGGGCATCGAGCATCGCGCCAGCCTGACCGCGGCGCAGAAGCCGATCGCTGCGGTGTTCGGCTGTGGTGACAGCCGGGTTGCCGCCGAAATAATCTTCGACCAGGGACTCGGCGACATGTTCGTGGTCCGCACCGCCGGTCATGTCATCGATTCGGCGGTGCTCGGCTCCATCGAGTTCGCGGTAACCGTGCTCAACGTGCCGCTGATCGTCGTCCTCGGTCACGACAGCTGCGGCGCGGTGAAGGCATCCCTGGCGGCGCTCGACGAGGGCGTGGTGCCCGGCGGCTACGTGCGTGACATCGTCGAGCGGGTGATGCCGTCGATCCTGGCCGGCCGCCGTGAGGGCTTGAGCAGGGTCGACGAATTCGAGGCCAGGCACGTGACCGAGACCGGGGCGCAGTTGATGGCGCGTTCGACGGCCATCGCCGAACGGGTGGCCTCGGGAGACCTCGCGATCGTCGGCCTCACCTACCAGCTGTCCGACGGACGGGCGGTTTTGCGGGATCATCTCGGAGACATCGGCGAAAGCTGACGGGCGACACGCCGGACGACCTCGGACAATTGGGCATGACCTGGCCTTACCGTTTGATTTGTGTTGGATCTAGAACCGCAGGGCCCACTACCCACGCAGATTTACTGGCGCCGTAGAGCGCTGGCGCTCGGAGTCGCGGCGGTAGTGATCGGCGTGATCGCAACGCTCGTTGTCGTCGTCGTGCAGATGACGTCGGGCTCCGGCGGCACCGAGAACACCAGCGCCGAACAGTCGGCCGCGCCTGCTGCGGCTCCTCCGACGCCGCTGCCGGGTGAGAACCCCGAAGTCAAGACGCCGATACAGCCGCCGCCGCAGAACGCGCCGCCGCCCACCGCGACACCGACGGCCGCCGTCACGCCGCCGCCCGTTCTCAACGAGGGCGACGACTGCCCGGATTCGACACTGGCCGTCAAGGGCATCACGAACCAGCCGCAGTACGTCGTCGGCGATCAGCCGAAGTTCACCATGGTCGTCACGAACATCGGTCTTGTCGCGTGCAAGCGCGATGTGGGCGCGGCGGTCCTGGCCGCGTACGTCTACGGGCTGGACAACGCGCGGCTGTGGTCGAACCTGGACTGCGCGCCGTCGAATGAGACGCTGGTGAAGACGTTCCAGCCCGGCGAGCAGGTGACGACGGAGGTGACCTGGACCGGCATGAGCTCGGCGCCGAGTTGTCCGCTGCCGCGGCAGCCGATCGGGCCGGGGACGTACAACCTGGTGGTCCAGTTGGGCAACCTGCGCTCGGCGACCGTTCCGTTCATGCTCGCCCAGCCCGCCCCGGCCCCACCACCCGCTGAGGGCGCGCCGCCGCCCGCTGCGGTCGGCTAAGCCAGCCGGTCGGCGATCGTCGATTCCGCCAACTGCGACAGGCCTTCTCGGATGTGGCGCGCCCACATCGATCCGATGCCCTCGACGTTCTGCAGATCGCTGGCACTGGCTGCCAACAGGCCCTGCAGCGACCCGAACGAGCGCACCAACAGGTCCACGTGAGCGAACTGCAACCGTGGAATGCCCGCCATGGCGCGGTAGCCGCGCGAACTCATCGCGGAGTCTTGCGCCTCGGCCGTCGATGGGTAGCCGTAAACCCTTGCCAGCACGGTGAAGTCGAGTAGCTCGTTGTCGGAGAGCTGGTCCAGTTCCTCAAGCGTTGCGCTCACCTGCGCTGCGGTCGGCGGGTCCGGGTTGGCGTGATAGTCGCGCACGATCAGCTCCCGCGCGGTGTCGTTGTCGCCGACCAATTCCTCCAGCTGCAACCGCAACTGGCGCCCGTCGGTTCCGAGTTCGACCACATCGGAATCGATTTCGAGGCTGATACGCCTGACCATTTCCAGCCGCTGCACCAGTGTCATCACATCGCGCAGCGTGACGAAGTCCTCGATCTCGGCCGTCGACAGCTGCCTGCTGACCTCGTCGAGACGGGTCTTGTAACGCTCCAGCGTGTCGATGGTCTGGTTGGCTCGCGAGAGGATGGTTGCCGAGTCGGGGATCACGTGACGCTCGCCGGCCACGTAGACGGTCACGATGCTCATCGAGTGACTCACCGAGATCACCGGGTAGCCGGTCTGGATCGCCGTACGTTCGGCGGACCGGTGCCGGGTGCCCGATTCCTCGGTGGGTATCGACGGGTCGGGCACCAGCTGGACGTTGGCACGGAGGATGCGGCTGCCGTCGCTGGAAAGGACGACAGCGCCGTCCATCTTCGACAGCTCGCGCAGGCGCGTCGGTGCGTAACGGACGTCGAGCGAGAAGCCGCCGTCGCAGATCGCCTCGACACTGTCGTCGTAGCCGACGAGGATCAGGGCGCCGGTGCGGCCGCGCAGGATTCGCTCCAGCCCGTCGCGCAGCGCTGTCCCGGGAGCAAGTCGGGCGATCGTCTCCCGCAGTGTCGGCCGGGCCAGCTGCACTACGGTGCGGCTCGACCTGCCCCCCGCCTTAACGGCCATCGCTGTCCTCCTAGGATCGGCCGTTATTCTGCGCGATTTCCCGCAGCACCCGCAACGCCGAGCCGATGTCGTCCGCCGGAATCGCACGCAGCCCAGCAGGCACGGCGCTCACCCCCGGTGGCACGACGGCCGAGGTGAAACCGAGCCGGGCGGCCTCGGCCAGACGTCGATCCATACCCGTGACGCGGCGCAGATCGCCTGCCAGACCCACCTCGCCGATAGCCACCGCAGCTGCGGGCATCGGCAGGTCCATGCACGACGATGCGATCGCAAGCGCCACCGCGAGATCCGCGGACGGATCGGTCAGCCGCATACCGCCGACGGTGGACAGGTAGATGTCGTTGGCGCCGACCGGCAACGTCGCCCGCTTCTCCAGCACCGCGGTGATCATGGCGGCGCGCGAGGAGTCGATACCGCTGACCGCCCGCCGCGGCGACCCGCTGGCGGGCGAACCGATGAGTGCCTGGACCTCGCCGATGAGCGGCCGCTTGCCGTCGAGCGCAACCGTGACGGCCGTTCCCGACACCGGTTTGGGACGCTGATCGCGAAACAAGCCGGAAGGATCGGACACACACTCGATTCCGTTGTCGTGCAACAAAAAACAACCGACCTCGTCGGCGGCGCCGAAACGATTCTTGACGCCGCGAACCATGCGGAGCGACGACTGGCGGTCGCCCTCGAAGTGCAGGACGACATCGACCAGGTGCTCCAGCGAGCGCGGGCCCGCGATCGCGCCGTCCTTGGTGACGTGTCCGACGAGGATCATCGCGACCCCAGAGGTCTTGGCGGCCATCGTCAGTGCCGTGGTGACCGCGCGCACCTGAGTGACGCCGCCGGTGACGCCCTCGGCCTCGGTGGTGGACATGGTCTGGACCGAGTCGACGACGACGAGGCCGGGCCGCACCTCGTCGATATGGCCGAGCACTATCTGCAGATCCGATTCGGCGGCCAGGTAGAGCTCGTCGTGTGTGCAGCCGGTGCGTTCGGCCCGCATCCGGATCTGGCCCGCCGATTCCTCACCGGAGAGATACAGCGAGCGCTTGCCCGACGCCGCCCAGCGGTGCGCGACCTCGAGCAGCAGGGTCGACTTGCCGACTCCCGGGTCACCGGCGAGCAGCGTCACCGAACCGGGGACCACCCCGCCGCCGAGCACGCGATCGAGTTCGGTGATGCCGGTGTGGATGTGGCGGGTGCGGCCGGGATCGATCGAGCTGATCGGGACCGCAGGCGAGGTCGGCGCGACCGCACGCCGAATCGCTGAGCCGTTGACCGCGGAGAGCACCGCGACTTCGTCAACCGTGCCCCAGGTGCCGCAGTCAGAGCAGCGGCCGACCCATTTGGCGGTGACGTGGTGGCACTCCGAGCAGCGATACTGCGAACGCGCCTTGGCCACGAGGTGACGGTAGCGGCATGGACCGACAGAAAGTCCGTGGTGACGCGCCGTGTCGCGGAGTTGTGCGGTCAGTGACCGCCTTCGCCGCCGCCCCCGTGGCCTGCGTTTCCGCCGTCGTCGCGCCGGGGGCTTCCCCCTGCCGAAATCGGGACGGCGACAGTGCCCTCACCGCCGCTTTCGAACTTGAAGGTGAAGTTATAGGTCAACCCGTTGGTGATCGGCTTCGACAACGCGACCTTCGCGTCCGCGGCCTCAGACGTCTCGACGCTTTCCAACGCCTTGGTTTGCCCGTCAGGGGCACCGACGACGAGCGTCCCGGACGCAGGCAGTGTGGTGTCGCCGGTCAGAGTCACCGTTCCGACGTCAGAGGTGATCGAGACCAGCTTGTCGCTGACGTCCGGAGAGTCGTTGGAGGCGACGAACAGCAGTTCGACATCGCTGCCCGGCTGGATGTAATCGGTCGTCTGCGTGGCCCGTAGGTGGGCGTTGCGGACCGCGATATTCCCGATGTTGGCACTGGTGCCGTTCACCGCGGGTTCCTGGGTGGCGGTCTGGGAAACCTGTCCGGCCCCACAGCCGCTCAGCGCCAAGGCCGCAGCCAGTCCACAGGCGGCCAGTTTGAAGCGGTCCACACGTGCCTCCTGCTCGACGGGCTGTGCATTCGACTATGGACTGTAGTAGGTGCTCGTGGCAGGCGGTAGCTGAGGGCCGGTGCACGGTCCGCTGATTTGGCGATGGCAGCAGCGTGTTGCACGTATTTGGTGGCCTGTCAACCCCTAGTCTTCACTTGCAGTGCCCCTGACCTGCACCGTTGTGCAACGCCCGTCTGGGCTCCGTGCTAACATTGGGTTGTGAAAGGGGCTCTAATCTGATGATTTTCAAGGTCGGAGACACCGTTGTGTATCCCCACCACGGTGCTGCATTGATCGAGGCCATCGAAACCCGGACCATCAAAGGCGAACAGAAGGAATATCTCGTCTTGAAGGTTTCCCAGGGAGACCTCACCGTCCGAGTCCCCGCCGACAACGCTGAGTATGTCGGTGTGCGGGATGTGGTCGGCCAGGAGGGCCTGGACAAGGTGTTTCAGGTGCTTCGTGCCCCGCATACCGAGGAGCCGACCAACTGGTCGCGCCGCTACAAGGCCAATCTAGAGAAGCTGGCCTCTGGCGATGTGAACAAGGTGGCCGAGGTTGTTCGCGATCTTTGGCGTCGCGATCAGGAGCGCGGACTGTCCGCCGGCGAGAAGCGGATGCTGGCCAAGGCGCGTCAGATCCTCGTCGGTGAGCTCGCGCTCGCAGAGAACACCGACGACGAGAAGGCCGCGACCATTCTCGACGAGGCGCTTGCTGCCGCCTCCTGAAGGCTGCGTACTCGCTGATGACGGCGGCGAGCCTGCCCCGAGTCGGGCTCGGAACCGACGTGCATCCGGTCGAGGCTGGTAGGCCCTGTTGGTTGTTGTGTCTGTCGTTCGCCGACGCTGACGGCTGCGCAGGACATTCCGACGGCGATGTCGCCGCTCACGCGCTGTGCGATGCGCTGCTGTCCGCCGCCGGGCTCGGAGATCTCGGCGAGGTCTTCGGCACCGGACGCCCCGAATGGCGCGACGTGAGCGGAGCGGACATGCTGCGGCACGTGCGTGGCCTGCTGGCGGCCGAGGGGTTCCGGGTCGGCAATGCCGCCGTACAAGTGATCGGCAATCGGCCGAAGGTCGGTCCTCGCCGTGCGGAGGCGCAGACGTTGCTGTCCGAACTCGTCGGCGCACCGGTATCGGTTTCGGCGACGACGACCGACGGCCTCGGACTGACCGGTAGGGGTGAAGGTTTGGCCGCGATCGCGACGGCACTGGTGATTCCGCCCGAATAAGCCCGGTAAGCTGGCCCGTCGTGACCGACCTGCGGCTATACGACACGATGACGGGCGCCGTCCGCGACTTCGTGCCGGTGCGTCCCGGTCACGTATCGATCTATCTCTGCGGTGCCACCGTTCAGGGTCTGCCCCACATCGGGCACGTCCGCAGTGGAGTGGCGTTCGACGTGCTTCGACGCTGGCTGATCGCCAAGGACTACGACGTCGCTTTCATCCGCAATGTCACCGACATCGACGACAAGATCCTCAACAAGGCCGCAGATGCGGGCCGGCCGTGGTGGGAGTGGGCCGCCACCTACGAGCGGGCGTTCTCGGCCGCCTACGACGCGCTGGGCGTGCTTCCGCCGTCTGCTGAACCGCGCGCCACCGGCCACATCACCCAGATCATCGAGCTCATCGAGCGGCTGATCGAGCGCGGGCACGCCTATACCGGTGGTGGTGACGTCTACTTCAACGTGCTGAGCCTGTCCGACTACGGAAAGCTCTCCGGCCACCGGATCGACGACGTGCATCAGGGCGAGGGCGTCGCCACCGGTAAGCGCGACGAGCGCGACTTCACGCTGTGGAAGGGTGCGAAGCCCGGCGAGCCGTCGTGGCCGACGCCGTGGGGGCGCGGTCGTCCGGGCTGGCACACCGAATGCGTGGCCATGTGCGAGGCCTACCTGGGCGCCGAGTTCGACATCCACGCAGGCGGTATGGACCTCGTGTTCCCGCACCATGAAAACGAGATCGCGCAGGCCGAGGCGGCCGGTGATCCGTTCGCCCGGTTCTGGCTGCACAACGGCTGGGTGACCATGGGCGGCGAGAAGATGAGCAAGTCACTGGGCAATGTCCTGGCCATACCGGCTGTGCTGCAACGGGTTCGGGCCGCAGAGCTGCGCTACTACCTTGGTAGCGCGCACTACCGGTCGATGCTGGAGTTCAGCGAGACCGCGCTGCAGGACGCCGCGAAGGCCTACACGGGGATCGAGGACTTCCTGCACCGCGTGCGTAACCGGGTCGGCGCTGTGGCGCTGGGGTCGTGGACACCGAAATTCGCTGCGGCCCTTGACGACGACCTTGCGGTGCCGATCGCGCTGGCCGAGGTCCATGCCGCCCGAGCAGAGGGAAACCGCGCGCTGGACGCCGGCGACCACGAGACGGCTCTGGCGCAGGCGATGTCGATCCGGACCATGATGGGCATCCTCGGCGCTGACCCACTCGACGAGCGCTGGGAGTCCAAGGACGAGACGTCGGCCGCCCTCGCGGCCGTCGACGTGCTCGTGCAGGCCGAAGTGGCTCGCCGAGCGGATGCCCGGGATCGGCGGGACTGGGCGGAGGCCGACGCGATCCGCGATCGCCTCAAGGAGGCCGGGATCGAGGTCACCGATACCGGCGACGGGCCACAGTGGTCGCTGCTGGACGGCTACACCAAGTAATGGCCGGAAACTCCAAACGCCGTGGCGCCGTGCGTAAACCAGGCACCAAGAAAGGTCCGACCGTCGGATCGGGGGGTGTGCGCCGCCGCGGCCTCGAAGGTAAGGGCGCGACGCCGGCCGCAAAGGACCGACCGCACCATCCGGCGGCGAAACGAGCCGCAAAGGCGGCCAGGCAGCAACGCGGCCGGCAGCAGCGTAAGACCGACGACGTCGAGCTGGTGCTCGGGCGCAATCCGGTGGTGGAGTGTCTGCGCGCGGGTGTTCCCGCCAGTGCGCTCTACGTCGCGCTCGGTGCGGACACCGACGAGCGCCTCACCGAATCGGTGACTCGGGCAGCCGATTCCGGCATAGCCATTCTCGAAGTGCCTCGTATCGACCTCGACCGTATGAGCACCAACGGTCTCCATCAGGGCATCGCCCTGCAGGTGCCGCCGTACGACTATGCCCATCCTGACGATCTGCTCAAGTCGGCGACCACGGACGTGTCGCCCGCGTTGCTGGTTGCGCTGGACAACATCTCGGATCCACGCAACCTCGGCGCCATCGTGCGATCGGTGTCCGCATTCGGCGGCCACGGTGTGTTGATCCCGCAGCGGCGTTCGGCGTCGGTGACCGCGGTTGCGTGGCGAACGAGCGCGGGAGCGGCAGCGCGGCTTCCAGTTGCCAGGGCCACGAATCTCAATCGCACGCTGACGGATTGGGGCAAAGCGGGTCTTCAGGTGGTCGGCCTCGATGCGGGCGGCGACCTCACTGTCGACGAACTCGACGGCACGGGTCCGATACTCGTGGTCGTCGGCTCCGAGGGAAAGGGTCTGTCCCGGCTGGTTCGGGAGAACTGCGATGCCGTGGTGTCCATCCCGATGGCGGGTCCGACGGAATCGCTGAACGCCTCGGTGGCCGCAGGCGTAGTGCTTGCGGAGATCGCCCGCCAGCGCCGAAGCTAGCCGACGGGCTGCAGTACCTGCGTCAGCGTCGTCGATTTCGGCGTGACACCGGCGCCGGGCGTCACGCGTCGCAGTCGGCGGCCCACCCACGGCGCTGCGAACGCCGCCGCCCAGCGCAAGTCGCCCCAGAAGCTGCGCGCCGGCGGAGTGGAGGCGAGCAACGCTGCCGATCGCGATGTTAGATTGTGTGGAACAGTCAGTGTGTCAAGAACTTTGGCAGCCATTCGTTCGTGTCCCATGGGTGAGAGGTGGATGCGGTCACCATCCCAGAGACGGGGATCGCGAAATTCGGAGAAGCGCCAGAAGTCCACGAGCTGCACGCCGAGGTCGTCGACGGTGGTCCGCAGCAACTCGTTGTAGATCGCCGTGCGGCCCCTCAGCCTGCGAAACAGCGGCACCGTTCCCAGGTCGGCCGCGGTGAAGGTGAGTACCACCGCGCCGCTTTGCTGCAGGGTCTTGAGCGCATCGGCGTAGCGCGCCATCATCGCGTCGATGTCGTGGCGCACCAGCAGTAGATCGTTCATGCCGGCATGGATCGTCACGATGTCCGGCTCGAGCATGACAGCCGTTTGAAGCTGTTCGGCGAGGATTTCGTCCATGGTGCGCCCCCGCACCGCCAGGTTGACGTAGCGCATCTCGGGGTTGCTCTGCGCGAGCACCTCGGCCACCCGATCGGCCCAGCCGCGCAATCCGTTCGGCCTTCCGGAGCTGGGGTCGCCACAGCCTTCGGTGAATGAATCTCCGAGGGCCACGTACCTGCTGAAGGCCACCATGGCACCAATCTGGCCGATGCTACGACCGCGCGCACCCCGCAGCGCCGCCGGTGGCTCAATCGACATGCGTTGTCCCACTGTCGTTTGCGCAGAGGTAACCGGGGCTACACACCGAAAATCTTGACGCCCAACCACAGCCCGGCGACGGATGCGACCAGACTGAGCGGAACGGTGCAGAGCCCGATCCGGGTGAACTCCACGAACCCGGCGGGCATTTCCCTGCGAACGACACCACGCCACAACAGGTTGGCCAACGAACCGACGTACGTCAGATTCGGCCCGATGTTCACCCCGATGAGAACGGCCAGCACGGCGGCGGGGCCCGACGTGGCGACCAGGGGGAGCATCACGAGTACTGCGGGAAGGTTGTTGACGACGTTGGACAACACCGCCGCGATCGCGGCGATGCCGAGCAGCGCGGGCAGCGTGTCCCCGGCCGGGAGCAGGTGACGCATTGCGGAGTCGAGGCCGTGGAGCATCACCGCATTGACGACGACTCCGAGGCACAGCACGAACGCCAGGAACGGCGCGTCGACCGCGGACGCGATGCGCCTTACGGTGGTGTCGCGGCGAGCCAGCGCGCGTAGGGCGAGGACAGTCGCACCGGCCAGCGCCGCCCAGGCCGGGGAGTGTCCGAGCAGCGAGGTCACCGCGAATCCGGCCAGCGTCAGCGCCAGGACAACCAGCACGAAAACCGGCACATCCGCGCGTGCGGACCGGTCGACCTGCTTCGATTCGATCGAGAGATCACGGGCGAAAAGCCAACGCAAGAGCACGAACTCGACGGCGATGGCCGCCAGCCAGGGCAGGGTCATGACGGCAGCGAAGTGCAGGAACGACAGGCCCGCAGCCGAGAACGCGAGCAGGTTGGTGAGGTTGGAGACCGGCAGCAGCAGCGACGCGCTGTTGGAGAGGTGAGCGGTGGCGTACGCGTGCGGTCTGGCGGGCACCGCGAGTGCATGCGCCGTCGCGAGCACGACCGGCGTGAGCAGCACCACCGTCGCATCGAGGCTGAGGATCGCGGTCGTCGCCGACGCGACGACGAACACCATGGACAGCAGGTGTTTGGGGTTACCCGCACTGAACCGCGCCATCGCGACCCCGGCTGCGCGGAACAGACCCTCGTCGTCACACAATCGCGCCAGCACCAGGATCGCGGCCAGAAACCCGACGACCGGCAGCAGCCGATTGACCTCAGCGACGGCCTCGGGCAGCGATATGACACCGGTCGCGACGAGTGCCGCCGCGGCCGGGATTGCGACGACGGCCTCGGGCCAGCCGTGCGGCCGCACGATGGCGAAAATGAGGACAACCGCCAGCGCGACGAGCGCGAGGCTCAATTCCACGGGTCGGCGCGCTGCCAGAGCGTCGGCAGATGAAGCGCGACACCGTCCTCGCTAGCAAGCCGGGTCAGCACCCGCATCGTGACGTCCAGATCGTCAGCGGCGTACGGTAACGCGCGCAGCGGCTTGTCCAGCGGGCGGAAGAAATCGTCCCAGTGGATGAGCACGACGCGCCGCGCGCCGACGGCGCGCACGACCTCTGTCCAGTAGTCGATGAGGTAGGCCTCCGGTTGCACACCCAATTGCCCGATTCCTAGGTACACGACGTCGGCTCGCTGACCGGCGAGCGCGCCGGGTATGAAGCCCGCGCTGCCGACGATCAGCAGCCTCCGGTCAGACAGCCGATGGTGCACCAGCGTCGACCACGCTTCACCACACTTGTATGCCGATGCTCGCACGGGCGGTGTGACCGGCCCGGTGATGACGCCGGGAAAGCGGTCCGGCGGGCAGTGCGCCCCCTCGATCAGCGTGACGTCGTAGGAGCCGAGGGTCATCGGCTCACCCGGCGTGGCCACGACGAGGCGGTCGTCGGGCAACCCGTGCCCGCGGCCGACCTGTCTTGCCGACATGCCGCCGACCACCTTCGCACCGGTGCGCTCGGCAACCACCGCGGTGTCCATCGCGTGATCGAAATGGGTGTGCACCGGCACGATCGCCGCCAGTCGCTGCACCTGCAGGCGGGCCAGCGATCCGTCGATGCGGGGTATCGATGGCGTCAATGACCGCAAGCCGACCTCGGCGAGGCTCGGCCGGGAAAAGAAGCCGTCGGTCATCAGGGCCGATTCCCCGTCGTCGACGAGCAGGGTGGTGACACCCGCCCAGGTGACGGTCAGTGTCGCGCCCTCGGACGCGACGGGTGCGTCGAAGTAACCGGCGTAATCGGCCAGGCTCGGCCTGCCGAGTTTGAGACGCATAGCGCCAACCTTAAGCGTTTCTGCCGTACCGATATTCTTCGCGTCGTGCCCGTGCGAACCATCCCAGTCATCGCACTGACTGGTTACCTCGGCGCGGGGAAGACCAGCCTACTCAACCACGTGCTGCGGGCCCCGCAAGCCCGACTTGGCGTCATCATCAACGACTTTGGCGCGCTCAATGTCGATGCCGGGCTGGTCACCGGGCAGGTCGACGAGCCGAGCTCGATCACCGGTGGCTGCGTGTGCTGCCTTCCCGACAACGGTGGACTCGACGACGCCCTGACCAAGCTCGCAGACCCGCGCATGGAGCTCGACGCGATTATCGTCGAGACCAGCGGCCTGGCCGACCCCGTGGCGGTGGCGCAGCTGATCCGCTTCAGCGGCGCCGCCGGCGTGCGGCCGGGAGGCATCGTCGATGTCATCGACGCCACGACACACTTCGATGTCGTCGATCGCGATGCCCGTCCACCGGCGAGGTATGCCGCGGCCTCGCTGATCGTCGTCAACAAGCTGGATCAGCTGAAAGAGGCTGACCGGCAACCGATGCTCGAGCGTATCGAGCAGCGAGTCCGCGAACGGAATCCACTGGCCCCCGTCGTCGGGACAGTCGGTGCCCGAATCGATCCCGCGTTGCTCTACGACCTGCCGGGGCCCGAGGATCAGCACGGCCAGCTGTCGTTCCGCGAGCTCCTCGTCGAGGAGATCGACCACGACCATGCCCACGCCGACGCGGTCACGGTCACCGGCCCGGGCTGTATCGACCCGGGCAAGCTGCTGGATCTGCTGGAGGAGCCGCCTCCCGGGGTCTATCGGGTCAAGGGAACGATCGCCGTGCGCTATCGCTCAGTGGCTCGTGCCTACGTGGTGCACCTGGTCGGACCGTCCATTCACATCGCGACCGCCCCGGCGACGGCGACGGCCAACAGCCTCGTCGCCTTCGGGATGGGTCTCGACACAGAGCGGGTGCGTTCGCGCCTTGACGACGTGCTGAAGCCGAGCGACTCCAACGCGTCGGCCGAGTCGATTCGCCGCCTGCAGCGCTATCGTCGGCTCAGCCTCTGAACTAGGTGAACGCCTTCAGTTCGACCCCGTCGGCCTTGAGCCGTTGGCGTACCGAGTTGGCGATCTGCACCGCGGCTGGCGAATCACCATGTACGCAAACGGATTCGACGGTGATCGGAATCATCGACCCGTCGGCCGCGGCCACCCGGCCCGTCGTCACCATCGACGACACCCGGTCCGCGATCTCGTCGACGTCATGCAGCACGGCATTGGGCAGACGCCGCGACACCAACTGCCCATCGGACCGATACGCGCGGTCGGCGAACGCCTCTGGCACCGTGCGTAATCCGAGCTCCGCGGCCTGGGTCAGGAACACCGAACCGGACAAACCGAGGACGGGCAGCGACGGGTCCACGGCGTGCACCGCTTCGGCGACCGCCCGCGCCTGATCGCGATGGGTGATGATCGCGTTGTACAGCGCGCCATGGGGTTTCACGTAGCTCACGGACGAGCCGGCGACCCTGGCAAGGGCCTGCAGCGCCCCGATCTGGTAGATCACGTCCGCCTTCAGCTCTTCTGGATCCGCGTCGATGAAGCGTCGGCCGAAGCCGGCGAGGTCGCGATAGCTGACCTGCGCACCGATCCGCACACCGCGTTCGGCGGCGGTCCGGCACGTGCGAAGCAACAACGTGGCGTCGCCGGCGTGAAAGCCGCATGCGACATTGGCACTGGTGACGACGTCGAGCATGGCGTCGTCGTCGCCCAGTTTCCACACTCCGAAGCTCTCGCCCAGGTCGGCATTGAGGTCGACACTCACGTCGACCAGCCTACGATCGGGGCCGGCGCGGCCCACCTGTTCTCGGCGACGAACTCGCTCAGCGGCCGCCCGACGGTCCACTTGTCGATTTCGAGCGCGGGCCGGTCAGGGAAGTCGGGGACCGGACCAAGGCACAGGATCGCGACGGGTTCGGCGTCGTCGGGGATGTCGAGAAGCTGCGCGAGCCGGCGCGGATCGAAGATGGACACCCACCCCATGCCGAGGCCCTCGGCTCGAGCGGCCAGCCACAGATTCTGAATGGCGCACGACACCGACGCGAGATCCATCTGCGGCAACGTGCGCCTTCCGAAGATGTGGGCCTGTCTACCGTCGCCCAGCGCGACGACGAACAGCTCGGCGCATTCCAGGATGCCCTCGACCTTCAGTGCCAGGAACTCGTCGCTGCGCGAGCCCAGCGCCTCGGCGGTGCGCAGTCGCTCCTCGTCGACGATGGCGTGGATGTCGCGGCGAAGTCCTGCATCGGTGATCCGAATGAAACGCCACGGCTGCATCAGCCCGACGCTGGGCGCCGCATGAGCAGCACGCAGCAGCTGAACCAGCACTTCCTCGGACACCTCGGAACCGGGGACGAAGCGGCGCATATCGCGGCGTTCGGCGATCACCCGATAGATCGCGCGGCGCTCCGCGGGGCTGAACGCGTGTTCGGTCACGCCCACGAGCGTAGGTGGCACCATCGAATGGTGACTCGTGAGCAGGTGTTGATGAGTGCTGGCGAACTGGAACAACGGCTCGACGACGGCGAGCGGCCGACGATCCTCGATGTGCGCTGGCAGCTTGCGGAGCCCGACGGCCGCGCGGCGTATGAGCGAGGGCACCTGCCTGGTGCGGTGTATGTCTCACTCGAGGACGAGCTGTCCGACCACGCCGTCACCGGCCGCGGACGCCACCCGCTGCCGTCGGGCCGCGACCTCGAAAAGGCGGCCCGGCGATGGGGAGTGCGAGAGGGTACGCCCGTCGTCGTGTACGACGACTGGAACCGGGCGGGTTCGGCCCGCGCCTGGTGGGTGCTCACCGCGGCCGGCATTCCCGATGTCCGAATCCTCGACGGCGGACTCACGGCGTGGCGGGGTCGGATCGAAACTGGCTTCCTGACACCGGAACCCGGCGACATAAAGGTCACCCACTTTGACCTTTATGCCGGTGCACTTCCGACGCTCACCGCCGAACAGGTGACGGACTCGGACCTGACGCTGCTGGATGCGCGTGCGCCCGAACGTTTCCGCGGCGACGTCGAACCCATCGACCCGATCGCAGGCCACATTCCCGGGGCCCGCAACGTGCCGAGCACCAGCCTGCTGGACACCGACGGGCGGTTCGTTTCCGAGGTGCCGGAGCTGACCGGGGACGTGGGTGCTTACTGCGGATCGGGGGTCACCGCGTCGGTCGTCGTCGCGGCGCTCGCCGCGGCGGGTGTCGACGCTGCGTTGTATCCGGGGTCGTGGTCGGAATGGTCCACCGATGCAACCCGTCCGGTGGAGACGGGTTAACTGCGGGAAACCCTACCGCGGCCGATCAGCCAGCACACCAGGAAGATCGCGAACGAGATCGTGGTGACGAACACCGACACCGGTACCCCCGGCGCCAGCGACAGCAGAATGCCGCCGACGGCGGACACCTCGGCGAAGATCACCGACGCCATGATGGCCGCAGCAGGTGAGACGAAGACGCGGACCGCGGCCGCCGCGGGCGTGATCAGCAGCGACATCACGAGCAGCGCCCCGACGATCTGTACACCCTGAGCGGCGGTGACCCCGACGAGCGCGGCGAACACAATGCCCAGCGCCCGGACCGGGACTCCGCGTCCCGCCGCCACGTCGGGATCGACGGTGGCGAACAGCAGCGGGCGGTAGGAGACCGCGAGAACCGCGACGACGATCACCGAAACCACCGCCAGCAGCGTCAGGCCCGAGTATCCGACGCCGACGATCTGTCCCGTCAGCAGCGCGAAACTTGTTCCGGTGCGCCCAGGGTAGAGATGGATGAACAGCACCGCGAGACCGAGGCCGAACGCCAGCACGACGCCTATCGCCGAATCGCGTTCGCGGGCACGCTGACCGAGGATGCCGAACAACACCGCGGCCAGTGCGCAGCCGACGAGTGCCCCGACGCCGACGCTGAAACCGGCCAATAGTGCGAAAGAGGCGCCGGTGAGGGACAACTCACTGGATCCATGCACCGCGAACGACATCTGACGCATCACGATGAACGGGCCGATCAACCCGGACACCAGTGCCAGCAGTGCCGCGGCGAGCAGCGCCTGCTGGACGAAGTCGCGGCGCAACAGGTCGAGGGTGATGTCGAACGAGAACAGGTGGGCCAGTAGGTCGGTGAGCCGTTCAGTCATGGTCGTGTCCGCTCGCATGCGCCGAGTGGTCGTGCTCGCCGACCACGATGTAGCGGTCGCCGATCTTCACCACCTGGATGTCGGCGCGATACAACTCGGACAGGGTCGCCGAGGTCATCACCTCTTCGACGGCGCCGACCCGGAATCGTCCGTCGACCAGATACAGCACCCGATCCACATACGGCAGCACGGGATTGACCTCATGGGTGACGAACAGGACGGCGGTGTTCGCCTCGCGGCGGCGTGCGTCGATGAGAGTGGACACCAGCCGCGCGTTGGCGGGGTCGAGGTTGAGCAGGGGTTCGTCGCACAACAGCAGCACCGGATCGGTGGTCAATGACTGCGCGATCCGCACGCGCTGGAGCTCGCCGCCGGACATCACGCCAACGGGGACACTCGCGAGCGTCGCACCGTTGACCTGGTCGAGCGCCTTGGCCACGGCTGCACGCTTGGCCGACCGGTCGCGCAGCGTCGTGAGTCCCCAGCGGTGACCGTCGAAGCCGAGACCGACGAGGTCACATCCGCGTAGGGACAACCCGGCTTCGAGTGCCCGGTGCTGGGGTACGTAACCGATTCGCCGACTACCTTTTTCGACGGGCTGACCGCAGATCGTCACGGTGCCGGCGGTGAGGGGCAGTTGGCCGAGCAGCACCTTGAGCAGGGACGTTTTACCTGTTCCGTTGGGTCCGAGGACGGCGATGAATTCGCCGGCGTGCACCGTGAGGTCGAGTTTGTCCCACAGCACCCGCTCGCCGAACGACAGCCGGGCCCCGGTCAGTTCGGCAACGACGTCAGCAGGCACAGCACCGATTATCTGTTTGCCTGCGCTGCCTTATCCAACTGGCTCGCCAACTGCTCAGCGGTCTGGCGCTGCCAGGTCAGATAGTCGGTGCCCTCGGGCAGGGTCTCGGTCACGTCCACCACGGGTATCGAGGCGCGCGCGGCGGCGTCGGAAAGCTGCTTGGTGACGGCGGTCTCGGTCTGCGGGTTGTAGAGCAGTGCGGACACCTGCCGGGTGTTGATCAGATCCAGCATGGCGGCCAGGTCGGCAGGCGACGGGTCGGTGTCCTCCTCGATCGCGTTCGCGAATCCCTCCGGGGTCCTGTCAGCGATACCCGCGTTGACCAGCAGGTAGTGCGCGACGGGTTCCGTCGCCACCACTGATGCGCCCGGATGTTTTTGGCCGATCGTGCGTTCCAGCGTGAGGATCTCGTCGGCCTTGGCGCCGAACGCCGCGGCGTTGGCGCGGTAGGCGTCGGCGTTAGCGGGGTCGATCGACGCCAGGCGGTCGGCGACTCCGGTGGCGACGGCCTTGGCGGTGGCCGGGTCGTAGAAGACGTGCTCATTGCCGGGCTGCTGGGCGTCGGGGCGCAGCGCGTACGCGTCGACGGTCGGCACGTCCGGATGGTCCTCGAGCACGTGCTCGACCCAGTGGTCGTAGTCGCCGCCGTTGAAGACGACCAGCGAGGCGTCGGTGATCGCCGCGGTGTCGGCGGGGCTGGCCTCGAACGAATGCGGGTCGGCGACCGTCCCGCTCACGATCGAGGTCACGGTTGCATGATCGTCGGTGACGGCGCTCGTCACGCTGCCCCATACGTCGGTGGAGGCCACGACGGTCGCGGCACCGTGGTCGGTTGGCGACGATTCCTGCTGACTGCAGCCGACGGCTCCGATGGCCACCACGGCCGCCGTCGCCGCCGCAAATCTGGCACGCATCCGCAACTCCCTAAAGGTAATGAAAACCGTTTCCAATAACTCTAGCCCACAGCATCCCGGGGAACGCAAATCAATCCGCTAACGTCACACCATGCCCAGGAGTCCAGCGCCCCGGCGCCGGGCGACTCTGGCCTCGTTGGCCGCCGAACTCAAGGTTTCGCGGACCACCATCTCGAACGCCTACAACCGACCGGACCAACTGTCGGCTGACCTTCGTGATCGCGTACTGGCCACCGCGAAGCGGTTGGGATATCCGGGACCCGATCCGGTCGCGCGCTCGCTGCGCACCCGCAAAGCCGGGGCCGTCGGCCTGATGATCACCGAACCGCTCAACTATTCGTTCAGCGATCCGGCCGCCCTGGACTTCGTGGCCGGCCTCGCCGAGTCGTGCGAAGAAGCGGGCCAGGGGCTGCTGTTGGTGGCGATAGGTCCGAACCGGAGCCTCGACGACGGTTCGGCGGCCGTGCTCGCCGCGGGCGTCGACGGCTTTGTGGTGTACTCCGCGTCCGACGACGACCCCTATCTGTCGGTGGTCGCACAGCGGCATCTTCCGATCGTCGTCGTCGATCAGCCCAAGGACGTGCCAAACACCTCACGGGTGTGCATCGACGATCGCGACGCCATGCGTCAGCTTGCAGAACACGTTGTGGGACTTGGGCATCGGGAGATCGCACTGCTCACCATGCGGTTGGGCCGTGATTGGCCGCACGGGGGACCGCGCCCGGCGCTGGCCGATCCGGAACGCGTGCAGACCCCGCACTTCCACGTTCAGCGCGAGCGTATACGCGGCGTACGCGACGCGATGGCCGCTGCCGGCCTCGATCCGGATTCATTGACCGTCGTCGAGAGTTACGAACACCTCCCGTCGTCGGGAGGCGAGGCCGCGGAGGTTGCCCTCAGCGTGAATCCCCGCATCACCGCGCTCATGTGCACGGCCGACGTGTTGGCGCTGTCGGCGATGGATTATCTACGCGCACATGGCATCTACGTGCCGGGCCAGATGACGGTCACCGGCTTCGACGGGGTGCCGGAAGCGCTGCGGCGAGGTCTGACGACGGTGGTCCAGCCGAGCATGGAGAAGGGCCGCAGTGCCGGCCGGCTGCTGCACCACCCGCCGCGCTCCGGTCTGCCGGAGATCCAAGTCCTCGACACCGACGTGGTGCGTGGCCGCACATCCGGTCCGCCTGCTTAGATCCCGGTGATCTCCAGGCTCGCCCGCCACTCATCGAGCACCGGGGCCAGACCTTCGGCCAGCATCGGCAATTCCGGCACCATAGCCAGCACCGCCACCATGGCGAGTCGGCCCGCTGCCACCGTCAGCCGCAGCACTCGATCGTCAACGGGACGAAGGCCGAGCGCCGTTGCGGCAGCGTCGTAGGCCGCGAGGCCTTCGGGTCCCACCGCCGCAAGGTCGGATTCGATCGCACCTCTTGTGACGAGTTCGAAGTCCGACCACAGGTCACCATCGGGTGTACTGATCATGTTGTAGTACGGCACATCCCCGTGGATCGGCTGGATGTCGACACCGGGAAACGTCTGTTCGAACACGCGTTGCGACGTCAGAACCGGCGCGATGACGGACCATTCCCGTTGCGCCCGTTCAAGATCGGCGGCGGGCAACAGGTCGGGCAGGTGCTCCAACTCGGCCAGCCCGTCGGGAATGTAGGTGCCGAACGGTGCCCAGAATCCGAGGTCGCCGTCATACTCACGCAATGCGGCGTGCAAACGTGCCGTCTGGCCGATGCGGTACTCCGTGTCCGGCTCGCCGGGGACCTCATCGACGAATTGCCAGAAAGTCATCGAGAAGCCATCACGCCGAACGGGTTCACGTCGCACCAGAGGACTGGGCGGCACCACAGGATGACCCCGGTCTGCCAGCCAGCCGGCTACCGCGAGCTCCGAACGCTGCTGTCCTGTTTGGATTTCCGGCCGGGCCGTATACGACGGAGGCACGACGGTGGGAACCCGGGCGATGACAGGGGCGGGGGCGAGGTGGACGATCACCGAGAATACGTCGTAGAGCACGCGAGGTTCAGATACGGATAGCCCGAGATCGTGTGCTGCACCGGTTGCCGCGGAAACCGCCCGCGCGGTGCGTGCTTTCAGTTGCTCAGGACTCAGCACGGGCGTGCACCAGATAACCCAAGGTTTCGGCAACGTCGTCGGGCGACTCGACCCGGAACCGCGCGGCGGTCTCACCGGGACCGACCTTCACGCCGACATCGCCGTGGCGCAGTCGCACGAACGCCGTTTCGTCGGTGACGTCGTCACCGAGAAACAGCACGGCCGTGGAGGCGGTCCGGTCGCGCAGGATGTCGACGGCCTCGCCCTTGCTCGTCTTCAGAACCGCGAACTCGAGGACTGCCTTGCCTGCGGTGATGTGCGCATCCCAGTTCTGCGATGCCCGGCGCGCCTCGGACAGTGCGGCCGCACCGTCGTCGGCGCTGGCATTGCGGACGTGCAGGGCGGCCGACGCCGGCTTGGTCTCCACCGTGACGCCCGGCCGACCGGCCGCTATCTCGTTGAGCTCTACGGTGATTCGCGCCAACAAGTCTTCGTCGATGTCGTGGGAGAAGCCGGTGTCGAACTCCGCCCCGTGGCTGCCGACCAGGTGGATCGCCGGCCCTATCCCGGAAAAGCCGGTCAGCGTCCGCAGCACGCCGAGAGCGCGCCCCGAGACCAGCGCCACTTCGGTGTCAGGAAGCTCTGCCAGTGCGGTCAGGGCCGAGGCGGCGGCGGGAAGCATCCGCGCGTCTTCGGGATTGTTGACGATCGGCGCCAGGGTGCCATCGAAGTCGCAGGTGACGAGGAGCTTGTCGGCCCGGGAGATCGCGTCGAGCGCGCGCTGCAGTTCGACCGGGAGCACGCCTAGATCTTAGGGTGCTCTCCGTCACCGATCAGCAGCCGGACCGCGAGGTCCAACCGTTTGCTGACGTCGGTCGCCGACGCGCGCCTAGTCAGCCACGCCAGCAGGTTCGACAGCCACACATCGGAGATGACGCGGGCGATGTGGTACTGGTCCTCGGTGGGTTCGCCGTCGCTCATCGCCCGGGCGAACATCGAGTCCATCAGCTTGCCCACGTGATCAACCTCACCCGCCGCCGAGGCGTCGGCGAACACGAACGCGCGCGTCATCGCCTCGGTCAGCAGCGGATTGCGCTGCATCGCGCGGTTGAGCTTGCCGACCATGATGTTCAGTCGCTGGTACGGGGTGCCGCCGGACAACGCGGCGCGGTCAGTCTTGGCGTCGATGCGTTCGAATTCCCTGCCTAGCGCCGAGACCAGCAGGTGCACCTTCGACGGGAAATAGCGGTACAGCGTGCCGACCGCGACATCGGCGCGTTCGGCGACGGCGCGCATCTGAACGGCCTCGTAGCCGCCCTTCGACGCGATGGCCAAGGTGGCGTCCAGGATGCGCTTACGGCGTTCCCGCTGCGCTTCGGATCCGAGTTCGGACTCGGCGAGTACCGCCACGTTCATCACCTGGCGCGGTCGCGAATCCGACCCCGAACCCGTATTAGGGGGCGCTGGCTGTGAAAGGCCGGACATGTTGTCGGCTGCTCCTTGCATCGTGCGTACTCGTCGAAAACGATACGCATGCCGGACTCCATTTTCTCAGCACAGCGCCACCCCGGCACAGACGTGTCCTGCTGCTATGGCGGTCGACTTGACGGTCGATCGCTGGCACTATTAGAACACGTTCTAGTGGGAAGCATGGCCTTCTCGCCCAAACGCTAGGAGCAGACGGTGTCAGCCACAATCACCGACGAGCAGTTTGCCGCGCGCGAGTTGGTCCGTAGCTGGGCGGCCGCCTCGGGGGCCGCCGCAGCTGCCCGGGACGTCGAGCAGGGCCAGCCGGATGCGTGGCGCGCCGCCTACGACGGATTGGCACAGCTGGGGATCTTCGGCGTCGCCATCCCCGAGGAGCAGGGCGGCGCCGACGGCACCGTCGAAGACCTGTGCGCGATGGTCGACGAAGCGGGCGCGGCGCTGGTTGCCGGACCCGTCGCAACCACGGCGCTGGCCACTTTGCTGATTGACCGGGCGGATGTCCTTGAGCCGCTGATCGCCGGCGAGCGCGTCGCGGGCGTTTCGCTGACCTCCGACGTGACGTTCGACGGCGGCCGGGCATCGGGCACTGCCGAATACGTTTTGGGTGCCGATCCGGCGGGGGTGCTGCTGCTTCCTGCCGGGGACAAGGTCGTGCTGATCGACGCCGGAGCCGACGGGGTCACGATCGAACCGCTGAAGGCGACCGACTTCTCGCGGCCGCTGGGCCGCGTCGTACTCGACTCCGCGCCCGCCGAGGCCCTCTCGGCATCGACGCAACGTTTCACCGATGTGGCCGCCACCGTGTTGGCGGCTGAAGCCGCCGGGCTGGCGCGCTGGGCGCTGCAGACTGCGACGGAGTACGCGAAGGTGCGCGAGCAGTTCGGCAAGCCGATCGGCAGTTTCCAGGCCATCAAGCACATGTGCGCCGAGATGCTGTTGCGTTCAGAGCAGGCCTCGGTCGCGGCGGCCGACGCCGCCAGAGCGGTCAGCGAGGACGATGAGCGTCAGCTGTCCATTGCCGTGGCCGTCGCCGCCGCCGCGGGTATCAACGCCGCGAAGGCGAATGCGAAGGACTGCATTCAGGTACTCGGCGGCATCGGAATCACCTGGGAACACGACGCACATCTGTATTTGCGGCGGGCGTACGGCATCGAGCACTTTCTCGGTGGTGCCAATCAGTGGCTGCGCCGCATCGCGACCCTCACCCAACAGGGGGTGCGACGCGAACTGCGCATCGATCTCGAATCGGTCGAACATCTTCGTCCTGAAATCGCCTCGGCAGTGGCAGAAGTCGCCGCGCAACCGGCCGAGAAGCGTCAGGTGGCACTCGCCGACGCAGGACTGCTGGCACCACACTGGCCGCGGCCGCACGGCCGCGAGGCCGGCCCCGCCGAGCAGCTGCTGATCGATCAGGAGCTGGCCAAGACCGACGTGGTGCGACCCGATCTGGTGATCGGATGGTGGGCCGTACCAACAATTCTCGAGCACGGCAGCCCCGAACAGATCGAGAAGTTCGTTCCGGCCACGCTGCGCGGCGAGTTCATCTGGTGTCAGTTGTTCAGTGAGCCCGGCGCGGGTTCTGACCTTGCCGCGTTGCGTACCAAGGCCGTTCGCGCCGAAGGCGTGTCCGCAAGCGGCACAAAGAGCTCAGGCTGGAAGCTCACCGGGCAGAAGGTGTGGACGTCCGCGGCGCACAAGGCCGCGTGGGGTGTATGCCTGGCCCGCACCGATCCCGATGCGCCAAAACACAAGGGCATCACGTATTTCCTCGTGGACATGAAATCGCCGGGAATCGACATCCGCCCACTTCGCGAGATCACCGGCGACAACCTCTTCAACGAGGTGTTCTTCGACGACGTCTTCGTACCCGACGAGATGGTCGTTGGGCAGGTCAACGACGGATGGCGGCTGGCGCGCACCACACTCGCCAATGAACGCGTGGCGATGGCACACGGCACCGCGCTGGGCAATCCGATGGAGGAACTGCTGCGCACGGTTGCCGAACTCGAACTCGACTCAACAGGGCAGCAGCAACTCGGCACGTTGATCCTGGCCGCTCAGGTCGGCTCGCTGTTGGACCAGAAGATCGCGGAACTGCTTGTAGGAGGCCAGGATCCGGGTCCACAGGCCAGCGCGCGCAAGCTGATCGGCGTGCGCTACCGGCAGGCGCTGTCCGAGCTTCGGATGGAGCTCTCGCCGGGCGGCGGTGTCGTCGACAACAAGACGGTGTTCGACTTCCTCAACACACGCTGCCTCACCATCGCAGGCGGTACCGAGCAGATCCTGCTCACCATGGCCGGCGAGCGTCTGCTCGGCCTACCCCGCTAGCTGAAGGCGGCCTGCGCGCAGGCGTCAGGTGTCGTGAGGTTGACGCCCGCATACACGATCTGGATGTGACTGCACACGATCAACGGGACGTCGGTCCGAGGTCCGCCCGTACGCCAATCCGTCGGGTACGCCTGCCCGCGCCAGGTGAACTTCTCCGGCGGTCCGCCGCCGAAGAAGACCGTTTGGAACACGACGTCGGTCGGCGACTTGAACGAGCGAGTGTTGTTCATGTCGTAGTTGAAGTTGATGTACACGCCGCGGTCCATCGTGCGCAGTGTCGTTGACTGCCGGCCGTATGTGTCGCCGGGAAACCCGATGACACCTTCCGGTGCACGAAGACTGGCCCCGGTATCGAAGTAGCAAGTGCCTTCGGCCGTCACGCAATTGGCGGTGACGCGCATTTCGATGCTCTGTGCGGGATTGACCGGAATGGATGACGTCTTTGTGTCGATTGCCGCCGTCGCCGGCGCAACCGGTGTGACGACTGCGAGTGTGAGCCAGATCGCCGAGACGACCGCAGTGATGCCGGCCAACCGCTTCGTCATACTTGCTCCCCTCTGGAGCCGCTTGCGACGACTTCCAACTCGGTGCCGCGAATGGTAGCCCGCGCGTTATTCGTCGTAGGTGACTTCGACCGAATCGGATCGAGGCTTGGCCTGGCAGCCCAGAATCAAACCTTCGTCGAGGTCGGACTGCTCGAGCACGTCGTTGATCTCCATTTCGACGTCCCCCGACTTCTTCAGCACCGCGCAGGCTCCGCAATGCCCCTCGCGGCAGGAAAACGGCGCGTCGAGGCCCTTGTCGAGCAGCACATCGAGCAACTTCGCGTTGCGTGGCCAGGCGATCTCATGTGTCTCTCCGTCGAGCGTGACGACCGCCGTGGCGGGACCCTCGTCGCTGTCGTCCTCCTCGATGATGACAGCGGCGAACGGGTCGGAGTCCAGCGACTTGAATACCTCGATGTGGATGCGTTCCGCGCCGACGGCTTTCAGCGCCTCCTCGGCTGCCACCATGAACGGACCAGGACCGCAGATGTAGGCATCGTGCCCTGCGTACGGCTCGGCCAGGCGCGCCAGTGCTTCCGCGCTCGGCAGGCCCTGCACACTGACCAGCCAGTGCACGACGGTCAGCCGATCCGGGTACTTGTCCGCGAGTTCGCGTAGCGCGCGGCCGAAGATCACCGAATTCTCGTCCTGATTGGCGTAGATCAGCACCACCCTGCCGCTGCCCTCGGCCAGCGCCGACTTGCAGATCGACATCATCGGCGTGATACCGCTGCCCGCGCCCAGCAGCAGGAAATCGGTGTCCAGCGTCTTGGGTACGAAGGTGCCCGACGGGGCCAGGACGTGGATCTTCATGCCGGCATGCGCGTGGTCGCACAGCCAGTTCGAGGCGTAGCCGTCCTGTGTGCGCTTGACGGTCACCGTCAACGGATCACCGGTGAACGGTGAACTGCACAGCGAGTAGCAGCGGGCGACCGAGCCGGTACGGTCACTGGGCACCCGCAGCGTCAGGAACTGACCTGGTGAGTAGCGCAACCGGTCGGCCGGGATATCGGCGCCGTCGGGCGCGGCGAACACGAGCGAGCGCGCGTCGGCGGTCTCCTCGACGACGTCGGTCAGCTCCAGCTCGAGCACATGGCTACCGCGCGGCTCGTCCGTCACGACCTGCACCCTTTCTCATCAACCAACCAGACCAATAACTAGAACAGGTTACAGAAATGCATGTGCCCAGGTCCAGCCCCCGCAGGTATGCCCTTCTCGACACAAATCGTAACGTGTTCTAATCTTCTTCTAGGCCCAAACTCCACGAGAGGCAAATCCAGTGACGTCCATTGAACAGCGTGACGTGCAGTCGGTCCTAGCCGGCATCGACGATCTGCTGCCGCTGATCGCCAAGCGCGCGCAGGCTACCGAGGATCTGCGCCGCCTCCCCGACGAGACCGTCGCGGAACTCGCAGAGGTCGGATTCTTCAAGCTTCTCCAGCCCGAGCAGTGGGGCGGACTGCAGTGCGATCCAGACGTGTTCTACGAGGCCGTGCGTCGCATCGCCAGCGCCTGCGGATCCACCGGTTGGGTCAGCTCGATCATCGGTGTGCACAACTGGCATCTCGCGCTGTTCGATCAGCAGGCACAGGACGACGTCTGGAGCGACGATCCGGCCGTCCGGATCTCCTCGTCGTACGCGCCGATGGGGGCCGGCACCGTCGTCGACGGCGGCTACATCGTCAACGGTGCGTGGCACTGGTCCTCGGGCTGTGACCATGCCACGTGGACGTTCGTCGGTGGGCCGGTGATCAAAGACGGCAAGCCGGTCGACTTCGGCAGCTTCCTCATTCCGCGTTCGGACTACGAGATCGACGACGTCTGGCATGTGGTCGGGCTCAAGGGCACCGGTAGCAACACGCTCAAGGTCAAGGACGTGTTTGTGCCAAGGCACCGCTTCCTGTCCTACAAGGCGATGAACGACCGCACCGCCGGCGGACTGCAGAACAACACCGCGCCGGTGTACAAGATGCCCTGGGGCACCATGCATCCCACGACGATCTCGGCGCCCATCATGGGAATGGCCTACGGCGCCTACGATGCTCACGTCGAGCATCAGGGCAAACGCGTGCGCGCGGCCTTCGCCGGCGAGAAGTCGAAGGACGACCCGTTCGCCAAGATCCGGATCGCCGAGGCGGCAAGCGATATCGACGCCGGTTGGCGTCAGCTCATCGGCAATGTTCGGGACGAGCACGAACTGCTGAAGGCGGGCAAGGACATCCCCTTCGAGCTGCGGGCCCGCGCCCGACGCGACCAGGTCCGCGCCACCGCGCGCGCCATCGCGTCGATCGACCTGCTCTTCGAGGCCTCCGGTGCGACCGCACTGAACTCCGACCAGCCGGTGCAGCGTTTCTGGCGCGATGCACACGCCGGTCGTGTGCACGCCGCCAACGAGCCGGAGCGCGCATACCTGATCTTCGGGAACAACGAGTTCGGCCTGCCGCCGCAGGACACGATGGTTTAACGGAAGGCCTGATGACCTCCTTCGCCGCCGAAGCCGCACAACAGCAAGAGATCACGTTCGAATCGACCTCGCGCTACGCCCAGGTACGCGATGACATGCGCCTGCACTATCACGAGGCGGGTGTCGGCCACGAGAAGACGGTCGTGCTGCTGCACGGTGGCGGCCCCGGCGCGTCGAGTTGGTCGAACTTCTCGAAGAACATCGCCGTCCTTGCGCAGCACTTTCATGTGCTGGCCGTGGACCAGCCCGGCTACGGCAATTCGGACAAGCACACCGAACACGAACAGTACAACCGCTACAGCGCCACCGCCCTGCTGAACCTTTTCGACCATCTGGGCATCGAAAGCGCTGACCTGGTCGGCAATTCGCTCGGTGGTGGGACAGCCGTCCGTTTCGCGCTGGACAACGGCAGGCGCGCGGGAAGGCTGGTGTTGATGGGGCCCGGCGGGCTCTCGGTGAACTTGTTCGCGCCCGACCCCACCGAGGGTGTCAAGCTGCTCGGCAAGTTCGCTGCCGAGCCGACGCGCGAGAACATCGAGAAGTTCCTACGCATCATGGTCTTCGATCAGAAGCTGATCACCGAGGAGCTGATCGACGAGCGCTTCGCGATCGCGAGTCAGCCGGAGTCGATCGCGGCCACCAAGGCGATGGGAAAGTCCTTCGCCGGTGCGGACTTCGAACTCGGCATGATGTGGCGCGAGGTGTACAAGCTGCGCCAACGGGTGCTTCTCATCTGGGGTCGCGAGGACCGGGTGAACCCACTCGACGGCGCATTGGTGGCGCTCAAGCAGATACCAAAGGTTCAGCTGCATGTGTTCGGACAGTGTGGCCACTGGGCGCAGCTGGAAAAATTCGACGAGTTCAACAAGTTGACTGTTGACTTCCTGGGGGGCAGCTCGTGAGCATCAAATCCCTTGGCTACCTGCGCATCGAAGCCACCGATGTGGGCGCGTGGCGCGAGTACGGCCTGAAGGTGCTCGGCATGGTCGAAGGTTCCGGCCAGACCGAGGGCGCGCTATACCTGCGAATGGACGAGTTCCCGGCCCGACTCGTCATCGTGCCCGGCGAGAACGACCGACTGCTGCAGTCCGGGTGGGAGACTGCCAACGCCGCTGCGCTGCAGGAGATTCGCAACCGTCTCGACATCGAGGGCACGCCCTACAAAGAGGCGTCGGCAGCCGAACTCGTCGAGCGGCGGGTCGACGAGATGATCACGTTCGACGATCCATCGGGCAACACGCTCGAGGTCTTTCACGGTGTCGCGCTGGAACATCGCCGCGTCGTCAGCCCGTACGGCCACAGGTTCGTCACTGAGGAGCAGGGTCTCGGCCACGTGGTGCTGACCACGCGCGACGACGCAGAGACGCTGCACTTCTACCGCGATGTGCTCGGCTTCTATCTGCGGGACTCGATGCGCCTTCCCCCGCAGCTTGTCGGCAGACCCGCTGACGGTGCGCCGGCGTGGTTGCGCTTCCTGGGTGTGAACCCGCGGCATCACAGTCTGGCATTCATGCCCGGTGAGACCCCAAGCGGCATAGTGCATCTGATGGTGGAGGTTGGCGAGGCTGACGACGTCGGGCTGTGCCTGGACCGCGCGCTGCGCCGCAAGGTTCCGATGTCGGCAACTCTGGGTCGCCACGTCAACGACAAGATGCTGTCCTTCTACATGAAGACGCCCGGCGGGTTCGACGTCGAGTTCGGTTGTGAAGGCTTGCAGGTCACCGATGACGATTGGGTGGCCAGGGAGAGCACGGCCGTCAGTCTGTGGGGCCACGACTTCAGCATCGGCTTCAAGTAAGTGGGCTCTGAGCCGATAGACCCCCGCACATTCCGAAATGTGCTGGGGCAGTTCTGCACAGGCATCACGGTGATCACCACGGTGCATGACGGAGAACCGATCGGCTTCGCCTGCCAGTCGTTCGCCGCACTGTCGCTGGACCCACCGCTGGTCCTGTTCTGCCCGACCAAGGTGTCGCGCTCATGGAAAGCCATCGAGGCCAGCGGCCACTTCTGTGTCAATGTGCTGCACGAGAAGCAGAAGGACGTCTCGGCGCGATTCGGTTCGAGAGAACCTGACAAGTTCGCCGGACTCGACTGGCATCCCTCGAAACTCGGATCGCCGGTCATCAAGGACACGTTGGCGCACATCGACTGCTCGGTGGCTTCGGTGCACGACGGGGGCGATCACCTGGTCGTGTTCGGGGCCGTGCACTCGCTATCCGATGTGCCGCACAAGAAGCCGCGGCCGCTGCTGTTCTATCGGGGCAACTACACCGGTATCGAGCCCGACAAGACGAGTCCCGCGCACTGGCGCGACGATCTCGAGGCGTTCCTCACCGCCACCACCGACGACACCTGGCTCTAGATCGCTGTACGTCGGGGTCAAGGCGCGTAGAGGCCGCCATCGGGCGTATTGCTGAGTGGGGTGTTGGACGGTGCGGTCGTCGCCAGTGCGCTACGGCTGGTACAGGCCCCACACCCCGGTCGTGCCGGGGCAGTAGATCAGATAGCCGTCGTCGGATGTGGCGAACTGGCTGTTGATCTGATCGGGCATACATGGCGACCCGATGTGCTGAACGCCGACCGGCTGGACCGACAGGGACCACTGACTGCCGTCGCACACGATCTGGCCGACCGCAGGATCGTAGGCGAGCTTGTCGAAGTCGTCGCACGGTTGCTCAACACGGGGGCTGAGTGAAGGGGCGACCCCGGGTAGCGCGGCCGCGGTCGGAATCGTCGCGGCAACCGCCCACACCAGACCCAAGCCAACGCCGGAGACAGCGGCTCTCCCCCGTTGTTTGGACATTTCGCCTCCTCTGTCCTCGACAATCCCCAGCCCAGTGACATTAGACGCCGTCGCCGTGAGCGCGGAGTTGTTTTCGGCAAACTACGCTGCTGCCCAGCAGCACGTCGTGCTGCTGCACGAGAGGCAGAAGGACGTGTCGGCTGGCATCGGCTCGACGGATCTCGACAAGTTCGCCGAAGTCGACTGGCATCGTTCGAAAACTCGATCACCGATCATCAAGGCACGCTGGCGCACATTGACTGCACGACGCATTCGTTGCCGTGCACACGGTGTCGGATGTGAAGAACGCCGAGGTGCACTGGCGCGACGATCTCGAGGCGTTTCTGACCGCCATGACCGACGACGCCTGGCTTTAGATACAGCCGGCCGAACACGGGTTGAGTGGTGGCATCGTCTCGGGATCCGGAGCGTTCGGATCCGGGGGCACCTGGGTGGACAGGTCGATGTCGTGGTCCAGCTCCGGCGCTGCCGGGATGATGTTGCAGATGAAGGTCAGCGCGAGGTCGCACGGAGGACGTCCGGGTTGCGCACCGGCCGGGACGGCAAGCGCCATCGCCGTGCCACACACGGCCACGGCAGCGATGATCGCCTTCTTCAACACCGGTTCATTTTAACGCGCGAGACCCGATGAATCCGACGATTGCCTGCGCCACCTCACGGTGCGCAGTGTCGTTCAGGACGTCGTGCCGACCGCCGGCGATCTCGTTGATCTGCAGTGACTCGATCTGCTCTGCGTATGCGCGCACGGCCCCCACCGGCGCTATCGGATCGTTGACGCCGTGCACCGCCAACGTCGGAACCGACAGATTCGGCAGGTCCGCGCCGAACCGGTCCCAGGCCGTGTCGAGCGCTCGGGCCAGCGGCGCACCGTCGGCGTCGACGAAGGCCAATGGATCGTTCTCCAGCGAATCGACATAGAAGGGGTCGGCGGACAACCAGCTGGGGTCGAGGTCGAAAGCGCTGTCAGTGTCGAGTAATTCGGGAATCGGCACCACCGGTGCCCCGGAAATGACCCCGGCTCGGTAGCGGTCGGGATGATCCAACAACCGGAACAGGGTGACCACGGCACCGAACGAATGGCCCTGCGCGACCACTGGCAGGCCGGGCCGTTCGCCTTCGGCCAGCTCGGTCAGGGTGTCGGCAAGATCGGAGCTGTCGGCGATCGAGCCGAAGTCGCCGCGAGTCCCTGGGCTGAGGCCGTGTCCGAACTGATCGATCGCCCACAGGTCGATGTCCGCGACATTGAGCGCGAAACCGTATCGGTGGTAGAGGCCGGTGTGCTCGCCGAAGCCGTGCAGGAAGATGACCGCGGCGCGCGGCTCGGCGACAGCCCAGTGCCGGTAGTAGGCACGGCCCTTCGGATGGTCGATGAACGGCATGCCCAAGCTTGTCTTCCCGGCGCGATTCTGCCAACCGCCCATCAATTGCTGCCATCGGAATTAATCCCCTGAACTGCATGTTTGGACGCGTAGACCGGAAAGTAAAGAAGAGCCGGCAGAGCAACAGAAGAAGGCACGAAGATGAAGAAGTTCGGATTTGCCGCTGTGATCGCAAGTGGTTTGACCGCCGCCGTCCTCGGACTGGCAGGGACCGCTCAGGCGGACATCGGCCACAACGACTGGGTCAACACCATCCAGCCGACGGTGACTGTGCCGCACGTCGACACGACCGTGCAGCAGAGCCGCTGACACAACAGCCAGAGAAGAGGGCACTCACTTCGGTGGGTGCCCTTTTCCGTGCGCTCCTGACAGGACATTGCGCTGGTCGTTCATCCGGGCACGGATCGCATCGACCACCGCAGCGACCTCCGGCCTGCGTAGCGTTTCGGCGCGGGTGACGAGCCAATATGTCAACTGGACCGCTACCTCGTCCGCGAGCACGCGAACGAGATCGTCGTGGCGATCGGCCATGAAGCACGGAAGGAGTCCGATGCCCGCCGCGGCACGGGTCGCCTCGACATGGACGAAAACGTTTGTGGACGTGACGGATTCGCGCATCGCGGGTGCAAAGCTCGTGGCGACATCGAGATCGTCGACCTGCAGCATCGAGTCGATGAAGTACACCAGCGGATAGTCGGCCAGCTCGGCGATGCTCGCCGGCGTCCCGTTGTCGACCAGGTAGTCGCGTGCGCCGTAGAGGCCGAGGCAATAGTCGCCGAGCCTGATCGCCTTGGCCCGGTGCACCTTCGGTTCGCCCACGACCACCTCGATGTCCAGACCCGAGCGCTGTTGCGTCGCGCGCCGGGTCGCGGCGACGATCTCGACCGCGACGTTCGGGTGGCTCCGTTGGACCTCGGCGGCGGCGGGTGCGGCGATGTAGGCCGAGAAACCATCCGTCGCCGATATCCGGACCACTCCCTCGAGTTCGGGCTGGCCGCCGGCGTGGACGGTCAGGGACCGCACGGCCGATTCGACGGCTTCGGCGGCCGACAGCGCTTCGCGGCCGAGCTCGGTGAGCTCCCAACCGCCTGCGACACGAGCCAGCACCCGTCCCCCGATCGACTGCTCCAGCGCGGCGATTCGGCGCGAGATGGTGGTGTGGTTGAGGCCGAGTTCCTCCGCGGCGGTGCTGTAGCGGCCCGAACGGCCGACGGCCAGCAATACGAGTAGGTCGTCGGCACTGGGCCTGCGCTCGGACAGTGCCATATCTGCATTTTTGCAGATGGCTCCTGCAGTTTTGCTCATTGCAGGTAGGGGTACCTGCAGCAATACTCACAGTCGTGTGCGGCGCATCACAATCGAGGAGCGTTCGATGACGATTCACAATGATCCGACGACCACCGGAGGTGACTCCGACTCGGTCCCAACCGGCCTCAGGCGGGTGGTCGCGGCCTCGATGGCGGGCACCGTCGTCGAGTGGTACGAGTTCTTCCTCTACGGCACCGCCGCGACTCTGGTCTTCAACAAGGTGTTCTTCCCCGCCACCGACACTGCCTACGGTGCCATCTTCGCCGCGTTTCTCACCTACGCCGTCGGCTTCATCGCCCGCCCCCTCGGTGGTGTGGTCTTCGGTCACATCGGCGACAAGCACGGCCGCAAGAAGTTGTTGCAGTTCGCGATCCTGCTTGTCGGTGTGGTCACCTTCCTGATGGGCTGCCTGCCGACGTATGCCCAGATCGGTATCTGGGCACCAGTGCTGTTGGTGGTCCTGCGCTTCCTGCAGGGCTTCGCAGTGGGTGGAGAGTGGGGTGGCGCCGTCCTGCTGGTGGCCGAACACAGCCCGAAGTCGAACCGGGCCTTCTGGGCCAGTTGGCCGCAGGCCGCCGTGCCGCTCGGCAACATGCTGGCGACTGTGGTGCTGTGGGCGTTGACCGCGACATTGACGGAAGAAGCCTTCCTCTCGTGGGGATGGCGGGTGGCGTTCTGGCTTTCCGCAGTTGTGGTGCTGATCGGCTATTACATCCGGACCAAGGTGAGCGATGCGCCGATTTTCGTTGAGGCGCAGCAGGAGGTCGAGAGGGTCAAGGCGGTTTCCTATGGCGTGATCGAGGTGCTGAAGCGTTATCCCCGTGGGGTTTTCACTGCCATGGGGCTGCGGTTCGCGGAGAACATCATGTACTACCTGGTCGTGATCGTGTCGATCACATATCTCAAGGTGCAGGTCGGTGTCGACACCAATGCCATCCTGCGATACATGCTCGTTGCCCACGCGGTGCACTTCGCCGTCATACCGCTGATCGGAAAGCTCGCTGATCGACACGGCCGCAAACCCGTCTACCTCGTCGGCACCGTGTTGGCGTCCACGTGGGGATTCTTCGCATTCCCGATGATGGACACCGCGAACTATCTGCTCATCATCGCCGCCATCGTCATCGGCCTCGTCATCCACGCGCTGATGTATTCGCCGCAGCCGGCGATCATGGCCGAAATGTTCCCGACCCGGATGCGGTATTCCGGTGTCTCCCTTGGCTATCAGGTCACCTCGATCGTTGCGGGTTCGGCGGCTCCGCTCATCGCGGTCAAGCTGCTCGAGATCTACGACTCGTGGGTGCCGATCGCGATCTACCTCGCGGTCGCGGCGGCGATCACGCTGATCGCGGTGCTGTTCATGCGCGAGACCAATGGTGTCGACCTCGAATCGATCGACGAGGCCGACCGCGAGGAACTCGCCAAAGCGGGCGTCGTATGACCGAACTCGCGGGGCGCACAGCGCTCGTCACCGGCGGCGCGAGCGGTATCGGCGAGGCGTGCGCACGGGAACTGGCTGCGCGGGGAGCGGTCGTGACCGTGGCGGACCGCGACGATGTCGGCGCGAAGTCTGTCGCCGAGGACATCGGCGGAAAAGCCTGGGCCGTTGACCTTTCCGACGTCTCGGCGCTCGAAGGCCTCGCACTCGACACTGACATCCTGGTCAACAACGCAGGCGTGCAACACGTCAGTCCGATCCCCGACTTCGCACCGGATCGCTTTCGCCATCTGATGACGCTCATGGTGGAATCGCCGTTCCTGCTCATCCGCGCCGCATTGCCGCACATGTACGAACTAAACTTCGGGCGGATCATCAACATCTCCTCTGTGCACGGGCTCAGGGCATCGGAGTACAAGGCCGCCTACGTCACCGCCAAACACGGACTCGAGGGCCTGTCGAAGGTCACCGCTCTCGAGGGTGCGCCGCACGGGGTGACGAGCAATTGCGTGAATCCCGGGTATGTGCGAACCCCACTGGTTACCAAGCAGATCGCCGATCAGGCCAAGGTGCACGACGTCCCGGAGGATAAGGTGGTGACCGACATCCTCCTGAAGGAGAGCGCCATCAAACGTCTGGTGGAACCCGAGGAAATAGGGGCCCTCGTGGGCTGGCTGGCGTCGCCGATGGCGGGCATGGTGACCGGCGCGTCGTACACCATGGACGGGGGTTGGAGCGCGCGATGAGCGATGTTGCACCGCAATGGGTGCCGACGGCTGAGGACGTCGCCAATGCCCGAGTGACCGACTTCGCGCGCTTCGTCGCTGACCGCGCGGGCGTGACGACCACCGACTATGCATCGCTGTGGCAGTGGTCGGTGGATGAGCCGGCCACGTTCTGGGCGACGTTATGGGACTACTTCGAGCTCGGCGAACGCGGTGACAAGGTCCTCGAGAACCAGACGATGCCGGGGGCGCAGTGGTTTCCCGGTGTCAGGCTGAACTACGTCGATCAGGTCATCCGCAACGTGCGCACCGACCGCCCCGCGATCATCCATGTCGCCGAGGACGGCACCGACGTCGAAATCTCTTGGGCTGAATTACTCGGACGCAGTGCGCTGTTCGCGGAGAGGCTGCGTTCGCTCGGGGTTGGTGTGGGGGATCGGGTCGCAGGATATCTGCCGAACATCCCCGAAGCCGTCATCGCGTTCCTGGCGACAGCGAGCGTCGGCGCGATCTGGAGTGCCTGCGGCCAGGACTATTCGGCCAACGCCGCGCTGGACCGGTTGGGTCAGCTCGAGCCGGTCGTGCTGGTGACGGCGGACGGTTATGACTTCGGCGGCAAGCACTACGACAAGCGCGAGGATGCCGAGGCCCTGCGCGCGGGACTGCCGACGGTGAAGGCCACGGTGCTGGCGTCCGAACTCACCGCAAGCGGCGGCGAGCTGACTACGGTGCCCGTCGATTTCGACCACCCACTGTGGATCCTGTACTCGTCAGGAACGACGGGTAAGCCCAAGGGTATCGTGCACGGTCACGGCGGTGTCGTGCTCGAACACTTGAAAGCCGTTGCCCTACAGTCGGATATCGGACCCGAGGATACGTTCTTCTGGTACACCAGCCCAAGCTGGATGATGTGGAACTTCCAGGTCGCCGGCCTTTTGGTGGGCGCGACCATCGTCTGCTACTCGGGCAGCCCGAATGCACCGAAACCGGATGCCTTGTGGGACATCGCTTCCCGATTGCGCGCGACCGTACTGGGTACCAGTCCGGGGTATGTGCTCGGATGCGCGAAAGCAGGTGCGGTGCCGCGCAAAGACCATGACCTGTCGGCGCTGAGAACGGTCGGCATCACCGGATCGTCCCTGCCGCCGTCATCGTCGCTGTGGCTGCGCGACAACGTCGGTGAGCACGTGCAGGTGGCGTCGATCAGCGGCGGCACCGACGTCGTGTCGGCCTTCATCGGCGGTGTGCGCACCGTCCCGGTGTGGCCAGGCGAGTTGTCTGCCCCGTTCCTGGGCTGCGCGCTCGACGCCTGGGACGAGTCGGGGAAGCCGGTGCGCGGCGAGGTAGGCGAGTTGGTGATCACCAAGCCGATGCCGTCGATGCCGATCGGTTTCTGGAACGATGACGACGGGTCGCGTTACCGCAGTGCGTATTTCGAGATGTTCCCCGGCGTGTGGCGGCACGGAGACTGGATCACCATCACCGACCACGGAAGCGTCATCGTGCACGGCCGTTCGGACTCGACGCTGAACCGGCACGGTATCCGGATGGGCAGCGCCGACATCTACCAGTCGGTGGAGCGGCTGCCGGAGATCACCGAGGCGTTGGTCATCGGATGCGAGCAACCCGACGGCGGATATTGGATGCCGTTGTTCGTCGTCCTTGCGGAGGGCGCCGAGCTGACTGACCAGCTGCGCGACCGGATCAAGAAGACAATCCGCGACGAGGTGTCCCCGCGTCATGTTCCCGACGACATCATCGAGGCTCCCGGCGTGCCACACACCCGCACGGGTAAGAAGCTCGAAGTGCCGATCAAGAAGCTTTTCGCCGGCGCGGACGCCTCGAAGGTTGTGGAGCGCACCGCCGTCGACGACCCCGACCTGCTGGACTGGTACGCCACGCTGAAGCGCTAGTTCAGCTCTCCGACCGGATGATGTGGTCGTCGACCTCGTCAGCGATGGGTGTTCCGGTGGTGTTCATTCGATCTCTCCTTTCGGTGTCCACGCTATGGATTCGCCTTGGTGTTTCCTTGGAAGTCCCAGGTGGACGTCGTGATGCTCCTATCTCTGTTATGGGTCAAGCGGCATCGATGAGCAGGGTGTTTAGCCATTGGCGGTAGTTGGTTGCGAGGGTGTCGTCGCGTTTGAGGCCGCGTTCGAGTCGGGAGATCGTGATTGGCCAGACGTTGAAATGTGCTGCCGCAGCAGTCAATGTGATGTTGCGGGCTTGGCGGGCTGGACGTAGGTCGCTGTAGTCGTCGATGGGGCAGGGGGCGGTGAGGTGTCGGAATATCTCGCGGGCGATGGCCCGCTTGAGTAGACGTAGGACGTCGTTCTTGCTGCGCCCGGCGGCCAGTTGGCGGGCGACGTAATCACGGGTGCGCCGGTCGTGGGACCAGCGGACCAAAGCGATGCGGTGCAGGGCGTTGTTGGCGGCGCGGTCTCCGCCGCGGGAAAGCGCCGATGCCGACTGGTTTTTCCCGATGAGGCGGGAATCGGTGCCACCCCAGCCAGCATGGCGAACGCTGCTTCGCTGCGCAGTCGGTGGCTGTTGGTGCCGGCAGTGATGAGCAGTTGGGCTGCGGTGTCGGGGCCCACTCCGTAGGCCGCCCGCAAGGCGGGGTTGATCGTGGCGGTCAGGGCGTCGAGCTCAGCGGTCAGCTCACGGTCTTGACGCTCGAGGTACCCGATGCGCTGCGCGAGCGCTTTACAGGCGATCAGCACCGACACCGTGGTGGGGTCCTCGTGTGCGCGGGGGCGGCAGCCGGCCAGCGCTTCGACCAGACGCAGGGTGGTGGGGTAACGGCGGTAACGCTCCCGCAGATCCACCGGGGCGGTCACGAGCAGGTCCTTGATCTGCTGGATAGCCGCGGTGCGGGCTTTAATTGCACCGCGACGAGCGATCAGCAGCGCTTTGAGGGCTCCGGTGTGCGGGTCTTTGGCTACGGCAAGACCGTGGCCGGCCAACACCGCACGAGCAGCGCTATAAGCATCGAGTGGATCGGACTTGCCCTGCCGGCGCCGCGCCGACCGGTCGGGACGGTTGACCTCGACGACGTGAATGTCGTTGGCCTGCATTGCTTGTGTCAACCCTGCGCCGTAGGAGCTGGTGCCCTCAACACCGACAGTGACGACCTCGCCGAAACTACGTGCCCAGCAGATCGCGGCCCAGTAGCCAGTCGGGTTGGTGCGGAATTCGGCGTCGCCGAGGGGTTGACCGGTATCGCTGATCGCCGCGAGGTGGATGGTGTCGAGGTGGGTGTCGGCGCCGATGACGACGCGGCGTGGGAATGTCACGATGGTGGTGTCCTCTCCGTGCAATGAACCGTGCGGCTAGGTGACAACCCGGTAGGGCGGGCAGACAAGACATTGATGAGGCAGCGGACAGGCTCCTGATTAAGTCATGTCCGCCCTACCAGGGCTGTTGTGGTACTTGCCCGCACGTCGCCGGTGAGACAAATCAATTGGAAGACAACCCAGCAGGGCGCCAGTCAGAGGCCGAGTCATCACCGGCGGCGAACGAGCAAGACCATCCTCACCCGAACCCGTTTAACGGAATCAATGTCAGAGGGTCGATGTAGTGTCGAACACATGTTCGATTCGAACTTCGTGGGCGTGACCGATGCGGCGGTGGTGGCCGCGATCGCCGACGGTGCGCGGGCCGAAGCGGCGGCCGCGGCGCGTCGGTTGGCCGCGATCGCTGAACTCAAGCGTCGCCGAGTGCTCGATGATGACGAGCGGGCGCGGTGGGCGTGTGATGGGTGGGATTGCGCGGCCGCCGAGGTCGCCGCGGCGATGAACATCACCTCGCGGAAGGCCTCGGGTCAGATGCGCATCGCGGTCGCGTTGCGTGACCACCTGCCTGCGGTGGCGGAGTTGTTCAGCCGTGGTGATCTCAGTGCGCGGGTGGTGGGGGCGATCACCTGGCGTACCCAATTGATCACCGACGAGGCGGTGTGGGCGGTGATCGACCGCGCGATCGCCACGCGGGCGGGCACGTGGGGGCCGCTGGCCGAGGACAAGTTGATCGCCGCGGTGGATGCGTTGGTCCTTGAATTCGACAAGGACGCGCTGCTCCACGCCAAGCGTGCCGAGCGGACCCGCGACTTCTTCGTCGGCGATCGCGAGGACGAAAACGGGGTGACGTCGGTGTGGGGCCGGCTCAATGCTGCTGATGCCGCGGCGCTGAAGGGCAAGATCGCGGCGATGGCGGCCACGGTGTGCGACAACGATCCCCGCACGGCCAATGAGCGGCGCGCGGATGCGTTGCGGGCGTTGGCCGATAACAACGATCATCTGCCGTGTGCGTGTGACACACCGAACTGTCCTGCACGGGAGAATCATCCGGCACCGCGGTCCTCGGTGGTCGTCACGGTCTATACCGACCAAGCGACCCTCGACGGGCTACAGAACACGACGCAGCAGCAGAACACTGCGCCGGAGCTCACGGAGCCGGAGGCCGCGGCACCGCAAGCTGCCCCCGCAGCCCCGCCCTCGACTCCTGCGCCTGCCGCCCCCGTTTCAGCGGGCACGGCATTGTTGTCGGGTACTGAGGTGATGCCCACCCCGCTGCTGGCCCAGCTGTTGCGCAACGGCGCCAAAATACGGCCGTTGTGCACCCCCATTGATGCGCAACCCGAGTCGGGGTATCGGCCCTCGGCGCAGCTGGCGCGGTTTGTGCGCGGCCGGGATCTGACATGCCGATTCCCCGGCTGCACCGCACCGGCGCAGAATTGCGACATAGACCATGTGATCCCCTATCCGCTGGGGGCCACGCATCCGTCGAACCTGGCGTGCCTGTGCCGAAAACACCACCTGCTCAAAACGTTTTGGACCGGAGACTGGAAACTCGAACTCCTGCCCGATGGTGCGGCGGTGTGGACATCCCCGACCGGGAAGAGATACACGACGCATCCGGGGAGTCGAAGTTACTTCCCGGACTGGGACACCCACACCGGGGAGCTGCCACCCCCGCCCACACCGCAGAGATTCAGCACCGACCGGGCCTTGATGATGCCCCAACGCCAGCGCACCCGAGCCCAAGACCGCGCCGCCCGCATCAAAGCCGAACGCAAACACAACAACTCCGACCCGCCCCCGTTCTAGGTGGACCAGGCACCGTTGCGGCGGTCGGCAACAAACGGGCCATCTCGTCACGGTCGAAAGACGGCTGTCGTTTTACGGGTCCGACACTGATTCCGCGCGTACCGTTGGCTATATAACTGCAGGCCAATGAGGGGAGTCGGCGTGAACGTCACGAAGCTAGCCGGAGCGGTCGCCGCTACCGCGATCACGTTCGGAATCGGTGCCGCCACCATCGCACCGGCTTCGGCGGTCGACAACATCAAGCCATTCGGCAACCAAGTGCGAATGCTTGACTCCAACGGTTTTCCAATGATCGGTTACACGGTGAGAGATCTTTCCCCGAGCTCCGACCCCGTGCCGCACAACGGCCAGTTGTATGAAGCCACGATGACCGTTGATGCGTTCGGCGGGGTGGCCAATCCCGAGATCCAACGGTTCAACGCCCGCGCTGAGAATAGGGCGATGTACCGTCTACTCACCGCCGCAGGCATCGGAGGCCCGGTACAGCCGGGTGGCAGCGCGACCGGCAAGCTCTATTTCGAGGTCGTGGGCGAGGCGCCCAACAGCGTCGTCTACAACGACGGCACTCGAGACGTCATCGCTTGGGTGCCCGGTCCCCCTGAGGGGGGTACGCGCCCCTAGCGGTAGCGATTCAATCGTCCTCCCTAAACAACTCGCCCACCACCGTTCTAGCCGAGCCAGGTGGCAATGCGGCGCACGGCCTCCTCGATATCATCCGACGGTCCCGCGAAGGACAGCCGTACGAACGATCCGCCGTGCACGGTGTCGAAGTCGATGCCTGGCGCGATGGCAACACCTGTGTCGGCCAGCAGCTTTGAGCAGAACGACAGCGAATCTTCGGTGTGCTGCGACACGTCGGCATACACGTAGAAGGCACCGTCGGTGGGTGCCAATTTGTCGATGCCGATACCCCGCAGGCCATCGAGAAGCAGTCGCCGATTGCTCGCGTAGTGATGCAGCAGCGCGTCGGCCTCCGCCTTGGACTCAGGCGTGAAGGCCGCGACGGCGGCGACCTGCGCCAGTGTCGGCGGGCAGATGGTGAAGTTGCCCGTCAGGCGGTCGACGGCGCGCTGCAACTCCTGCGGCACGAGCATCCATCCGAGTCGCCAACCGGTCATCGCGTAGTACTTCGAAAAGCTGTTGACCACAATGGCTTCGCGCGATGTCTGCCATGCGCAACTCGTCGCGGGTGCACCCTCGTAGACCAGTCCGTGGTACACCTCGTCGCTGATCAGCCGGACGTTCGACTCCGCACACCACGACGCGATCGCGGCGAGTTCCTCCGGCGGGATCACCGTGCCGGTGGGGTTGGCGGGGCTGGCGACGATCACACCTTGTACAGGCGGATCGAGTTCGGCCAACATCTGCGCTGTCGGCTGGAACCGGGTATCTGGACCGCACGGAATCTCGACGACCTCACAACCCAGCGCCGACAGGATGTTTCGGTAACACGGATATCCAGGACTCGCGATCGCGACCCGGTCGCCGGCATCGAACGAAGCGAGGAACGCCAGTAGGAAGCCGCCGCTGGAACCGGTCGTGATCACCACGTCCGCCGGGTCGACCGCGAGTCCGTGCCGGCCCTGATAAGACGCCGCAATCGCCGAGCGCAGCTCCGGGATGCCGAGCGCCACCGTGTAGCCGAGGACGGTGCTGTCCAACGCCGCCTTGGCCGCTGCGCGTACGGCCCGGGGGGCTCCAGCACTGGGCTGGCCGGCAGACAGGTTCACCAGATCACCATGGCTGCGTTGACGTTCGGCGGCGGCCAGCCACACATCCATGACGTAGAACGGCGGAATGCCTGCCCGCAATGCGACGGTCATCGGGTCACGCAGCCAGCTGATCGAGGTCGTGAAAGAACGGATGTACATCGGCGTAGTAATACGGCTTGAGGCCGCCGTAGATGCCGCTCCAGTCGGGTTCCCAGGCGAGGAGTGCGTCCAGAAGCGTTCCGCAGATGGCTTGACCGAGGTTCGTGCGCGCGATGACCACCGGCGGTTTGCAGTTGTCGTACTGGCCGATGACCTTCGTCGTCCCGGCGTTCGCGGTCGTCGTTCTCCACACGTCCTCGAGGACCATCGTCGCGCGGATCTTTCCGGCGACGACGGCATCGATCTGGCCCTGCCACGCCGCGACCGGTCGGGAATGCCAGAAGGTGTCCCACGTCTCGCCGATTCGGTTCAACAGGATGGCCGGTGCGAAGTAGCTCGATGTGCACGAGGTGTTGATGTATCCGTAGTCCGCACCGGTCAAATCCTTCAGCCCGGTCGCGGGGTCGTCGGCGCTGACGACGAGCAGGCTGGTCTGGCGGGGGTTACCGGTGAACTTCGACGTCGCAATCGCCAGACCGCGGTAGTGCTCCTCACCGCTTCGGACCATCCGGTGAAAATCCGCCGTCGGAATATAGGCGATGTCGGGCCGGTGGTCGGCGAGTGCCTGGTCGATGGCGGCGAGGTCAGCCGTCTCCTCTGCTGCGATCCCGACTGCGGCGAGGGTGCTCGTCCACGGCTCCGCACAGGCCGGCAGGCCGAGGTTCTGGTCCAAGACGAAGCGCAACATTTCCGCGAGCCTACGTCGGAACCATCAGGACCGCGGCTGGTTACCTGCCAGAATCCTCGGATGGACGACTGGTGGGACTCTCGTGTGGTCGCCGTCGACGGCACGCGCAGTCCGGTTCGGATCGCTGGACCTGAATCGGGGGAGCCGGTGCTGTTCGTCCACGGCAACAATGCGGGCGCCGACTGGTACCCGCTCGCGGCTCCGGTCGCCGAGTTCGCCCGCGTCATCGCGCCGGAACTGCCTGGGTTCGGCGCCGCCGACAAGGCCGCGGATTGGGGCTACACCGTCGCGCATTACGCCGCACACCTCGACGGGCTGCTCACCCAGGTGGAGACACGGCCGGTACATCTCGTGGCGCACGACTTCGGCGGACCGTTCGCGCTCGCCTGGGCCGCCGACCATCTCGACCGGACCGCCAGCATCACCCTTATCAACACACCGCGGCGCATCAATCACACCGCGGCGAAAATCTGGCGCACACCGGTGCTCGGCGAACTCTCCGGAGTCATCGCCAACGCCCCGATGCTCCACGCGATCATGAAGCGCACCGATCCCGGGCTGCCCGACGAGCACCGCCGACAGATCATCGAACACATGCTGGTGCCCGGCACCAAACGCGCCGTCGTCGAGCTGTACCGCGCGACCGGAGAACACGCCATCGAACCGTACGTCGACCGGCTGGCAAAATTCAGCGGCGACGTGCTCGTCGTCTGGGGTGACAACGATGCCTACATCGGGCTCGATCAAGCCGAGGAACAACGGCAGATCTTTCGCAGCGGGCGCGTGGAAGTCATTGCCGGATGCGGACATTGGCCGTGGCTCGAAAAGCCCGACGTGGTGGCCGGAGCACTGACCGGCTTTCTGCGCCGCGGCTAGAGGACTTCCGATTCGAGTCGGCGCAGGTGCTCCCGCGGTGGCCCGAGCAGCTGCGCACTGCCGTGCGCACGCTTGAAGTACAGCTGAATGTCGTGTTCCCAGGTGATGGCGATGCCGCCGTGCATCTGCACCGCCTCGCCCGCCACCTTCGAGAACGCCTCGCTTGCGGAGAAGCGAGCAAGCGCCGCCGACGTCGGCGAGGGTTCTGCAACAGCGTCATTGACCACCGCGCGTGCGGACTGAACCGCGACGTACAGATCGGCCATCCGGTGTTTGAGCGCCTGGAAACTGCCGATCGGCCTGCCGAACTGGACCCGGTCCTTCGTGTACTCAACCGTGAGGTCGAGACACCGCGCGGCCGCGCCGATCTGCTCGACGGCCATCAGGATCGCCGCCGTGTCCGCCAGCCCCGGGTCGGCGCCGATCTCGGTGTCGCTCTGCGACTCGACGCGGGCCAGCCTGCGCGTCAGATCCATGGCGTCCACGCGGTGCGCGGTGAACTCCGTCAGTCGCCGCAGCCGTTGACCATCCGCCACGATCGCGATATCAGCGACGTCGCCATTGATCACCACGTCCCGATCGAACACGACGGTGCCGATCTTCGTGCCCGCCGCCAGTTCCTCGAGCGCGTCGGTGTCCGGCTGATCGGCGGCCAGTAGCGCCAGCTCGGCCAGCGTCGTGCCGAGCAGCGGTGTCGGCACGAGTGCCTTGCCCAGTTCCTCGATGACGACGGCGGCATCGGCGAGCTCGCCGCCCGCTCCGCCCAGTTCCTCGGGCACCACCAGCGCGGCAGCACCCACCTGCTCGCACAACAACTTCCAGAGTGACTCGTCGTAGCCGCGCTCGGATTCGATCGCTTGCCGCACGGCCGCGGGCGACGCGTGCTTCTCGACCAGCGCGGCTACCGTCCCGCGCAGCAGTTCCCGTTCTTCGCTCACAGTGCCTCCAGAAGGCGTCGCCGATGCAATCCGGGATCCCCCCACGCCGAGCGCAGCGCCTGCACCCGCAACAGCCACAGCGACATGTCGTGTTCCTGCGTGAAGCCGATGGCACCGTGGGTCTGCAACGCGGAGCGCGCGGCCAGCAGCGCGGCATCCGATGCGGCAACCTTGGCGGCGCTGACATCCCGTGCGGTCTCCGGTGACTGGTCGGCCACCGCCAGCGCCGCCCCGTAGACCAGGGGACGCGCGAGTTCCAGCGCGATGTGGACATCGGCGAGTTTGTGTTTGATTGCTTGATACGAACCGATCACGTTGCCGAACTGGCTGCGCTGCTTGGCGTATTCGACCGACATGTCGAGCAGGGCTTGTCCTGCTCCGACCAATTGAGCTGCTGTCGCTAACACGCCGAACTCGTATGCGCGTGCCACGTCGGCCGCCTGACCGCCACCGGAAGCGCTGACCTCGAACAGTTTTCGGGTCGGGTCGACGGATTCCAGCTGCTCGCCCGCGGCGCCGTCACTGGCCTTCCCGTCGGTCGCCACCAGGATCACGCCCGCGGTATCGGCATCGACTGCCCGCGGCACCTGCGGAGGCATGGCGACAGTCGCGATCAGCTCACCCGACGCCAGTGCGGCGCTGCGCTCGTCGTCGACGAGCAGAATTGGCGCAACAGCGATGGATTCGGTCACGGGGCCGGGGACACACCACCGGCCCAGCCGCTCTGCGGCGACCACGAGGTCGACGGGGTGTGCCTCGATGCCGTCAAACTTCTCGGGCACGATCAGTGCGGTAACGCCCAGTTCCGCGAGCTGTGCCCACACCTTGCGGCCCGGTGCGGTGTCCCCAGCCGCCCAAGCCCGTATCGCCGCGGGCATATCGGCGGCACCGAGCGCGGCGTCGATACTGGCGGCGAAGTCGCGCTGCTGTTCGTCTATCTCAAAGTTCATGTGTCTACTTCCGCGGCAGGCCCAGTAGGCGCTCGGCGATGATGTTGCGCTGAATCTCGTTGGTACCGGCATAGATGGGGCCGCCGAGCGCGAACAACAGACCCTCGGTCCACGAGTCGGCGAGCTCGGCGTCAGCGCCGCGCATATCCAGTGCGGTCTGATGGATCGCCACGTCGAGGTCCGACCAGAACACCTTGGTCACCGACGACTCGGCGCCCAGCTCGCCGCCACCACTCACTCTGGTGACGGTGCCGAAGGTATGCAGCCGATAGGCTTGTGCCTTGATCCACGCGTCGGCGACGCGGTCGGTGTACACCGGGTCTGGGTTCGCTTTCCACTGTGCGACAAGGCGTTCAGCAGGGGCGAGGAAGCGTGCCGGGCTGCGCAGCGACATCCCGCGCTCATTGCTCGACGTGCTCATCGCGGCGCGCCAGCCGTCATTGGCGTCGCCGATCACGTCGTCGTCGGGGACGAAGACGTCGTCGAGGAAGATCTCCCCGAATCCGGTATCGCCACCGAGCTGGGCGATCGGGCGCACCGTGACACCGTCGGCCTTCAGATCGAACATGAAGTACGTCAGCCCCTTGTGGCGCTGCGCCTCGGGATCGGAGCGGAACAGGCCGAACCCGCGCTCACCGAACGGCGCCCGCGAGCTCCAGATCTTCTGACCGTTGAGCAGCCAGCCGCCATCGGTCTTGGTTGCCGTGGATCGCAAGGACGCAAGGTCGCTACCGGACTCCGGTTCAGACCAGGCCTGCGCCCAGATCTCCTCGCCGCTGGCCATTTTCGGCAGTATGCGGTCGAGCTGTTCGGATGTACCGTGTGCGAACAGCGTCGGCGCCAGCATGGAAGTGCCGTTGGCGCTCGCCCGGCCCGGTGCGCCCGCGCGGAAGTACTCCTCCTCGTAGACGATCCACTGCAGCAGCGAGGCGTCGCGGCCGCCGTACTTCTCGGGCCATGTGATCACCGAGAGGCCGGCATCGAAAAGCACCTTGTCCCACTGCCGGTGCTGCTCGAAGCCCTCAGCGGTGTCGTAGGACTTCGTCGGGAACTTGTCCTTGTTCGCCGCGAGGAATTCGCGCACCTCGGACTGGAGGTCCAACGTCGCGTCGTCGAAGTTGAGATCCATCAGAGCCTTTCCCGCAGTGTCTTCTCTCTGAGAACCGGTTTGACCACTTTGCCGCCTGGATTGCGGGGCAACACGTCGATGAACTCCACCGATCGTGGTGCCTTGAAGTTCGCCAAATGCGTACGTGCGTAGGCGATCACTTGCTGTTCATTCAGTTCCGCCCCCGGCTTGAGCACCAGGAACGCCTTGCCGACCTCTCCGAGGCGTTCGTCGGGCACCCCGATCACCGCGGACTCAGCGACCCCGTCGAGCCGGGCCAGCACTTGCTCGATCTCGGCCGGATAGACGTTGAACCCGCCGCAGATGTACATGTCCTTGAGCCGGTCGGTGATCGTCAGATTGCCGCGTTCGTCCAACCGGCCGACGTCCCCGGTGTGCAGCCAGCCTTCGGAGTCGATGGCGGCAGCGGTCGCGTCGGGATCGTCGAGGTAGCCGAACATCACGTTGGGCCCGCGCAGCAGCACTTCACCGGAGCCGTCCTCGGACGGGTCGTCGATGCGCAACTCGAAATCCGCGATCGGGCGTCCGCAGGTGGTCGCGACGGTGACCGCGTCGTCGTCCGCGCGGCACATCGTCCCGAACCCGCTGGCCTCGGTCAGTCCGTAGGCCGTGAGCACGATGTCGATGTCGAGTTCTGCCTGCATGCGTTCGATCAGAACCACCGGGATCGTGGCGGCGCCGGTGACCGCGAACCGCAGCGATGTCAGGTCGTAGTCGCCGCGCTTCGGATGATCGAGAAGCGTCTGATAGATGGTCGGCGGTCCGGGCAGCACGGTGATCCTGTGCTCCGCCACCGCGGCCATCGCCTGCTCGGGGTCGAACGTCAGCTGTGGGATCAGCGTCGCGCCGGTCTGCAGACAGGCCAGGATGCCGGCCTTGTAACCGAAGTTGTGGAAGAACGGATTGATACAGAGGTAGCGGTCGGCGCTGGTGAGCTGCCCACACGCAGCCCATGCGGCGGGTGCATCGAGCGACTGGCGGTGCGCGCACAGCACGCCCTTGCTGCGTCCCGTGGTGCCGGAGGTGAAGAGGATGTCCGAGACGTCATCCGGTGTGACGGCTGCGGCGCGGGCGTCGACCGCCTCGAGATTGTTGCCACGAGCGACGAACTCATCCCAGGTGCCGTCGTCCTTCTCGATCGGGACGCGGATCACATGCCGCAGGTCCGGCAGCGCGTCCCGGTCGATGGATGAGGCCTTGTCGGCGCCGAGGAATTCGCCGGCCGCGAAGAGTAGGGGCGCGGCCGTGCGGTGGAGGATGTCGGTGGCCTCGCTGGCGGTGTAGCGGGTGTTGAGCGGCACCATCACACCACCTGCGTAGTGCGTGGCCAGGCACGCGACCACCCAGTGCCAGGTGTTTGGCGACCAGATCGCGACCCGGTCCCCGGCCTGTACGCCCAGGTCGATCATGGCTGCGGCGGCCTGCCGCACCTCGGTGCGCAACTGCGCCCAGGTCAGCTTGCGATCGTGGGTGACCAGCGCGTCGTGATCGGCAAATTGGTCGGCGATCCGGTCCAGGACCTGCGGAATCGTCCGCGGATCTGGCGTCATCGATGCTCCTCTAACAAAGCAAGTGCTTGGTAGGTTAGCCTACAGGGGTGATAGAGGTCCAGGAGTTCAGGGCCGAGGTCCGCGACTGGCTCGCCGAGAATCTCGCCGGCGAATTCGCCGCGATCAAAGGCCTGGGAGGGCCCGGTCGCGAGGATGAGGCGTTCGAGGAACGTCGGGTCTGGAACCAGCATCTCGCGGCCGCCGGCTACACATGTCTCGGCTGGCCGGAAGAGCACGGCGGCCGTGGCCTGACCGTCGCGCACCGCGTCGCGTTCTACGAGGAGTACGCCCTCGCGAACGCACCCGCGAAGGTGAATCACTTCGGCGAGGAATTGCTGGGGCCGACGGTGATCGCCTTCGGCACTCCCGAGCAGCAGCAGCGCTTCCTGCCCAAGATCCTCGACGTCACCGAGCTGTGGTGCCAGGGCTACTCGGAACCCGGCGCGGGCAGCGATCTGGCCAACGTGTCGACGACCGCTGAGCTCGTGGGTGACGAGTGGGTCATCAACGGGCAGAAGGTGTGGACGTCGCTGGCGCACTGGGCGCAGTGGTGCTTCGTCGTGGCGCGCACCGAGAAGGGCTCGAAACGCCACGCGGGCCTGTCATTCCTTCTGGTGCCGTTGGATCAACCGGGTGTCGAGGTGCGGCCCATCGTGCAGCTGACCGGGGACTCGGAGTTCAACGAGGTGTTCTTCGACGACGCACGCACCGAGGCCGGACTGGTGGTCGGGGAGCCCGGCGATGGTTGGCGAGTCGCCATGGGACTCTTGACGTTCGAGCGTGGTGTGTCGACGCTGGGTCAACAGATCGAGTACGCCCGTGAGCTTTCCGGTGTCGCCGAGCTCGCCAAGAGTAACGGCGCCGCCGACGATCCGCTGATCCGTGAGCGGTTGGCCCGATCGTGGGCCGGTCTGCGCACTATGAGGTCGTATGCGCTGGCGACGATGGATGTCGAGCAGCCGGGACAGGACAACGTCTCGAAACTGTTGTGGGCCAACTGGCATCGCGAACTCGGTGAGATCGCCATGGAGGTGCTCGGCAGTGACGGACTGACGCTGACCGATGGCGAATTCGACGAATGGCAGAAGCTGTACCTGTTCTCGCGCGCGGACACGATCTACGGCGGTTCCAACGAGATCCAGCGCAACATCATCGCCGAGCGGGTGCTCGGCCTACCGCGAGAGGTCAAGGGATGAGTCTGGCCGAAGCGCCGAAAGAGATTGAGGGCCACGGACTTCTGACCGGCAAGGTGGTCGTGGTGACCGCCGCGGCGGGCACCGGCATCGGGTCGGCGGTGGCGCGACGCGCGTTGATCGAGGGTGCCGACGTGGTCGTCTCAGACCACCATGAGAGGCGCCTTCTCGAAACTCGCGACCAGCTGGCCGAACTCGGCCTCGGTCGCGTGGAGAGCGTGGTCTGCGACGTGACGTCTACCGCGCAGGTCGACGCGCTGATCTCGTCGACGACAGCCCGGCTGGGGCGGCTCGACGTGCTGGTCAACAATGCGGGTCTGGGCGGCGAGACGCCCATCGTCGATATGACCGATGAAGAGTGGGACCGCGTCCTGAATGTGACGCTGACGTCGGTGATGCGCGCGACGCGCGCCGCCCTGTGGTATTTCCGCGAGGCCGATCACGGCGGTGTGATCGTCAACAACGCCAGCGTCCTCGGTTGGCGTGCACAGCATTCACAGTCGCACTACGCCGCGGCCAAAGCAGGAGTGATGGCGCTGACGCGTTGCAGCGCAATCGAAGCCGTCGAGCACGGTGTGCGTATCAACGCGGTGTCCCCGAGTATCGCCAGGCACAAGTTCCTCGAGAAGGTCAGCAGCTCGGAGTTGCTGGACCGGCTCTCGGAGGGCGAGGCGTTCGGACGCGCGGCCGAGCCTTGGGAGATCGCCGCCACCATAGCCTTTCTGGCCAGCGACTACTCCAGTTACCTGACTGGCGAAGTGATTTCGGTATCGAGTCAACGAGCATGACCACACCCGCACCCGGTCAGCCGGCAACACGCCGCGACGAGCTTCTCGAGCTCGCCGCGACGATGTTCGCCGAGCGCGGGCTGCGGGCGACCACGGTGCGCGACATCGCGGACTCGGCGGGAATCCTGTCCGGCAGTCTCTACCATCACTTCTCGTCCAAGGAGGAGATGGTCGACGAGGTGCTGCGCGGATTTCTCGACTGGCTCTTCGAACGCTATGAGGAGATCGTCGCAAGCGAAGACAATCCCCTGGCACGGCTCAAGGGACTGTTCATGGCGTCGTTCGAGGCGATCGAGCACCGGCACGCACAGGTCGTCATCTATCAGGACGAGGCCAAGCGACTCGCAGGCCAGGAGCGCTTCTCCTATGTGGAGAAACGCAATCAAGAGCAGCGCAAGATGTGGCTGGACCTGCTCAACCAGGGCATCGAGGACGGGTACTTCCGGCCCGACATCGATGTCGATCTGGTCTACCGGTTCATCCGCGACACAACCTGGGTTTCGGTCCGCTGGTATCAACCGGGCGGACCGCTCACGGCCGAAGAGGTCGGCCGACAGTACCTAGCCATCGTTCTCGGCGGTATCACCAATGAAAAGAAGGATTGAAGCAATGACTGGAGCACCGCAGGCATACGTCATCGAAGCTGTCCGTACCGCTGTCGGCAAGCGCGGCGGAGGACTGTCCGGCGTGCACCCCGTGGATCTGGGCGCTGCGGCGTGGCGCGGTCTGTTCGACCGCGTAGACGTCGACCCCGGTGCCGTCGACGATGTCATCGCCGGTTGCGTCGACGCCATCGGCCCGCAGGCCGGCAACATCGCCAGGCTTTCGTGGCTGGCCGCCGGATACCCCGAAGAGGTGCCCGGTGTCACCGTCGACCGCCAGTGCGGTTCGAGTCAGCAGGCCATTTCCTTTGGCGCACAGGCGATCATGTCCGGCACTGCCGACCTGATCGTTGCGGGCGGTATGCAGAACATGAGCCAGATCCCGATTTCGTCCGCGATGACGGTGGCCGAGCAGTTCGGTTTCACCTCGCCGACCAACGAGTCCAAGAGCTGGCTGCACCGCTACGGCGACCAGGAGATCTCGCAGTTCCGCGGTTCGGAGCTGATCGCCGAGAAGTGGAACCTCTCGCGTGAGGAGATGGAGCAGTACTCGCTGACCAGCCACCAGCGCGCCCAGGAGGCGATCCGGGCCGGGCACTTCGAGAACGAGATCATCGACGTCGATGGCTTCGTCATCGACGAGGGGCCGCGCGACACGTCTCTGGAGAAGATGGCCGGGCTCAAGACCCTCGTCGAGGGTGGCCGGCTGACCGCCGCCATGGCCAGCCAGATCTCCGACGGGTCCAGCGCCGTTCTGCTCGCCTCCGAAAAGGCAGTGCAGGCTCACAATCTGAAACCGCGGGCACGCATCCACCACATCAGCGCCCGTGGCGCCGATCCGGTGTTCATGCTGACCGGCCCGATCCCCGCGACTCAGTACGCGCTGGACAAGACCGGCCTGTCTATCGACGACATCGACACCGTCGAGATCAACGAGGCGTTCGCGCCGGTCGTCATGGCGTGGCTCAAGGAGACCAAGGCCGACCCCGCGAAGGTCAACCCCAGCGGTGGCGCGATCGCGCTCGGGCACCCCCTCGGCGCGACCGGGGCCAAGCTGTTCACCACGATGCTGAACACGTTGGAGCGCACCGGCGGTCGCTACGGTCTGCAGACGATGTGCGAGGGCGGCGGCACCGCCAACGTCACCATCATCGAGCGCCTCTAGTTCTTGTCGTGAGCGCGAGCGTGCGCGAACTCCGATCGCTCCTCGGCGTGTCGGCCGCAAACACGCACCCTCGCTGTGGACCTAGTGGTCGTGCACGATCACACCGCGGATGTTACGTCCCGCGAGCATGTCGTCGTACGCCTCGTTGATGTCGTTGAGTTTGTACTCGGCAGTGACGGTTTCGTCGAGCAGTAGCTTGCCGTCGCGGTAGAGGTTGAGCAGGCGTGGGATGTCCGCCCGCGGGTTGGCCTCACCGTAGAGGCTGCCGAGAAGCCTCTTCTGGAACAGCGTCACCATCGCCATCGGCAGGGTCGGCGTCACATCGGCCATCGAGGCGATCGCCGTCATCACCACGGCGCCTCCCTTGCGGACGATGTCCATGGCCTCGTTGATCATCGGCCCCTTGAGCAGGCCGACGGTCAGCAGCGCGGAGTCGGCCATCACGCCTCGGGTCAGGTCACCGACCAGTTCCATCGCCTCGGGCATCGACGTCACGAAGTGAGTGGCGCCGAACTGGAATGCCTTGTCCCGCTTCGATTCGACGATGTCAACGACGACGATGTGCTCGGCGCCGGCCAGCCGTGCGCCCTGGATCGCGCCGCTGCCGATGCCCCCGCATCCGATCACGACAACGGTGTCACCCGGGGTGACGTCGGCGGTGTTGACCGCCGAACCCCAGCCCGTCATGACCCCGCAGCCCAGCAGACATGCGCGCGACAGCGGCAGATCGTCATCCACCTTGACCAACGACGCCTCGGACACCGTGCTCAACTCGGAGAAGCTTCCGACACCCACCATGACGCCGACCTCCTTACCCTGTGCCCTTCGCCGGTAGGTGCCGTCGGCTTGCAGGCCCAGCAGGATGACCCCGCCCATGTCGCACAGGTTCTGGTGCCCGCTGGCGCACCATCGGCAGCGGCCACATGCCGGGAGGAAGGACGCCACCACATGGTCGCCCGGCTTCAGGTCCTTCACGCCGGGGCCGACTTCCTGCACCACGCCGGCACCCTCGTGTCCGCCGATGGTCGGCAGCGTCACGCCGGCCAGATCGCCGGTCTGGACGTGATGGTCGGAGTGGCATAACCCGGTCGCCTCGAACGAGACGAGGACCTCTCCCTCCTTCGGTCCGTCGAGGTCGATCTCCTCGACGCTCCACGGCTTGTTGAGTTCCCACAGCACAGCGGCGTTCGTCTTCATGCGCGTGAGCTTAGGGAAACCGGGCCGCGGATTGGGCTGAATCGAAAGGCTTACTGTTCAGTGTGCGAGACGTGGGCGCCGACGAACTCGTCGATCAGGTCGGCGATCATCTCAGGCTCCTCGGTGGGCGGGTGATGCCCGACGCCCTCGAGCACGTGCAGACGGCTGTTCGGCATCGTCGCGTTGGCGGCACGCGCATGGTCGACGGGGATGATCCGGTCCTCGTCGCCGCTGATGATCAGGGCAGGCAGCGTCTCGCTGCAGCAGAGGCGGTTGATCGCGGACACGGTCTGCCCGCGGTAGTCGATGACGGAGCGCAGCGTGCGCAGGAATGCCTTTCTGGTGTCGCGGTTGGACAGCGCCGGTCGCGAATCGAAGCGGTCCGCCGAGCCGGCCAATGCCCGTAGCGCGTTGCCTGCGGCGATGGCCGGCCGCGACGCGATCATCGGCAGCACGAACTCCGAACCCGGTATCGACAGCAGCCGCAACACGCTGCCGACGTCCCCGCCGAAGCCACCGCTGCTGATCAGAACGAGCCGCTCGCAGTACTGGCGATGCTGATGCGCGAACTGCATGGCGATGCCCCCGCCGAGCGAGTGGCCCACCACCGTGACCCGGGTGACGCCCAACTCGTCCAACAGGTCTCGTAGCATCACCGCGAAGGCCCCGACCGAATAGTCGCCGCGAGGTTTGTCGGACTGCCCGTGCCCCAACAGGTCCGGGGCGATCACACGGTATTTCTCGGCGAGCCGCGGTATCACTCCGCTCCAGGTTTCCGAGCTGCCGCCCATGCCGTGGATGAGCAGGATCACGTCGCCCTCGCCCTCGTCGCGGTAGGCGACCCGGTCTCCGTGCACGGACATGACCTTGACGTCCTCGGTGTCGTCCACAGCGGTGCTGCTCGCCGGCGGCGCCGCCAGAACGGGCGCGGCGATGACGGCAGCACAGGTTGCTGCGCCAACGAGGATGGTCTTCAGGGCTAACATGTCGCTACTCCGGTTCTCTTGATCTCTAGAACCAGGTTAAGTCGAGGTGGGACAACATCTCTCGCTTGTGCCCACTACTCACGCAAACGACGATTTGAGGCTTTTGCGCATTCTGATCAGTGCGCAGGCTTCGACATCTCTTTCGACGGCCACCAGTTGGCCCGCCCGATGAGCGAGGCCAGTGCGGGCACCGTGATGGTGCGGACCACGAACGTGTCGATCAGGAGTCCGACACCGATGATGAAACCGGTCTGCACCATGGTCGACAGCGTGCCGAACAACAGGCCGAACATCGAGCCGGCGAAGATGATCCCTGCCGAGGTGATCACACCGCCCGTCGAACGGACAGCGCTGATGATGCCCGAGCGGATCCCGTTGCGGGATTCCTCGCGGATGCGGGTGATCAGTAGCAGGTTGTAATCCGCGCCGACGGCGACCAGCACGATGAAGGCCGTCGCGGGCACGTTCCAGTAGATGTCCTGACCGAGGATGAACTGGAAGAAGATGACGCCGACGCCGAGTGCTGACAAGTACGAGACGACCACTGAGGCAATGAGATACAGCGGCGCCACGAGTGCCCGCAGCAGCGCCACCAGGATGAGAAACACGACGGCCAGCGTCATGACGACGATCAGACGAAGATCATGGTCATAGTCGCTGCGCATGGCGCTGTACATCGGGGTCGTACCGACCATCGAGATCGTCGCATCCGCCAGCGAGGTGTTCGGCTGCGCCGCGCGTGCGGTGTCGAGGATCGGCTCGACCTGATCCATCGCCTGGGTGCTGAAGGGATCGAACTTCGACTCGACGAGGTAGCGCGCGGAGTGCCCATTGGGCGAGATGAACAGCTTCGCGGCGTTCTTGAAGTCGCTGGTCGTCAGGATCTGCGGCGGAACGTACATGCCCGACATCGATGGTTGTGATGCGTCACGCTCGATCGAGTTCAGCAGGCCGGCAGCCTGATTCATCCCGACACCCATCCGCTTGGTCTGATCGACCAGCGTCTTCACGCCGGCGGCCAACTGCTTGCTGCCGTCGGCGAGCGCATTCGCGCCCTGCTCCACCTGTGCGATCTTCTGTTGCAGCGCAGCGGGATCGCCGACGCCTGCCGCGCGGAGCTCGGCGGCGGTGGACTGCATCAGACTGGACAGACTCGTGACCTTGGTCAGCACATCTTGTGCCGACGGTGCGGGGCCTGCGGCGGCGAGTTGTTGCAGTTTCGTGCGACCGTCGCTGCACACCGGGTCGGCGTCGCACTGCGGACTGTTGTTCAGCGCGGACAACATCGCGTTGGCGTTGCTGATCACCCCGTTGACGGCGGACTGGTTGTCGGCGACATTGTTCGCAAACGTCTGGATGGTGTCGAGCAGTTGTGTGGTCTGTGCGGTGAAGAGCTCCTGCTGGACCTGATCGAGCGCTCCGGTGATCGCGCTCATCGAGCCCGCTGCCGTACGGATCTGGTCGCGAACTTGCGCGAGGGTATCGGCCAGCTTCTGGGCTCCGCTGCTGAGCGCGTCGAGATCGCCTGTCTTACTGCTGATCTGAGAGGAGGCGTCGGCGAGTTTCGATCCGACCTGACCGGCCTGCCAGCTGACTTTGGTCTGGTCCAGCGGCTGACCCGTGGGACGAGTGATACCGCGCACCGCATTGATGTCCCGAAGTTGGGCCACGCGCTGGGCCATCTGCTCCATATCGGCGAGCGCCTGGGAATTACGCAGATCGTGTAGGGACTGGATGTAGATGTACTCCGGTAGCAGTGAACTCGTCGAGAAGTGGGCGGCCATCTCGGTGTAGCCCTGGTTGCTCTCGACCGAGTCGGGAAGCTGCATACGATCGTTGAACGTCGGATGCATCATCAACGCGCAGCCACCGAGCGCGATCAGAACGGCCAGGCTGACGAAGAGGTGGGATCTGGGCCGCCGGACGAGGTTGATCGCCGAGCGCTGCCAGATGCGACTGGTCAGCGGTGCTCTGGGCGTGATCCACCCACGACGGCCTGCCAGCACGAGGATGGCGGGCAGCAGTGTGATCGCCGCGAAGAACGCCACCGCGATCGAAACCGCAAGCGCCGGGCCGACACTGGTGAATGCGGGCAGGCGGGTGAAGATCATGCCGAGAAACGTGACCGCCACTGTGGCGGCGGACGCCGCGATCACCTTGCCGATCGAGCCGAGCGCTTTCTGCACCGCCTCGTCGGAGTCGATGCCCGACCGCAGGTACTCGTGATAGCGGCTGATGACGAACACGGCGTAGTCGGTGCCCGCGCCGACGATCATCGCGGTCATCAGCACGACCGTCATCGCGGTGACGTTGAGCCCGACGTGAGTGAGGGCAGACACGACACCCTGCGCCGACGCGACGGTGATGCCGATGGTGATCAGCGGCAGCAGTGCGGTGACCGGACGCCGGTAGATCACCGCCAGGATGAGCATGACCATGACCGCGGTGGCGATCTCGATCAGGTGCATGTCGCGGGCGGTGACGATCGACATGTCGGCGACCACCGCGGCCTGCCCCGTCACGTGTGTGGTGAGGTCCGAACCCTTGGTGACGTCGTCGACGATGTCGCGGACCCGTTTGTAGGCTTCCGACGACTCCGGCGAGCCGGGCGGCGCCTTGAGCGTCACCGCCAGGTAGAAGGCGTTGTCGTCCTTGCTGACCATCAGCGCCCGCAACGCCGGGGTGCTGACGAAGTCCTCGACACCGGAGACGTCCTGACCATCGGCCCGCAGCTTGTCGGCCAGTGCGCGATAGGTGTCGTTGTCGCTCGCCTGCAGACCCTTGTCGTCGCTCATGACGACCACGAGAATGTTCTGCGCGGAGTCCCCGAAGTCCGCAGCCATGTGCTGGGTGGGCGCCATCGCCTGTGGCGGCAATGGCTGCATCGTCTGGTTCTCGACGATCTTGGCCAGCGGCGGAAATGCGATCGACAGCACCACCACCAGCGCCACCCAGGCAGCGATGACGAGCCAGGGAACGCGCACCACGACCCGGCCCAACCGCATCAACACCTGAGTACCTCTACTTCGCCACGATCTCGTCGAGATGAGAATCCCACGTCATGGTCGGTGCGGCAGTGGAATTGGCATGGCGGGCAACCTCTTCGATCCAGTCCTCGGTGGCGGTCCTCGCGACGTCGGTGAACACCTCGGTCAGGGCGGCGATATAACGGTGCACCGAGTCGCGCGCGATGGAGTTGTCGGGAAAGGAGACCGTGACGGTGGTGCGATCCGCGTGCCGGTTGATCCAGAGATTGATTCCGCCGCGCGAGAGGTTGTCTCCGTAGGTCCCGAAGTTGGTTTCGCCCCACAGCTCGGCGACGGGAATCTTGCCGAAGTCCAGGAAGGACACCATCATCATGGGCTTGGTCGGCAGCTCGATCCCGAGCTGATTCACCGGCGCGACCTCCAGCACCCGATCCAGGGGGACATTGGCCAGGTTCCTGTTGGCGTCGAACGACTTCTGTGCCGCGCGGGCGACATCGCCGAAGCACCCGTCACCGATCGGCACGGTGACCGGGAAGAGGCCGGCGAACCAGCCGACGCTCAAGGTCTCGACGCCCGACATGCGGGTGTCGGACGGGGCCAAGCCGTGATACGTGGTCTTGCCGGTCAGGTGATGTTCCGCGAGCGCCGCGCACGCCGTGATGCCGCCGGAGAAGCGCGCGCCGACGTTGCGGCATGCGTCGTCGAAGGCCGCGGTCTCCTCGCCGTTGAGCAGTTCGACGGTGATGAAGTCGCCGTTGTTGTTCGTCCAGGTGTCGCCGAGTTCCAGCGGAAAGCTCGGCCATTCGCCCTCGGTGTCCTGAGCAAAGGTGATCCAGTCCCGGATCTCCGGAGACGAGAGGTCCATGTCCGCGATGTGCGCGGTCTGCCGAGCGGTGTAGTCGCGATACCCGCCGACGGCCGTCTGGATGACCGGCCGGCCGGCGATGAGTTCCTGATATGCGAAGTGGATGTCGAGGAAGATGATGCCTGCGGACATGCCGTCGATGTGCAGGTGGTCGGCGCTGGCGTAGAAGGTGAAACGGTCGGACTGCTGGCTGATTCCGAACGTGATGCAGTCCCAGTCCAGGGTGTCCGGCGTCGACGTCAAGGCGTGTTCGCGGATGTCGTCGACACTCATCTCGCCGTAGGAGAAGGGCAAGAATTCGATCTGCTCGGGATCACTGATCGTCCTGCGGAAGATGTTGCCGTTCTGGAAGCCGAACGAGCTGTGGTACGTGTCGTGCCGGCGGAGGTGGGCGTTGATCGCCGTTGTCATTGCCGCGATGTCACAGGTCCCGGGGATGTCCCAGGACACCACCATCAGACGGGGCTGAGGGCGTCCGAGCGCACGGCCGCCGAACGCGGAGCGCAGATGTGATGCCTGCTGAAAGCTCGGGGGCAGCGGATCCCGGTCCGCCTTCGCCATGTTCTCGCGGGAAGCGTCTGACGCCATCCAGGTGGTGACCGGGCCGGGCACCGGCTGCCATGAGGTGATGGGTCCCAATGCGACCATGATGCGGAACTCCTCTGTGCTTGATGACACGTGAGCGGTCATCGCGTTGCACCTGAAGTTACGGAGCGGGCCGCCCGATGGCTCGCTTGTGCGCACTAGTGGATGAAGTGGGCGATTTACCGCTTTTGCGCATTTTGCTCACGCGGCGGTCGTACGCTCGGCGCATGGCCCTCAAGCCCCGGTTCGACGTGCGGCTCGCCACCCAGGTGCTGCTGCTGCAGGTCGCCGTGGTGACGCTCACGCTGGGTATTGCGGGCGGTGCGCTGGCGTTCTTCAGCCACCAGCGGATCACCGCCGAAGTCGGCACGCGCGCCCTCGACGTGGCCCGGGTGGTGGCCTTCGCCCCCGCGGTTCGGGCAGATGTCGCGCACTACGACGACACCGGATTGCCCGATGGACCGGACCGGGCCGACGAACTGGCCAACGGTCAGCTCCAGCTGATCGCGTCGGAGGTGCAGAAGCGGACGGACGTTCTGTTCGTGGTCATCACCAACGATCAAGGAATCAGGCTCGCACACCCCGACATCGACGAACTGGGAAAGCCGGTGAGCACCGACCCCGCCGAGGCGCTTGCGGGGCGCGAGACGGTGATCGACCAATCCGGCACGCTCGGGCCATCGGTGCGCGCCAAAGTTCCCGTCCTGCGGCCGAATTCGCAAGAGGTGATCGGCGAGGTCAGCGTCGGGGTCTCCACGTCGACCATTCGTGACCAGCTGTGGACCGACGTGCGAACGGCGGCGATGCTGGTCGGAGGCGCCCTACTCATCGGCGTCGTGGGCTCGTACCTGCTTGCCAAGCGTTGGCGTGCATTGACATTGGGACTCCAGCCGTCCGAACTGGCCGAGATGGTCCGCGGTCAGGCGGCGATCCTGCACGGTATCGGCGAGGGTGTACTGGCCGCGGATACATCGTGGAAGACGACCTTCGTCAACGACGAGGCGTGCCACCTGCTCGAGATCGACGACGAGCGTGGGCGCCCGGTGGCCGACATCGGGTTGACGGCCCGGGTCCTCGATGTGTTCTTCTCGGCTGATCCGACGCCGACCATCGCCACCGTCGGCGACCGCATCGTCGTGGTGTCCGCCCGGAAGGTGTCGCGTGACGGACGGGACCTCGGCACCGTGCTGATCGTGCGGGACCGCACTGACGTCGAATCCCTGACGCGCCAACTGGATGCTGTGCAGCTGATGAGCACAGCGTTGCGTGCTCAACGTCACGAATTCGCCAACCGGCTGCATCTGCTGAACGGGCTGTTGCACAGCGGCCATGTCGAGGAGGCCGAGCAGTACTTGGAGGAACTGCTCGGGTCGGGCCCGCTGGGATCGGCCCTGCCCGGCATGGATGCCATCCGCGACGCGTTCCTGCAGGCGTTCCTCGCCGCGAAGGCTTCGGCCGCACGCGAAGCCGGGGTGACACTGCGGATCGGCGAGAACACCTGGGTGTCGGGTCGGCTCGCGCTGCCCGTCGACGTCACCACCGTGCTCGGCAATCTCGTCGACAATGCAATCGATGCTGCGCGCACCGGGGCCGACGAGACGAAGATCGTGGAAGTCGAGCTGCTGCAGGATGGTTCGACGCTGCACATCACCGTCGCGGACACCGGTGACGGCGTGGCGCCGGACTTTGTCGAGCACGTGTTCACCGAGGGCAAGTCGACCAAACCGGATTCGGGGATACCCGGCGGTCGCGGTATCGGGATGGCGTTGTCCCGCCAGATCAGCAACGCCCTCGGGGGCGACCTGCGGCTGTCGAGCACAGGAAACGCCGACGCGGAATTGCACGGTGCAGAGTTCATCGCCCGGTTGCCGGGCGTGATGATCGAGGAGGAGGCTCAATGGGTGACGCAGAACTGACGGTGCTGGTCGTCGATGACGACTTCCGTGTCGCCAACATGCACGCCGGAATCGTCAACGCGCTGCCGGGGTTCACCGTTTCGGCCACGGTGAACACCCTCGCCGCGGCGCGCAAGGCCGATCCTGTCGACCTCGCACTCGTCGACGTCTACCTACCCGACGGGTCGGGCGTCGACTTCGTCCGCGAACTGCGCTGCGACAGTTTCATTCTGAGCGCGGCGACCGAAGCCGAGACCATCCGGGCCGCGGTGGCCGCGGGCGCGCTGAGCTACCTGGTCAAGCCCTTCATTCCCGCCGATCTGGCCGCCAGACTGGCTGGTTACGCGCGCTACCGCAAGATCCTGTCCGGATCGAATCTGACTGCGCAGGACGTGGATGCGGCATTGGACGCACTGCGCCCCAAGGTCGCCACACAACAACCGTCGGTCACCGCCACGTCACCCACCAGACAGCTTGTCCTGCAGGCGCTGCGTGCCGCGGACGGGCCGATGTCGTCGGCGGAGGTCTCCTCGGCGATCGGAGTGTCGAGGGCGACGGCGCAGCGCTACCTGGCCACGCTGGCCGCTGCGGGTGAGGTCAAGACGCGGCTGCGCTATGGCACCACGGGCCGTCCCGAACAGGAATTCGTCGCTGCACCGCCGGAGGCTACTCGACGAGGGCAGCGGCCCCCTGCAGGTGTTTGACCGCATCGGAGACGATCCTCTCGACCAGCTCCGCGCACGACGGCAAGTCGTCGAGGATGCCCGCGACCTGACCGGATGCCAACACGCCTGCATCGGTGTTGCCCTCCACCAGACCGGCTTTGAGCAGCATGGGGGTGTTGGCCGCCATCACGACCTGAGACCAGGTCAACTCTTTGCCGTGCCGCATCTCCAGTCCGTCGCTGATCATCGACCGCCATGACATGCCCGACATCTTCTTGAACTTCTGCGCATTGCGGACCGCCGCCGTGAAGCCGCGCAGTCGCGAACCGCTCTCGAGTTTCTCGACAAGTCCTGTACGCAACACACGATGGGGCATACCGTCGACCCGCGTTGACACGACGGTGCCGTCGAGCGCGGCCTCGAGGTAGCGGCGCTTGACCGCGTCCGGGACTGTGGAATCGGAGGTCAGCAGGAAACGGGTGCCCATCGCGACACCGGCCGCGCCGTAGGACAGTGCCGCCGCCAGACCGCGTCCGTCGAAGAATCCGCCTGCAGCGATCACCGGCATCCCGGTGTCGGCGACGGCATCCAGCACCGAGGGCAACAGCAGTGTGGTCGCGATGGGGCCGGTGTGGCCACCGCCCTCGCCGCCTTGCACGATCACCGCGTCGGCGCCCCATCCGGCGACCTTCTTGGCGTGTTTGGCCAGACCGACGGATGGAATCACCACCACACCGGCCTCTTTGAGCTTCGCGATCAGATCCGGCTTTGGCGCCAGCGCGAACGAGGCGACCTTGACACCCTCGCGGATCAGCAGGTCCACCCGCTCGTTCGCGTCACCGGCGTCGGCGCGGATGTTGATGCCGAACGGCTTGTCGGTCGCGCCCTTGACCTTGTTCACCGCGGTCTGCAGTTCTTCGAGCGTCATCGTCGCCGACGCGAGTATCCCGAGCCCGCCGGCGTTGGAGGTGGCCGCGACCAGTCGCGCACCCGCGACCCAACCCATTCCGGTCTGCACCACCGGATGCTCGATGCCGACCAGTTCGGTCAGCGGGGTGCGCAGCCTGCTCTTAGGCTGATGTTCTTCGCCCGAGAGGCTCATCACCGGACTTCCTTGTCCCGCAATGACTTGGGGTCGATCACCTCACGGATCAACCGCTGCTCGTCCTCGGTGGGCAGCCGCGACGTGTCGGCGGAGTCCAGACCGTGCACTTCGAACGACGTGTTCTCGGCAACCTGCTCGGCCTCGACGCCGGGATGCAGCGACACTGCGCGCATCTGGTGGTCGGGTCCGTTGAAGTCGAATACACCGAGGTTGGACACCACCCGGAACACGTTGACGAACCGATAGGCCGGGTTGTCGGTATCGACCTTGTCCCAACCGATTCCGGACACCACGTCGACCGACTCTCCGAACACCCGCTTGGTGTGGTTGCCGACCCAGTAGCTCGTCGCATGGTTGATCGTGTTGCCGGGCGCACCGCGCACGCCGAACATCTGGCGAGTCGGGTGCTGCAGCGGACCGAACGCCGAGAGGTTCTGATTGCCGTACCGGTCAACCTGATTGGCACCCATCACGACGTGGCGCCTGCCCCAGGCCAGCGTTTCGAAGACGCGTCCGAACGGCATCCACCCCTCGATCGCGCCGGTCGCACCGAGCGCGGGCGTATCCGCCAGCAGCCGGGCCTCACCGTCGGTGAGCAGGATGTCGGGAGAGAACGTCAGACGGGCCAGTCGCGCTCCGATCGACACCATGTTGGCCATCGGGCTGACCATGATCTCGCCTGCATCGCGGAACAACTCGGCGCACGCGACGGCGCACACCTCGGCGCGGGTCACTGACATCACTGGCTCTCTCCATACTTCCGGACCGCCGCCTGGTAGTCGGCCTCGCTGCCGGACAGGTACGTCTTGACGAACTGCTGCCACGTGTCGTCGGACCCTGCTGACTCGGCGTAGTGCCGCTGGAACTTCTCGTCGCGACGGTAGTCCGGCTCGGCGGTCGTGAAGTGCGCACCGCCCGGTGCCTCGACGACGGTGTCGACCATCATCCGATTGATCAGCAGGGCCTGCGGAGGCACCGCCTTGACCAACTCCTCCGTCGACACGATTCGCTCCACAGAGAGCAACCGCTTCTCGGCCGCCATCAGGAACAGGTCGTCGAAGTACGGATCGATGCCGGTGTATGCCGCATTGCCCTGGGCGTCACCGAGATTCATGTGCACCATGGCTGCGTCGAGTGTCAGCGCGGGCATCGCGATGAGCTCCTCGAACCCGTCCCCGGTGGGGTAGGGGGATGTCACGGTCTTGAGTTCATCGCCCCAGAAGTTGCGTACGTCGCTGCCGAGTCCCGCGCGAATCGGCAGGAACGGAAGGCGCTGCGCGGCGGCCTGCAATCCGCAGCGCACCATGCCCTCGTCCATCTCGCGCGCCTCGATGGCGCCGCTGGTGCGCGCCTTGGCAAACCACGGGTCATAGAACGGCGGGGAATCCAGCGAGACGAAGCCGTAGTAGACGCGCTTGACCTTGCCCGCCGAGCACAGCAGGCCGAGGTCGGGACCGCCATAGGTGACGATCGTCAAGTCCTTGACGTCGGTGCGCAGCAGTGCCCGCACGAGTGCCATCGGCTTGCGCCGCGACCCCCAGCCACCGATGCCGATGGTCATACCGCTCTCGATGGACGAGACTGCCTCGTCCAAAGTGGTTCTCTTGTCTGACATTCGATCCCCAGTCACTTCGTTCCTACCCGCCGAATCATTTGCCCTTCTTCGTTCCTGCGAACGCATCGCGATGCTCGTCGGACACACCCGCGAGGTTGAGCTCGAACGTGAAGCCCTGTTCCATGCGGTAGCTCGAGTTCACCTTCTGCACATCGATGAGGTTCAAGGCCTCCTTGGCCGCGCGGATGACCCGGGTGTCCTTGGCGGCGATGTCGCGTGCGACCCGCAGTGCGGCTTCGTCGAGTTCGGCGCGCGGCACGACCTCGTGCACCGATCCGAAGTGGTGCAGGGTCGCCGCGTCGACGGTGGCCGCGGTGAAGAAAAGTCGGCGCATCATGTGCTGAGGCACCAGTCTCGACAGGTGCGTGGCTGCGCCAAGCGCGCCGCGTTCGACCTCTGGCAGGCCGAAGGTCGCGTCGTCCGAGGCGACGATGACGTCCGCGTTGCCGACGAGTCCGATACCGCCGCCGACGCAGAAGCCGTTGACCGCGGCCACCACGGGCACCTCGCACTCGTACACCGCACGGAAGGCGTGGAAGCAGCCGCGGTTGGCGTCGATGAGGGCGGTGAAGCCCTCGGTGTTCTGCATTTCCTTGATGTCGACACCTGCGTTGAAGCCGCGACCCTCCGCGCGCAGGATCACGACGTGGGTATCCATGTCACGCCCGGCCGCGGTGATCGCGTCGCCGAGTTCGAACCAGCCGCGCGATGGAATCGCGTTGACTTTCGGATAGTCGACGGTGACCGAGACGATGCCCGGTTCGACCGTCGTGGTGGTGATCGTCATGGGAGATACCTCGGTTACTGTAGGGGTCGCTACCTAAGCAAGCACTTGCTTGGTACGCTAGCACAGTGACTGGCCGCCCAGAGATAGTCCTCGGACTCCAAGACAGGGTCGTTCTGGTGACCGGCGGAGTGCGTGGCGTCGGCGCGGGTATCAGCGCGGTGTTCGCCGCTCAGGGCGCAACCGTGGTGACGTGTGCCCGCAGGCCCGTGGAGGGATCGCCCTACGAATTCCACAGCTGCGACGTGCGCGACGACGACTCGGTGGCGGCCCTGATCAAGACGGTCACCGACCGCCACGGCCGGCTCGATGTCGTCGTCAACAACGCAGGCGGATCGCCCTATGTGTTGGCCGCCGACTCATCGGCGAAGTTCAACACCAAGATCGTCGAGCTCAACCTGCTCGGACCGCTGTCGGTCGCCATACACGCGAACGCGGTGATGCAGTCGCAGCCCGGCGGCGGCTCGATCATCAACATCGGCAGCGTCAGTGGACGACGGCCGACGCCCGGCACCGCGCCGTACGGTGCGGCCAAGGCGGGTATGGAGAGCATCACCAGCACGCTGGCGGTCGAGTGGGCACCGAAGGTGCGGGTGAACTCGGTCGTCGTCGGGATGGTGGAGACCGAGCAGTCCGAGTTGTTCTACGGCGACGCCGATTCCATCGCCGCGATATCGAAGAATGTGCCGCTCGGACGCCTTGCGAAACCCGACGACGTCGGTTGGGCCGCCGCGTTTCTGGCCTCCGATGTCGCGTCGTACATCAGCGGCGCCTCACTCGAGGTGCACGGCGGCGGCGAGCCCCCGCACTACCTGGCAACAACCACCGCAGACATCAAGTAGCGCTTGTAAGCAACTGAGGAGATAAGAGATATGGGACTGCTCGACGGCCGTGTGGTCATCGTGACGGGCGCTGGTGGCGGCATCGGGCGCGCACACGCGCTGGCGTTCGCCGCCGAGGGTGCACGTGTCGTGGTCAACGACATCGGTGTCGGGCTGGACGGTTCGCCCGCGGGCGGCGCCGGCGCCGATCCGTCGGCGACATCCAGCAAGAGCGCCGCCCAGGGTGTGGTCGACGAGATCACCGCTGCCGGAGGCGAAGCCGTCACCAGCGGTGCGAACGTCGCCGACTGGGCGCAGGCCGAAGGACTGATCCAGACCGCGGTCGATACGTTCGGCGGACTCGACGTCCTGGTCAACAACGCCGGCATCGTCCGCGACCGGATGTTCGCCAACACCAGCGAAGAGGAATTCGACGCTGTTATCGCCGTCCACCTCAAAGGGCACTTCGCGACCATGCGTCACGCGGCCGCGTACTGGCGCGCTCAGTCCAAGGCTGGCAACGCCGTAGACGCGCGCATCATCAACACCAGCTCAGGTGCCGGCCTGCAAGGCAGTGTGGGACAAGCGAATTACAGCGCGGCCAAGGCGGGCATCGCCGCGATGACGCTGGTCGCCTCCGCGGAGATGGGTCGTTACGGAGTCACCGTCAACGCCATCGCACCGTCGGCCAGGACCCGGATGACCGAGACGGTCTTCGCCGAAATGATGTCGACCCAGGACAAGGACTTCGACGCGATGGCGCCGGAAAACATTTCCCCGCTGGTGGTTTGGCTCGGCAGCGTCGAGTCCAAGGATGTCACCGGCGCGATGTTCGAGGTCGAAGGCGGCATCATCCGTGTCGCCGAGGGCTGGGCGCACGGACCGCAGGTCGACAAGGGCGCCCGCTGGGATCCCGCCGAACTCGGTCCGGTCGTCAGCGACCTGCTGGCCAAGGCGCGTACCCCGGTGCCGGTATACGGGGCCTGACATCAGGGCTCGCAGACGACCATCGGAATCACCCGGTCGGCAGCTTCCCGGTAGCCCCGGTACGGCGGGTACATCTTGATCAGCTTGGGCCAGTAGCGCTTTCGCTCATCATCGGTCGCATCGCGGGCCTTCAGATCGAGGTGCTGATCGCGAATCTGCACGTGCACTTGCGGATTCGACTCGATGTTGAGGTACCACGCCGGATCGGCGTCGCGTCCACCGAAAGAGGCGGGCAGAATCACGCGGTCGCCGTCGGTCAGATACAGCGTCGGTGTGGTGCGCGGGCGGCCGGACTTACGGCCTGTCGTGGTGATCAACGCTGCGGGAAACCACAGCAGCCTGGCGCCGATGAGTCCGTTGGTGCGCCGATAGACGCCGATGTGCGCGCGGGCGAAGTATTTCATCGCCAGCTTGAGTGGCTTCGAGTTGCGGATAGCGCCTGCCATAGCGCATGGGTTAGCCGTCCGTCGGCGGTCGCAAACCCTGGGTCACGGTTCGCAGATCACGAGCGGGATCACCCGGTCGGTCCACGATTTGTAGTCCTCGTAGGTCGGATACATCTCGACGAGCCGCGGCCAGTACTTCGCACGCTCCTCCTCGGTGGCGTCGCGCGCGGTGAGGTCGAGGATTTCTTTCTTGATCTGAACCTGGACTTTCGGATTGGCCTTCAGGTTCAGGTACCACATCGGGTGCTTGTCGCTTCCGCCCTTGGACGCCGCGACGACGACGGTGTCACCGTCGCGGTGGAAGTACAGCGGGCTGATCCGCGGTTCACCGGTCTTGCGGCCGGTGGTTGTCAGCAGCGCGACCGGGATGCCCTGGAAGTCGCTGCCGAAGCCTTCACCGCCGCTGCGGCGGTACATGTAGGTGTTGAGCTTCGACATCCACTTGATGAAGGTGTCGGACGCTTTGGTGTCCATGAAGCGGGGGCGCGATTTGGCCATGGCTGAGGATCCTAATCCGCCTAATCCGCCTAGTCCGCCTAGTCCGCCTAGGACACTGTGACGAAGGGGCGAATCCCTGCCCGGATGTGGTGGATCAGGCCGTCGGCCGGGATGGAGAACGTCTCGTCGATGTGGGCCCCGACCTTGCGGCCCAGCAGCGACGGCTTCGTCACCAAGTCGAACTTCGCGTGGATGGTGTTGGCGTCCACGACGGTGAACTCGGGCATCGTCGTCGCCTGGATTACCCGATACTGCAAACCGCGATTCAGGCTGCGGCGCAGGTGATTTCCCGAGAAGCCGGTCTTGAGCCCCACCTCGATGCGGGTACACCCAGGGGCGAACGGCACCTTGGCCGCGTCGTGGCTGACCAGCGCATCGATGTAGGCCTGCGCGGCCGCGATGCGCTCTTCATCCGACGCGGACATCAGATCCGCTCGATGATCGTTCCGGTGGACAGCGCGCCGCCTGCGCACATGGTGATCAGCGCGGTGCTCTTGTCGGTGCGCTCCAACTCGTGCAGCGCGGTCGTGATGAGCCGGGCGCCCGTCGATCCGACCGGGTGACCGAGCGCAATCGCGCCGCCGTTGACGTTCACCTTGTCCATGTCCGGGTTGTGTACGCGCGCCCACGACAGCACGACCGACGCAAAGGCCTCGTTGATCTCGGTGATGTCGATGTCGCCCATCTTCATCCCGGCCTTCTCGAGCACCTTCGCCGTCGACTGCACCGGGCCGTCGAGGTGGTAGTACGGCTCGGAGCCGACCAGTGCGTGGCTGACGATCCGCGCCCTCGGCTTCAGGCCGAGCGCCCTGGCCTTGTCCTCGTCCATCCACAGCACGGCGGCGGCGCCGTCGGAGATCTGCGACGAGGTACCCGCGGTGTGAATTCCGCCCTCGATCACCGGCTTGAGCGAGTTCAGACCTTCGAGCGTGGTGTCGCGCAGGCCCTGGTCCTTGCTCACAATGTGGCGGTCGCTGGTCGGCTGCTTGTTCTCGTCGAGCACCGGCGCCTCGATACCGCTGATCTCGCGGTCGAAGCGTCCTTCGGCCCAGGCCTGGGCGGCCTTGCGCTGCGAGTCGAAGCCGAACTGGTCGATCTCCTCGCGGGTGATCCCGCGGCGCTGCGCGATGCGCTCGGCGGCGGTGAACTGGTCGGGCAGGTCGATGTCCCACGACGCGGGTCGCAGGATCCCGCGGTCGGGTCCGGCGTTGGCGCCGAGCCCGACGCGGCTCATCGCCTCGATGCCGCAGGCGATGCCGATGTCGATGGCGCCTGCCGCGATGAGGCCCATGACGAGGCCGTTGGCCTGCTGCGCGCTACCGCACTGGCAGTCGATGGTGGTGGCGCCGACGTGTTCGGGCAGTCCGGCGACCAGCCAGCTCACCCGGGTGATGTTGTTGGACTGCTCGCCGAACTGCGTGACGCACCCGCCGATCACCTGCTCGACCATGTCTATTTCAAAGCCAGAGTCGTGCCTGGCCTTTTCGACGAGAGCCTTCTGTGTTGCGCCCAGCAACTCGGTGGCGTGTAGGCCAGATAGCCATCCATTCCGCTTACCGATGGGGCTGCGGGTGGCTTCAACGATGACAGGGTTACCCATTCCGTCAGGCTAGAACACGTTTCATTACTCTGACAAGCGAGGATGGTGACCTGCCTTTTATCTGCGCAGAAGGCATGTTTTACTGGCACTAGAACACGTTGCAATTAACGGTTGAAGAGGAGCGCACGCAGCATGGCACCCCTGAAAATTCCCGCCGACTTCGATTTCCTGGACGCGACGCTCAACCTCGAGCGGCTACCCGTGGAGGAACTCGCCGAGCTGCGGGCCTCGGAGCCCGTCCACTGGGTGGACGTACCGGGTGGCACCGGCGGATTCGGCGACAAGGGCTACTGGCTCGTCACCAAGCACGCCGACGTCAAAGAGGTGTCCAAGCGCAGCGACATCTTCGGCAGCTCGCCCGACGGCGCGATCCCGACCTGGCCGCAGGACATGACGCGCGACGCCATCGACCTGCAGAAGGCCGTGCTGCTGAACATGGACGCGCCACAGCACACCCGGCTGCGCAAGATCATCTCCCGTGGCTTCACGCCGAGGGCGATCGGACGCCTCGAGGACGAGCTGCGCGCGCGTGCCCAGAAGATCGCCGAGACCGCCGCGGCCGAAGGCTCCGGAGACTTCGTCGAACAGGTCTCGTGCGAGCTGCCGTTGCAGGCGATCGCCGAACTGCTCGGTGTCCCGCAGGACGACCGTGACAAGCTCTTCCGCTGGTCCAACGAGATGACCGCCGGCGAGGATCCGGAGTATGCCGACGTCGATCCGGCGATCTCGTCGTTCGAGCTGATCCAGTACGCGATGAAGATGGCCGAGGAGCGGGCCAAGAACCCGACCGAAGACATCGTCACCAAACTGATCGAGGCCGACATCGATGGCGAGAAGCTGTCCGACGACGAGTTCGGCTTCTTCGTGGTGATGCTCGCGGTCGCGGGCAACGAGACCACGCGTAACTCGATCACCCACGGCATGATCGCGTTCTCGCAGCATCCGCAGCAGTGGGAGCTGTACAAGAAAGAGCGGCCCTCGACCGCGGCCGACGAGATCATCCGCTGGGCCACACCGGTTTCTGCGTTCCAGCGCACCGCACTCGAAGACACCGAGCTCGCGGGCGTGAAGATCAAGAAGGGTGAGCGGGTGGTGATGTCCTACCGTTCGGCCAACTTCGACGATGAGGTCTTCGAGAACCCGCACGACTTCGACATCCTGCGGGATCCGAACCCGCACGTCGGCTTCGGCGGCACCGGCGCCCACTACTGCATCGGGGCGAATCTGGCCCGCATGACCATCAACCTGATCTTCAACGCGGTCGCCGACAAGATGCCCGATCTGAAGCCGATCTCCGAGCCCGAGCGGCTGATGTCGGGGTGGCTGAACGGCATCAAGCACTGGCAGGTTGACTACAAGGGCACAAGCGCCTGATCCGATCGGATCACCGCGCGCGGGCGTGCAATCGGACCAAGGAGGATTCGGGTGGACTTCAGTCCAGACGAAGGGCAGCAGGCTGTCGCCGATGTGGTGACGTCCGCGCTGGGCCGGGACAACAGCTGGGACGCGTTGGTATCCGGCGGTATCACCGCCTTCGGCGTACCTGACCGCCTCGGCGGCGACGGACTCGGCCTCGCCGAGGTGGGCACCGCGCTGATCGAGGTCGGTCGGCACGGCACCGTCAGTCCGGCGCTGGCGACACTCGGCCTCGGGCTGATCCCGCTGCTGGAGCTCGCGACCGATGAGCAGCAGGACCGCTACCTTGCCGGTGTCGCGAAGGGCGCGGTGCTCAGCGCCGCACTCAACGAGCCTGGTGCGCCGCTGCCCGACCGGCCCGCGACTGCGCTTTCGGGCGGCAAGCTCAGCGGCGTGAAGGTCGCGGTTCCCTATGCGGAACAGGCGGATTGGCTGATCGTCACCGCCGGCGACGCGGTCGCGGTGATCTCGCCTAAGGCCGACGGAGTGCAGGTGACCAAGACGCCGACCGCCAACCACGGTGACGAGTACTCGGTGGCATTCAACGACGCCGAGGTCGACGCCGTGCTGGAGGGCGCGACGCCGCGGCGGGTCAACCAGCTCGCGGTTGCGGCGATCGGAGCGTTCGCCTCGGGTCTGGTCGCGGGCGCCCTGCGATTGACCGCCGACTACGTCGCCAATCGCGAGCAGTTCGGCAAGCCGCTGTCGACGTTCCAGACGGTGGCGGCTCAGCTCGCCGAGGTCTACATCGCCTCTCGCACACTGACCTTGGCCGCCACCTCGGTGTTGTGGCGGTTGTCCGAGGGACTCGATGCGGCCGACGACATCGACATCCTCGGCTACTGGCTGGCCTCGCAGGCGCCGCCGGTGATGCAGCTCTGCCACCACCTGCACGGTGGGATGGGCATGGACATCGACTATCCGATGGACCGGTACTACTCGAGCATCAAGGATTTGACCCGCCTGGTCGGCGGGCCGTCGCACCGACTGGACTTAGTGGGAGCCGCGCCGGGCGAGCGAAGCGACGGGAGATAGGGATGTACATAGAACTGACCCCGGAACAGCGGCAGCTGCAAGCCGAACTGCGGCAGTACTTTTCGAATCTCATCTCCTCCGAGGAATACAAGGAGATGGAGAGCGACCGCCACGGCAAGGCTTACCGTGCGGTGATCAAGCGGATGGGTTCCGACGGCAAACTCGGCGTCGGCTGGCCCAAGGAGTTCGGCGGCCTTGGCTTCGGACCCATCGAGCAGTCGATCTTCGTCAACGAGGCACACCGCGCCGACGTGCCGCTGCCCGCGGTCACCCTGCAGACCGTGGGGCCGACGCTGCAGCAGTACGGCACCGAGTTGCAGAAGAAGAAGTTTCTGCCCGGGATCCTCGCCGGCGAAATACATTTCGCGATCGGATACACCGAGCCGGAGGCAGGTACCGACCTCGCATCGCTGCGCACGACCGCGATCAAGCAGGGCGACGAATACATCGTCAACGGCCAGAAGGTGTTCACCACCGGCGGCCACGACGCCGACTACGTCTGGCTGGCCTGCCGCACCGATCCGGAAGCCGCGAAGCACAAAGGCATCTCGATGCTGATCGTCGACACCAAGGATCCCGGTTACTCGTGGACGCCCATGATCCTGTCCGACGGTGCGCACCACACGAATGCGACCTACTACAACGATGTTCGGGTGCCCGCCGAGATGCTGGTCGGTGAGGAGAACGGCGGCTGGCGTCTGATCACCACGCAGTTGAACAACGAACGCGTGATGCTCGGTCCCGCAGGCCGATTCGCCTCGCTGTACGACCGGGTCCACACCTGGGCCTCCAAGCCCGGTTCCAACGGCGACACCCCACTCGACCACGACGATGTCAAGCGGTCGCTGGGTGAACTCAAGGCCATGTGGCGGATCAACGAATTGCTGAACTGGCAGGTCGCCGCATCCGGCGAGACCATCGATGTCGCCGACGCCGCAGCCACCAAGGTATTCGGCACCGAGCGCATCCAGTACGCAGGCCGCCTCGCCGAGGAGATCGTCGGCAAGTACGGCAACCCGGCAGATGCCGACACCGCCGAACTTCTCGAATGGCTCGACTCGCAGACGAAACGCAATCTGGTGATCACGTTCGGCGGAGGTGTCAACGAGGTGATGCGGGAGATGATCGCTGCGGCGGGACTGAAGGTGCCGAGGGTTCCCAGGTGAGCGTCTCCGACATTCAAGCTGCGGCCGAAAAGGTCAAGGCAGAAGGTAAGAGCAAGCCTCGCACCGGGCGTCACCCGGTCAACCAGCCGATGATCGACCACTGGCTCGATGCGATGGGCGACCAGAACCCGATCTACGTCGACGACGCGGCCGCCAAGGCGGCAGGTCATCCCGGCACCGTCGCACCGCCCGCGATGATCCAGGTCTGGACCATGATGGGGCTTGGCGGCAACCGGCCCGACGACGATCCGCTTGGCAAGATCCTGGGCCTGTTCGACGACGCGGGCTACATCGGCGTCGTCGCGACGAACTGCGAGCAGACCTACCACCGCTACCTGCGCCCCGGCGAGGAGGTCAGCGTCTCGGCCGAGCTTACCGACGTCGTCGGCCCCAAGCGCACCGCGCTGGGCGAGGGTTTCTTCATCACACAGAAGATCTCGTGGACAGTCGGTGATGACGTAGAAGAGCCTGTCGCCGAAATGATGTGGCGCATCATGAAATTCCGGCCTGCCGAGCAGGATGCGGCCAGTGCCGCGGCGTCGGTGCCCGACGACCTCGACGCGGATCAGATGATGCGACCGGCGTCCTCGCGCGACACGAAGTTCTTCTGGGACGGTGTCAACGCGCATGAACTGCGCATCCAGAAGCGCGGTGACGGCAGTCTGCAGCATCCGCCGGTGCCGGCGCTATGGCAAGCCGCCGATCATGTACCTGACACCCCGACCGACTATGTCGTGGCCTCCGGCAAGGGCACGGTGTTCAGCTTCGTGGTGCACCACGCCCCGAAGGTGCCCGGCCGCACCCTCCCCTTCGTCATCGCGCTCGTCGAACTCGAGGAGGGTGTGCGGATGCTCGGCGAGCTGCGCAATGTCGACCCGTCGACCGTGAAGATCGGAATGCCCGTCCGCGCAATGTATATCGACTTCCCCGAAGGGGACTCGGGGCCGGCCTGGACCAACTACGCATGGGAGCCCGCAGAGTGAGCGCACCTGGGTCTGATGTCGCCGCCGGAGCGGCTCCGGAAATCGAGGTGGGCACCAAGCTGCCCGAGCTGTCGCTGTACGGCGACCCGACGTTCATCGTGTCGACGGCGATCGCCACGCGTGACTACCAGGATGTCCACCACGACCGGGACAAGGCGCAGGCCAAGGGCTCCAAGGACATCTTTGTGAACATCCTCACCGACACCGGCCTCGTCCAGCGCTACATCACCGACTGGGCTGGGCCCAACGCGATCATCAAGACGATCGGGCTGCGACTCGGCGTGCCGTGGTACGCCTACGACACCGTCACCTTCTCCGGTGAGGTCACTGCCGTCGAAGACGGTGTGGTCTCACTCAAGGTGACCGGCAGCAACAGCCTCGGCGATCATGTGATCGCCACCGCGACACTGAGTTTCGGAGGGAATGCCTGATGCCGGGTCCGTTGTCCGGTAAGGCGGCGATCGTCGGGATCGGCGCCACCGACTTCTCCAAGAACTCCGGTCGTAGCGAACTTCGGCTGGCGTCCGAAGCCGTGCTGGATGCGCTGGAGGACGCGGGTCTGACACCGGCCGACGTCGACGGCATGGTCACCTTCACCATGGACTCCAACACCGAGGTGTCGATCGCGCGCGCGACCGGCATCGGGGAGCTGAAGTTCTTCTCCAAGATCCACCACGGCGGCGGCGCGGCCTGCGCCACGGTTCAGCAGGCGGCGATCGCGGTGGCTACCGGTGTCGCGGATTGCGTTGTGGCATACCGGGCTTTCAACGAACGGTCGGGTATGCGATTCGGCCAGGTGCAGATGCGCCTCGTCGAGAACGCCGACAGCACCGGCGTGGACAACTCGTTCTCATATCCGCACGGCCTGTCGACCCCGGCCGCGCAGGTGGCGATGATCGCGCAGCGCTACATGCACTACTCCGGGGCGACGAGCAAGGACTTCGGCGCCGTATCGGTGGCCGACCGCAAGCACGCTGCCAAGAACCCGAAGGCCTACTTCTACGAGAAGCCGATCACGATCGAGGATCATCAGAACTCGCGGTGGATCGCTGAGCCGCTGCGGTTGCTCGACTGCTGTCAGGAGACCGATGGTGGTGTGGCGCTGGTGATCACGTCCGCCGAACGGGCCAAAGACCTCAAGCACCGCCCGGCCGTGATCGAGGCGGCGTCGCAGGGCTCCAGCCCCGACCAGTACTCGATGACCAGCTACTACCGATCGGAGCTTGGCCTACCGGAGATGGGCCTGGTCGGTCGGCAGCTCTGGGAGCAGTCGGGTCTGAAGCCCACCGACATCCAGACCGCGATCCTCTACGACCACTTCACGCCGTTCACCCTGATCCAGTTGGAGGAGTTGGGGTTCTGCGCGCCGGGTGAGGCGAAGGACTACATCGCCGACGGCGCGATCGAGATCGGCGGCCGGCTGCCGATCAACACCCACGGCGGTCAGCTCGGCGAGGCGTACATCCACGGCATGAACGGCATCGCCGAAGGTGTCCGGCAGTTGCGCGGAACCTCGGTGAACCCGGTGCCTGACGTGGAGCACGTGCTCGTCACAGCGGGGACCGGGGTGCCGACGTCGGGACTGATCCTCGGCTGATCCGGCGACGTGTCAGGCCGGAACGAACTCCACACCTGCGAGTGCCACGGCGTTGTCGCGTTCGGGTGCGGTGACGACGGCGGCGAAGCCGTCGCCCTCTTTCCAGATGCTCGCTTTCAAAGTCTCACCGGGGAACACAACGCCCGCGAACCGGGCGCCGTAGCTGCCCAGCCGGGCGGTATCGCCGTCCAGCAGGGCATCGACCATCGCCTTGCAGGTCATGCCGTAGGTGCACAAGCCGTGCAGGATGGGCCTCGGAAATCCTGCGGCGGCGGCGAACTCGGGATCGGAATGCAGCGGGTTGCGGTCACCGCACATGCGGTACAGCAGCGCCTGCTGCGGCGACGTGGCGATGGACAGCTCGAAATCCGGATCACGCTGGGGCGGCTCCGAGGACGTCGAGGGGCCGCGTTCGCCGCCGAAGCCGCCCTCGCCGCGCGCGAAGATCGACCGCTTCTGCTTCCACAGGACCGTGCCGTCCGGCGCGGAAACCGTGGTCTCCGACCAGATCACCGCGGCCTTGCCCTTGTCCCAGATATCGGTGAAGCGGGTGACCGCGATTCCAGTGCCCGACGGCGGGATCGGTCCCGGCGCCGAAACCGCCTCGCTGGCGTGCAGCACCCGCGACAGCTCGATGTCGATGCCGGGGAACTTCACCGCTGGGGGCTTGGTGTCGTGAAACGTTGCCGCGACATTCCCGAAGGTCGGAAGCACCTGTGGGGTGTCGTCGGTCAGATAACGCAACTCACGCGGGTCCATCGGATCGGAGCCTGCGCCTAGTCCGAGATGGTAGAGCTGGATATCGCTACTGCTCCACGAGAATTCGTTGGGCGGAAGCTCTGCGCCGAGCGCCTCGTCGAGATTGATGGGCATTAGTTCTTCCCCGCTATGTGCAGTGCTGCCAGGTATCCGAACGTCATGGCGGGGCCAATCGTCCCGCCAGGTCCCGGATAGGTGTGTCCCATGACCGGTGAGCTGACGTTACCCGCCGCGTAGAGCCCCTCGATGATCGATCCGTCGTCGCGCAGCGCGCGTCCGTGGACATCGGTCCGGACGCCACCCTTGGTGCCCAGGTCGCCGGGCACCATCTTCGCCGCGTAGAACGGCGCCTGCTTTATCTCGCCGAGGTTGGGATTCGGCTTGTTCGTCGGATCGCCGTAGTAGCGGTCGTATGCGCTCTCGCCGCGTTTGAAGTCCTCGTCCTTACCGGACCGCGCGAAACCGTTGAAGCGCTCGATCGTCGCGGTCAGCGCGTCGACGGACAGCCCGGTCTTCTCCGCCAGTTCCGCGATGGTGTCGGCCTTGACGATGACGCCGGATTCGATCCACTTCTTCGGGATCCGCTGTCCGGGTTGCAATCCCGCGAAGATGTAGCGGTCGCGGTAGGTCTGGTCGAAGACCAGCCACGCCGGGATGTTCTCGCCCGGACCCGGCCCCTGGCCGTACTGGCCGCCGTACATGTGGTGGCAGGCCTCGACGTACGGCATCGACTCGTTCATGAACCTCTTGGCGGCCATGTTCACGATGATCGAGCCGGGGGAGTTGCGTTCGGAGAGCGCGAACCACGGCGCGTCCACCAACGGAACCGTCGGCCCCCACCAGGCGTCCTCCATGATCTCCAGCGCAGCGCCCAGCTTCTCGGCGGCCAAGATCCCGTCGCCGGTATTGGCCTTGGCGCCGACCGTCCACTCGGTGGTGATCGGGGCGCGCTGATACTTCACCCGCATCTGCTCGTTGTGTTCGAAACCGCCCGACCCGAGGATCACGGCACGGCGGGCCCGAATGAGTTGCGGCTCAGCCTCGGCGGAATCGCGGGCATCGACAACATAGATGCCGCGCACGACACCGTCCTCGACGTACAGGTCGGTGAGCGCGGTGTTCAGCTGGACCGGGACGCCCGCCTTCTGCAGCCCGATGCGCAGCGGCGCGATCAGGGCGCGGCCCATGCCGACGAGGTTCTTGCGGGTGGCGTTGGCCCACACCGAGCGCACGCCGACCTTGATGCTGCGCAGGACACCGCGCGGGTGGCGCTTGAGCTGGTTGAGCCGCACGTAGTCCTGCTGCATCACCACCATGTTCAGCGGCACCTTGCCGTACGGCGGTTCGAGGCCCTTCTCGTCGGGGCCCAGCTTGCGGGCGTTGAACGGCTTCGGCTCTATCGACCGTCCCGCAGGCCGGCCACCCGGCGTCTCGGGGTAGTAGTCGGAGTAGCCGGGCACCCAGCACATCTTCAGCGGTGAGTTCTTCAGCACGAACGACAACATCTCCGGTCCGCGCTGAAGATAGGTGTCGATCTTCTCCGCGGGCACCACATCACCGATGATCGTGTGCAGGTACGTGCGCGCTGCTTCGGCGGTATCAGAGACGCCGTCGCGCTTGAGGACCTCGTTGTTCGGAATCCACACACCGCCACCTGACCGCGCAGTGGAACCGCCGTAGTGCGGAGCCTTCTCGACGACTACTGTGGAAAGTCCCTGGTGGGCGGCGGTGAGGGCGGCAACCATGCCGGCGGCGCCGCTTCCCACCACGACGACGTCATACTCCTGACCAGTCATGTAGAACACGTTATAGAATTGCCCGGCCGCAGGACAACTGCGCCGGTCGAACAAACGAGGGGACTTCGCAAAAATGCTGCCCGTTGAGGTGCGCGAACAGCTCGCAGCCGACCTGGCCCAGGCGGAGCGCAGCCGCGTGCCCATCACCCCGCTGACCGACGCCCAGCCCGATATCGACGTCGTGGACGCCTACGAGATCCAGCTGATCAACATCCGTCAGCGGGTGGCCGAGGGCGCGCGGGTGATCGGGCACAAGGTCGGCCTCTCGTCAGAAGCCATGCAGAAGATGATGAACGTCGACGAGCCCGACTACGGGCACCTGCTCGACGAAATGCAGGTCTACGAAGACAAACCGGTCAAGTCGGACCGGTTTCTGTACCCGCGGGTGGAGGTCGAGGTCGGGTTCATCCTCGCCGACGACCTGCCCGGCGCCGGTTGCACCGAGGACGACGTCCTCGCGGCGACCGCCGCGTTCGCCCCGGCGATCGAGCTCATCGACACTCGCATCACCGACTGGAAGATCAAGCTCTGCGACACGATCGCCGACAACGCGTCGTCGGCGGGCTGGGTGCTGGGCGAAGCCCGGGTGTCGCCCAAGGACGTGGATATCACGGCCATCCGCGCCGTTCTCTCCAACAACGGCGACGTCGTCGCGGAGGGCCGCAGCGATGCGGTGCTCGGAAATCCGGTCACGGCGGTGGCGTGGCTGGCGCGCAAGGTGGAGAGCTTCGGGGTGCGGTTGAAGGCTGGTGACATCGTGCTTCCGGGGTCGTGCACGCGTGCGATAGATGCACCCCCGGGCAGCAATTTCGTCGCGGACTTCGCCGGGTTAGGTTCAGTCCGCCTGAGTTTCGAGTAGTAGGGAAATCACCATGCCGCAGAAATCTTCTGTCGCGATCGTCGGGTCCGGAAACATCAGCACCGACCTGCTGTACAAACTGTTGCGCTCGGAGTGGCTCGAGCCGCGCTGGATGATCGGCATCGATCCCGCGAGCGAAGGCCTCGCCCGTGCACGCAAACTCGGCCTGGAGACGTCGCATGAGGGTGTCGACTGGCTGCTGGCCCAGAGCGAAAAGCCGGACCTTGTCTTCGAGGCCACCAGCGCCTATGTGCACCGTGACGCCGCGCCGCGATACGCCGAGGCCGGTATCCGCGCCATCGACCTGACCCCCGCAGCCGTCGGGCCCGGCGTCATCCCGCCCGCCAATCTGCGCGCCCACCTCGATGCGCCGAACGTCAACATGGTCACCTGCGGCGGTCAGGCCACCATCCCGATGGTGTACGCCGTGTCGCGCGTCGTGGATGTGCCCTACGCCGAGATCGTGGCATCGGTGGCGTCGGCGTCGGCGGGTCCCGGAACGCGAGCCAACATCGATGAGTTCACCAAGACCACCAGTGCGGGCGTGGAGGTCATCGGCGGCGCCAAGCGGGGCAAGGCGATCATCATCCTGAATCCCGCCGATCCGCCGATGATCATGCGCGACACGATTTTCTGCGCGATCCCCGAGGACGCCGATCACGACGCGATCACCCAGTCGATCAAGGACGTAGTAGCCGAGGTTCAGACCTACGTACCCGGCTATCGCCTGCTCAACGAGCCACAATTCGACGAACCGTCGATCGTCAACGGTGGAAACCACGTCGTCACCACATTCGTGGAAGTGGAGGGTGCGGGCGACTACCTGCCGCCCTACGCTGGAAACCTGGACATCATGACAGCCGCGGCCACCAAGGTCGGCGAGGAGATCGCAAAGGAAAGCCTTTCCGCGACTGCCGGAGGAGGCCAAGCATGACAAGCGAGAAGCGCAGCGGATCGCGCATCAGCGGAGTCGACGAGATCTACTTCAACCCGATGTGGGACATCCGAATGACGGACACGTCCCTGCGCGACGGCAGCCATCACAAGCGGCATCAGTTCACCAAGGACGAAGTGGGGGCCATCGTCGCGGCGCTGGACAGCGCGGGTGTGCCGGTCATCGAGGTCACCCACGGTGACGGGCTCGGCGGGTCCAGCTTCAACTACGGGTTCTCCAAGACCCCCGAGCAAGAGCTCATCAAGCTCGCCGCCGAGACGGCCAAGGAATCCAAGATCGCCTTCCTCATGCTGCCCGGCGTAGGCACCAAGGAGGACATCAAGGAGGCGCAGAACAACGGCGGTTCGATCTGCCGGATCGCCACCCACTGCACCGAGGCCGACGTGTCGATTCAGCACTTCGGCCTGGCTCGCGAACTCGGTCTGGAGACCGTCGGCTTCCTGATGATGAGCCACACCATCCCGCCGGAGAAGCTCGCCGCACAGGCCCGCATCATGGCCGACGCCGGCTGCCAGTGCGTCTACGTCGTCGACTCCGCCGGTGCGCTGGTGCTCGAGGGTGTCGCCGACCGGGTGTCGGCGCTCGTGGCTGAACTCGGCGACGACGCGCAGGTCGGCTTCCACGGCCACGAGAACCTGGGCCTCGGCGTCGCCAACTCCATCGAGGCGGTGCGGGCGGGTGCCAAGCAGATCGACGGGTCGTGCCGCCGGTTCGGCGCCGGTGCGGGCAATGCGCCGGTCGAGGCGCTGATCGGCGTGTTCGACAAGATCGGCGTCAAGACCGGCATCGACTTCTTCGACATCGCCGACGCCGCCGAAGAGGTTGTCGCACCCGCGATGCCGGCCGAGTGCCTGCTCGATCGCAACGCGCTGATCATGGGCTACTCCGGGGTGTACTCGAGCTTCCTCAAGCACGCCATCCGCCAGTCCGAACGCTACGGCGTTCCCGCGCATCAGCTGCTGCACCGCGCAGGTCAGCGCAAGCTGATCGGCGGGCAGGAGGACCAGCTGATCGACATCGCGCTGGAGATCAAGCGCGAACAAGAAGCAACTGTCACATAACCGCGAACGTGCGTTACCGACACGCCAAACCGCACTTTGTCGTGCGGGTAACCCACGTTCGGCGGTGATTTCATGACGACCCGTGAGGCCGCACAGGCGCTTCTCGAACAGTTGGCGGGACCGGCCGCCGTCCTGCGCGACGACCAATGGACGGCTATCGAGGCGCTGGTCGTCGGGCGGCGCCGCGCACTCGTCGTACAGCGCACCGGCTGGGGTAAGTCGGCGGTCTATTTCATCGCCGCCAAACTGCTACGGGAAGCCGGCCGCGGCCCGACGGTGATCGTGTCGCCACTGCTGGCGTTGATGCGAAACCAGGTGGCCGCCGCCGAGCGGGCCGGAGTGCACGCCGCCACCATCAACTCGAGCAACGTCGCCGATTGGGACGAGATCAACGAACGTGTGCACCGGCGCGAGCTCGACGTCCTGCTGGTGAGCCCGGAACGGTTGAACAATCCCGACTTTCGTGATCACGTGCTCCCCGCACTGGCCCACGACGCCGGTCTCGTCGTGGTCGACGAAGCGCACTGCGTGTCGGACTGGGGTCACGACTTCCGGCCCGACTACCGACGTATCCGCACGCTCGTCGGTGAACTCGGTACCGACGTCCCGGTGCTGGCCACCACGGCGACTGCCAACGACAGGGTCGTCGACGACGTCGCCGCCCAACTGGGTGTCGGCGGCCGGGACACGCTGGTGCTGCGCGGCGGGCTGGACCGCGAATCACTGCGGCTGTCGGTGGTCAAAGCCGGCAACCCGGCACAGCGGGCGGCTTGGCTTGCGGCACATATCGATTCGTTGCCCGGCTCCGGGATCGTCTACACGCTCACCGTTGCCCAGGCTCACGATGTCGCGTCGCTGTTGCGTGAGCAGGGCCACGAGGTGGCGGCCTACACGGGCGCCACCGAAGCGGCCGAACGAGAGCAGCTCGAGGCGGACCTGCTGGCCAACAAGGTCAAGGCGCTGGTCGCCACGTCGGCACTGGGCATGGGGTTCGACAAACCCGACCTCGGCTTCGTCGTGCACCTCGGTGCCCCGTCCTCTCCGATCGCCTACTACCAGCAGGTCGGCCGCGCCGGGCGCGCCACCGAGAGCGCACAGGTGATCCTGCTGCCCGGTAACGAGGACCAAGACGTCTGGCGCTACTTCGCATCGGTGGCATTCCCCTCGGAATCCATGGTGCGCAACGTGATCGGTGCACTGGACGCCGAACGGCCGCAGTCGACCCCGGCGCTCGAACCGCTCGTCGACCTCGGACGGTCCCGGCTGGAGATGGTGTTGAAAGTACTCGACGTCGACGGCGCGGTGCGGCGGGTCAAAGGTGGCTGGGTCGGTACCGGCGCGGCATGGGAGTACGACGAGCCGCGGTACCGGAAACTCGACGAGGCCCGCAAGCGGGAACAGCAGGCGATGCTCGACTACCAGGCCACCAACGGTTGCCGGATGGCGTTTCTGCGTAGCCAACTCGACGATCCTTCACTCACACCGGGCGAGCGCTGCGGGCGCTGCGACAACTGCACGGGCGAACACGTCAGCGCCGATGTCGATTCGGGCACGACCGAACAGACCAGGCAACGGCTCATGCGACCCGGTGTGGAGATCGCACCCCGCAAGCAGTGGCCGTCGGGATTGGCGAAGCTCGGCGTCGAGCTGAGCGGCAAGATCGCGGACGGCCCGGCGTCCGGACGCGCCATCGGCAGGCTGACCGATCTGGGCTGGGGTGCTCGGCTGCGGCGCGTGCTCGACGAACCCGACGGTGAGGTGACCGAGGATCTGGTCGCCGCCGCGGTGAAGGTGCTGGCGTCCTGGGATTGGGCCGAGCGGCCGACGGCGGTCATGGCGCTCGATTCCGACCGCCACCCGCTGCTGATCTCGTCGCTGAGCCGCGCGCTGGCCCGCCTGGGCAGGCTGACCGACCTCGGGACGCTGCGATACTCGCCGACGCGGCGGGCAGTGACCGCGGCGAACTCGGCCTATCGCGTCGCTGCGCTCGATGGGGCGTGGACGGCGCCCGATCGCGATCTCGTCGCATCCGCGGGCGGTCCGGTGTTGCTCGTCGACGACGTGGCCGACAGCGGGTGGACCCTGACGATGGCCGCCAGGGTGGTGCGGGCGGCCGGCGCGCCCGACGTGCTTCCGTTCGCGCTGGCCAGCACCAGCTGACGCCCGGTCAACTACCCGACACGTACCGCCATTACCGTCGGCGGGTGCCGATGCTGGTGCCACGCCCTTGGCCAAAACGCCGCATTGAACAGGAATTTGTTTAAGCCCGCACCGACATCGGTTACGCCATGAACAGCGACCGAGTGGTCGCACACTGAAAGGGTGATTCGATGAAGATGTCCGAGAAGACCGTGCGACGCGGCCTGTACGGCATGTTCGCCGGGGGTCTACTTGCTTTTGGTTCCGCTGCGATCGTGATGCCGGTGGTGAATGCCGAGCCCGCTCCGGGACCGGGTATGGAACCGAAGAACTGCAGCGTCAGCGCGATCGCCGACACCTCGCGCACGGTGTCGGAGTCCACGAGCACGTATCTGGCCGGTAACCCCGAGGCCAACGATGCGCTGACCAACATCGTGGAGCAGTCGCCCGCCGACGTTACGCAGGCGTTCCGTACATACTTCGCGGAGAATCCGCAGGTCCAGACCGAGCTGAAGACGATCAACCAGCCGGCCATCGACCTGGCGAGCCAGTGTGGCGTCGAGGTGACGCCCACCCCGATCACAGAGGCGCTGACTGACCTCTAATTGATTTCCCACCACTCACCGCGCCAGTACTCCACGCTGGCGCGGTGAGTGCTTTTCGGCGGCGGTGGGGCGTGACGCCGTTTCATATATGGAACGGGTCGGTCGATATATTGACTGCCGCGCGAATGCGCCCTAGCTTCAGGAGATGTTCTCGCAGCCGTGGCTCGACGCAATCGCCGAGGCGGAAAGCCTCGTTGCCGCCGCCCCGTTCGTCGAATCCGAAGCCGACCTGCTGGAGGGTCTGCAGTACCTGGCGGGTTGCATCTCGGGGTGCACGCATCTGGCGTTCGATCACGACCGCGACCATCCGTTCATGCAGTCCGGCACCGGGCCGTTCACGAAGATGGCGCTGGACAACCCGGACGCGATGTACTTCGGCACCTGGGTGCAGCCCGGTCATGAGTACGTCGTCACCGGCCGCCGGGGTACCACCACCGACCTCTGCTTCCAGCTGCTCGGTGGTGAGTACACCGACGACAACGTGCCGCCGAGCCAGCTGGCCTTCGACGACCGCGAACTCGATATCGACGCCGACGGAAACTACGAGTGGCGGATCGCCCCCACGAGTCCCTCGCAATTGTTGGTTCGCGAGGTCTACAACGACTGGTCAGCGCAGCGCGGCTACCTCAGTATCGCGCGCACCGACACTGCGGGGGGGTCCCCGCCGCCGCTGACCAGGGCGCTGATCGAAAAGCGCTATGCCTGCGCGGGTCAGCAGCTGGTGCAGCGTGTGAAGACGTGGCTGCAGTTCCCGCAGTGGTTCTACCACACGCTGCCGGTCAACACGATGAGCGCGCCACGGCTCACGCCCGGTGGTCTGGCGACGCAGTATTCGTCGGTCGGCCACTTCGACCTGACGCCGGATCAGGCGATGATCATCACGCTGCCTGTCACCGACGCGCCGTACCTCGGCTTCCAGCTGGGCAGCCTCTGGTACATCTCGCTGGATTACATCAATCACCAGACATCGCTCAACGGCACTCAGGCGCAGGAGGATCCGGACGACAAGATCCGGTACGTGGTCTCGGATGCGAATCCGGGTGTGACGAACTGGGTGGAGGCCTTGGGGCACCGCAAGGGGTACCTGCAGTTCCGCTGGCAGCGGCTCTCCCGTGAGCTCACCGAGGCCGACGGCCCGACTGTCGAGGTGGTCGACATCGACAAGGTCGCTTCCGCGCTGCCGTACTACGAGTTCAACAAGATTTCAGATGAGGACTGGCGAGCGCGGATTTCACTGCGTCAGAAGCAGATCGGCAACAGGATGGTGGCTTAGCGCTGGGGCTTCACCCCGCCAAGCTGGGAGCTGACCGCATCAGCGGTCTTGACCAGTGCGCGCGCACGCTCGACGATCTCATTGTCTGTCAACGCTTTTCCGATATGCATCGACGCCACCATCACCTGCCGCTGATAGTGGTCGTAGACGGGTGCGGAGATCACGCTGATGTCATGGCGCTTCCGCGTCGCGGAGCCGTTCTCGTCACGCAGATAAACCCGTTCGCCGATGTCGGACACCAATTCGCCCAGCAAGGCGCGCAACTCGTCGGGCAGGGTGCTCGACATCCCGGCCATCAAGGAATACAGTCGCCGCCCGCCGGGGGTCAGCCGCTCGACCAGATATCCGTCGTCGCGGCACCTGTCGATCACGCGGTTGAGCCGGTCCGAGTGCGTGCGCAGCGGGATCGTCGGTTCCTTGGCGAGCCAATTGCGTTCAGCTTCCTCGTCCCAGAGCACGAACATCAACCCGACGGGCGGGGCGAAGGGATAGCTCTGTCCGACTTCGACGCCGGGCCGTGTGCCTGCGGGCGCCACCAGGTCCAGCAGCGTGATCCGGTCGTCGATGACGCCCGACAGTGCCGCGGTGACCCCGAAACGAGCCGACAGCCGGCGAAGCTCTTCGCGTGCCGCGGGGCTGACCCGCATCGACTCCTGCGCCTTGTGCCCAAGTGTGATCAGCGACGGGCCGAGGCGATACGTCTTGTCGGCGGCATCGCGCACCAGATATCCCGCATCCGCGAGGGAGGTGACGATGCCCAGACAGGTCGGCTTGCTGAGGCCGACCCGACGGGCCAAGTCGGAAACGCCGAAGCGTTCCGTGGGACGACCTGCGAGGTAGTCGAGGATCCGCACCACCCGATCGGTCGGCGGCGAGGCGCGGCCAGAAGACTCGGGGGCGGACACGTGTGCAGCGTACATGTCGTTCCATATATGTACCGGGCTGGTCGATATATTGACTAATTTTAGAACACGTTCTAGTTTAATCGTGTGTACTCACAGCCGTTGGCCGACGCGATCGCCGAGGCCGAGAGCCTCGTCGCCGCCGCCCACTTCATCGAATCCGAAGCCGACCTGCTCGAGGGGCTGCAGTACCTCGCGGGATGTATTGCGGCATGCACGCATGTCGCGTTCGACTACGACCGCGACCACCCGTTCCTGCACAGCGGCACCGGCCCATTCACCAAGATGGGGCTGGACAACCCGGACACCATGTACTTCGGTACGCGGGTGCAGCCCGGCCATGAGTACATCGTCAGTGGCACACGGGGCACCACGACCGACGTGAGCTTCCAGTTGCTCGGCGGCGAATACACCGACGAGGTAGTGCCGGACAGTGAGACTGCGTTCGACGATCGCAAGCTCGACATCGCCTCCGACGGCACGTTTGAGTGGCGCTTCACTCCGGACAGCCCTTCGCAGTTGGTGATCCGCGAGGTCTACAACGATTGGTCCGCCCAGCGCGGGACCTTCGCCATCGCGCGCACCGATACCCAGGGCACCGCACCGCCGCCACTGACACGCGAGTTGATCGAGAAGCGTTACGCGGTGGCGGGTAAGCAGCTCGTCCAGCGGGTCAAGACGTGGCTGCAATTCCCCAAGTGGTTCTACGACGACCTGCCCGTGAACACGCTGACCGCACCTCGCCTCACCCCGGGGGGTCTGGCGACGCAGTATTCGTCGGTCGGTCACTTCGACCTCGCGCCGGATCAGGCGATCGTGATCACGCTGCCCGTCACCGACGCACCGTATCTGGGCTTCCAGCTGGGTAGCCTGTGGTACATCTCGCTGGATTACATCAACCATCAGACCTCGCTGAACGGCACTCAGGCACAGGCGGATCCGGACGGCAAGATCAGGATCGTCGTGTCCGACAGCAACCCCGGCGTGACGAACTGGTGCGAAACCCTCGGCCATGGCAGGGGTTACCTTCAGTTCCGCTGGCAGCGGGTGTCTCGCGAGCTCACCGAGGCGGACGGCCCGACACTCGAGGTGGTCGATCTGGACAAGGTCGCCGCCGCGCTGCCGTACTACGAGTCCAACAAAATTTCAGACGAGGACTGGCGAGAGCGGATTGCGCTGCGCCAGAAGCTGATCGGCTACAGGATGGTGGGATAGAAGTGCTGGAAAACAAGGTCGTCGTCATCTCCGGTGTCGGCCCCGCGCTGGGAACCACGCTGGCCAAGCGATGTGCCGAGGCGGGTGCGGACCTGGTGCTGGCTGCTCGCACTGTGGAGCGACTCGAGGACGTCGCCAAACAGATCACCGACATCGGTAGGCGCGCCGTGACGGTCGGCACCGACATCACCGACGACGCCCAGGTCGCCAATCTCGTCGAGCAGACGCTTCAGGCGTACGGCAGGGTCGACGTGCTGATCAACAACGCGTTCCGGGTGCCCTCCATGAAACCGTTCGCCAACACCACGTTCGAGCACATGAAGGACGCCATCGAACTCACGGTGTTCGGCGCGCTGCGGATGATCCAGGGCTTCACCCCCGCGCTGGCCGAGTCGAAGGGTTCCGTCGTCAACGTGAACTCGATGGTGGTGCGCCACTCGCAGGCCAAGTACGGCGCCTACAAGATGGCGAAGTCGGCGCTGCTTGCGATGTCGCAGACCCTGGCCACCGAACTCGGCGAGCAGGGCATCCGGGTGAATTCCGTGCTGCCCGGCTACATCTGGGGCGGAACCCTGAAGGGCTACTTCGAGCACCAGGCGAGCAAGTACGGCACGAGCGTCGAGGACATCTACAACGCCGCCGCCGCGGGATCGGACCTCAAGCGGCTGCCCACCGAAGACGAGGTCGCCTCGGCGGTACTGTTCATGGCAAGCGACCTGTCCAGCGGGATCACCGGACAGGCACTGGATGTCAACTGCGGGGAGTACAAGGCCTGATGACCGCACGCACCGATGTCGGCACGGTCGACGAGCTGCACGCTTCGGCGACGAAGGCGTGCGGACTCGACGACTTCGGTGTCGACGACGACAACTACCGCGAGGCGCTGAGCGTGTTGCTGGAGTCGTTCCGGCGCGATGCCGACCTCACCGAACTCGGCAGCAAGATGAACCGTTTCTTCGTGCGCAACGCGCTGGTGGCGCGGCTGGTCTCGGAAGCGGCGTGGAAGCAGCACCCAGAGCACGCAGACGTGACCATCGAGCGGCCCATCTTCGTCACCGGGCTGCCACGCACCGGCACCACGGTAATTCACCGGCTACTCACCGCTGACCCGCGGCACCAGGGTCTGGAACTGTGGCTGGCCGAGTTCCCGCAACCGCGCCCACCGCGCGAGACATGGTCGGATAACCCCGTTTTCACTCAGATCGATGCGCAGTTCGCCAAGGCGCACGCGGAGAACCCGGACTACACCGGCCTGCACTACATGACCGCCGACGAGGTGGAGGAGTGCTGGCAGCTGCTGCGCCAGTCGCTGCATTCGGTCTCGTACGAAACGCTCTCCCATCTGCCCACCTACTCGCAGTGGCTCGCCAAACAGGACTGGACCAAGGCATACCAGCGGCATCGCAGGAACCTTCAACTGATCGGTCTCAACGACGCCGAGAAGCGCTGGGTGCTCAAGAATCCGAGCCATCTGTTCGCGCTCGACGCAATCTTCGCGACTTATCCCGACGCGCTCATCGTGCAATGCCACCGGCCGGCGGAGACCATCATGGCGTCGATGTGTTCGCTGGCGCAGCACACCACCGAAGGCTGGTCGAACTCGTTCGTCGGTGCGCAGATCGGCGAGGACGCCATGGAGACGTGGACGCGAGGTCTGAAGCGGTTCAACGAGGTTCGCGCCGGTCAGAACCCGGCGCAGTTCTGCGACGTCGACTACTTCGAATTCGTCAAGGATCCCGTATCGGCCGTCGAGGGCATCTACTCGCACTTCGACATCGAGTTCACCGATGACGCGCGCGCGGCGATCGCCGAGAGCCACGCCGAAAGCCAGAAGGGTCCCCGCGCGCCGAAGCACACCTACTCGCTCGCCGACTACGGACTGACCGACGAGCAGGTCAAGGAGCAGTTCAAGGGCCTGTGACGGTCAGGCCGTCGTATTGGCAAGCTTCTCAATGCGATTCAGGGCATCGGCGCCCAGGGTGTGCACCGGGTAGCCACCGACGGGCCCGCACGTCGAAATTTCGATCGCGGCATTGTGCGCGGCGACCAACGTGCTGTCACACGCCCAGTCGGTGGCCCTGAACGACCACAGCAGGATGTTCGGAGAACTGGACGGCTCGAGCGGCAGCATTGTGAAGTCGTACGACCGGCCGTTCATGTCGGTGACGGTGAACGGAACGTCCTCACAGTCTTGCAGAGTTTGCTTGGCCTGCGACAGTGCGTTTTTCGCATCGTAGTTCGCGGGATAGACCCCGACCATCTCCTCGATGTAGACCTCGCGGCCGACGTCGTCGACCATCCAGTGGCCGCCATCGGTCGCCGCAGGATCACGATCGAAGATGAAGGGCGCGTCGACCTCTTTGGCGACACCGCTGCACTTCTCGGGTTCGACGGTGGAGAACAGATTCCCGTCGTACTTCTCGACATTCGGGCTCAACAGGTCGACGACCTGGCCGACGGTGATCGGCGCCACCGGCGGAGTTGAGTTCGGCCGAGGGTTGTCGATCACTCGCGTGCACCCGGTCAAGGCGATGGCGAGCGCGAGGGCCGACCACCGCGTGACCATGGCTGTCAGTGTAGGGCTAGCCGTCGCCGGGCGAGGGTGCCGACGACATCTCCTCCAGACACCCTTCGGCGACAGCGTGTTTGATGCTGCCCGCGAGCTTCGGGCAGGACTTCTCGCGGGCGGGGTCGCCGCCGGACTTCCGGATGTCGGCGAAGTAGGCGCAGCGCTGCGTTGCCTCGGCGTTCCATTGCACCGATGTATGCGCCGGCCCGAGCTTCTTCACGTCGACCGTCACATGGCAGAACCTGCAATCGACCGACACCAGTCCCGATGTCAGGTAACGCTCACGATCCTGCGCGGTGGCCTCCCGCAGCGCCTCGGCTCGGGCGTCACCGAAAGACGGTGCCTTCGACCATGATCGACCCCAAGTTTCCTTTAGACTGCTGACCTCACCGTCGCCGTGGTCATCATCGTCATGAACGCCATGAAGAAGCAACATCGACCTCGCCAGCTGGTCGACGTCGGCGGGGCCGACAATCTGGCCGGAGTCGGCGGGGCCGACAATCCGGCCGGAGTCCGGAGCGTCCTTGCGCGCGGTCATGAGCTCGCGTGCTCTGCTCTTTCTTTCTCGTCCTGCTCGCCTGTTTCTTTGGCCTGCGTCTTGAGGTTCTCCTCGACCTCGACATGCCACTTCTCGTTGGCCGCCGTGGTGTCGACTTCGATCTCGAAGCGGTCGGTCATATCAGGAGTCACGTCGGCGACGTCCACGTAGAACTGCTGATACCACCGGCGCATCTGGTAGACGGCACCGTCTTCCTCCACGAGCAGCGGGTTGTCGATGCGTGTCTTGTGCTTCCAGATCTCGACGTCCTGCAGGAAGCCCTTACTGACGCCCTCGGTGAAGACCCGCGAAAGCTTGTCGGTGGTCTTCTCGTCGAGCCCTTTCGGCTTCTCGACGATGACGCCCCATTGCAGGACGAACGAGTTCTGGGTCACCGGGTAGTGGCAGTTGATCAGGATCGACTCGGCCTTGAAGCCGCCGTAGTTGTTGTGCAGCCAATTGATCATGAAAGACGGGCCGAAATACGACGCCTCCGAGTCGAGGTGGGCCTCGCCGTAGGTGGTGCCCATATCGCTGACGTCGGGACGGCCCACGTTGTGCAGGTACTGCGAGGCGATGTGTCCCTCGAAGACGTTCTTGAAGTACGTGGGCAATCCGAGGTGGATGTAGAAGAAGTGCGCCATGTCGGTGACGTTGTCGATGATCTCGCGGCAGTTGCTGCCCTCGATGAGCATCGTGTTCCACCGCCAGTCGGTCCACTCGTCACTGGCGAACTCTGGGATGTCGGGGATGCGCACTTCTTCCTGAGGTGGGTTGCCCTCGTGGTCGTGCCAGACGAAGAGCAGACCGCCGCGGACGTCGGTGTGCCACGCCTTGGTGCGGGCCAGTCGCGGCGTGCGCTTGGCATAGGGCACCAGTTTGCACTTGCCGTCGCCGCCCCAACGCCAGTCATGGAACGGGCAGGCGATCTCGTCGCCCTTGATCGTGCCCTGCGACAGATTTCCGCCCATGTGACGGCAGTAGCCGTCCAGCACCTTGAGGTCGCCGTTGGAGTCGGCGAAGACCACCAGCATGGTCCCGAAGATCTCCACGCCGTGCGGCTTGCCGTCCAGGTAGTCCTTCACCGGGCCCAGGCAGTGCCAGCCCCGCGCAAACCGGTCGGGTAGCGCTCCGGTGTCGATTTCGCGAATGCCTGCAGTTTCGGTAGTCACGGTGGGCCTCCCGTTGCTATGACTCTAACTAGAACACGTTACAGTTTTTACCTGTCGGCGCGCAATCCAAGCAGGTAATTCGCCTCTTCGCGCAAGCGCTCATCGCGAGCCAACTGCGGTATAACCAGACAATGCCGTTGTATTCGTTCGAGGGGCGATCACCGATCGTCGATCCGACCGCCTTCATCGCCCCGACGGCCACATTGGTCGGCGACGTGCACGTCGAGGCGGGCGCGTCGGTGTGGTTCAACACGGTGCTCAGGGGTGATTACGCCCCGATCGTGATCCGTGAGGGCGCCAACGTGCAGGACTGCTCCGTGCTGCACGCCCCGCCGGGCATCCCGGTCGATGTCGGACCGGGCGCGACCATCGCCCACGGATGCGTGGTGCACGGGGTGCACATCGGCGCTCAGGCCGTGGTGGCCAACCATTGCACCGTGCTCGACGGTGCGATCATCGGCGCACGCAGCCTCATCGCCGCACACTCGCTGGTCATCGGCGGCACCAAGATCCCCGATGAGGTGGTGGTGACGGGCGCACCCGCGAAGGTCCGGGGACCCGTCGCAGGTACGGGCGCCCAGATGTGGGTGGATACCAACCCCGGTGCCTATCAGGATCTGGCTCGCCGCTACATCGCTGGTCTACAGCCCGTCCAGGAGTAGCGTAAGCGCATGTCGTTGGGTAACGTCGCCGCGCTGTTCCGCTATCCGGTGAAGTCGCTGGGGGGCGAGCAGGTCGACCGGGTCGACATCGGGCCGACCGGTCCACGCGGTGACCGATTGTGGGCGGTGCGCGATGTCGAACGAGACGTCACCGCGACGGCCAGGCGCATTCCCGCGCTGTTGGGTGCGACGGCCCGCTATGTGGCTCCGCTGGCTTCCGACGCCGGCCCGGGCAACGCGCCTGAGGTCGAGATCACCTTCCCCGACGGCAGCGTGTGCTCTAGCAGCGACTCCGACGTGCACAAGAAGCTGTCCGAGCTCGTCGATCGCGACGTCCGATTGACTGCATTGCCGCCCGCCGAGGACACCAGCCTGCACAAGTTGAGCCGCGACGAGCGCGAGAACATGTCGATCGCCGCGCTGCGCAAGGACTTCGGGATCGCCGAGGGCGAGAAGTTTCCGGACATGTCGATGTTCCGGGTCACCGATCTCACCCTGCTCGGCAAATATTCGACCCCGCCCGGCATGTTCGTCGATCTGGCGCCCGTGCACGTGATGACCACGACCAGCTTGGAGACCATCGGCTCCGAGCTCGACGGTGACGCCGTCGAGGTGCGCCGCTTCCGGCCCAATATCCTGCTGGCGCTGAACAATCCGCAAGACGGGCTGCCCGAGTCGCAGTGGACTGGCGGACACCTCTCGCTCGGTGGGGTCGTGCTCGACGTCACCATGCCGACGATCCGCTGCGTCGTGCCCAGTCGTGCGCAACCCGGCATCGAGGTCGACCGCCGGATCACCAAGGCCGTCGCTTCTCGGGCGGGCCGTTGTCTGGGCAGCTATTGCTGGGTGACCTCCGGCGGCGTGGTGAACGTCGGCGATGAGGCGACACTTCAGGAAGGCAAGCATCGTGCGCTGGCCGATGCCGCGCGCCGCACGAAGCGGTTGGCGTTCGGTGCGGTGACTTCCGCGATGGACCGGTTCTCCCGCTAGATCAGGCCGGTCCTCAGCGCGATCTGCTGCATCTTGCCGATGTTCAGGACGAACCCGTCGGTGGTGACGTCACCCGGTGCGCTCTGGAATTCCAGCCGCGCGAGCGCGGGTCCTTCTGTGAACAACAGCAGCGTGGCCGCCTTGCTGCCGTCCTTCGACATGCCGACGGCCATCGTGCCGTGGGTGCCGACCGGAACCGGACGCGACGTGGCGCCGGTGACCGTCTGGTCGATCGTTGGCAGGGCCGCCTCCAGTGTGGAAGCCGCTGTCTCGGCGTCCGGGTAGATCACGATGGTGTCGGAAATGGCCCTGGTGTCGTCCTGGTTGACGAACAGGGCACTTGCTCCGGGTAAACCGTCCGGTCCCGCGGGGGTGGATGACTGCTCCGTGAACGTGTCCTCGTCATCGCTGAGGTCGGCGGGCTGCAGCAGCAGACGGCTGTAGTCGACGGGTTTGTTGTCGGTACTGGTCGTGGTCGGAGCGGCGGATGCCGATGAGCTCGTCGAGCCGGGCAGGCTCGGAACGGTGCCGGTGGGAGCAGTGCCGGATGAGTCACACCCGATCGCTGCCACGCACATCAACGCTGCCAACGCAGTGGTGGTCGATCTGAATCCCATACCTCCACCGTGCCACAGGTGGCGTGACTAGATCTTTCGTGCGCTCGCCGTCGCTTTGTCGAGTTCCCAGAATGCCCGCAGCGCAACGATCTTGCCTTCGTCGTTCACGCGATAGGTGAAGATGCCCTCGGCCTTCACCTCGTAGCCTGCGGCCTGGATCACGATGTGGCCGACGTTGGCTTCTTCGTTGCCGCATTGATACGTCTTCTCGAAGACAAAGGTGAGGTCGCTCGGCGCGATCGCCATGTCGTAGAACTTGGCGATCGCCTCCTTGCCGCGGTGTCCCTTGCCTTCGGGGTCGAAGTGCGACGGTCCGATCGGATCCTCGACGATCGCGTCGTCGGCGAAGTTCGCCAGCCACGCGTCCTTGTCGTGAGCGACCGCCGCCTCGCGTGAGCGCTTACCCGCCAGGTGAACCGGTGCGTTCGGATCAGTGACGGTCACGGCTCAGTCCTGCCAGCCCGAGTGGATGTAGGTCTCGGCGAACCGCTTCATCGAGTCGATCTTCTTGTCCACCGGGGCATCGAACGCGAGGCCCTCGAACACCCAAGGGATCCCGATGTAGTCGGTGACACCCGCCGCGACCAGATCGCGGTGGCCGTCGACACCGAACTTGTCGATGCACACGGCCTGGTATTCGAACGGGTCGTCGGCGCGGCCACTTTCGGCCAGCAGTTGCTTGAGCTTGGTGATCGTCTCGGCCAACTGGTCACACGTCATCATCGCGCTCGTCCAGCCGTCACCGATCCGGACGGCGCGCTTCAGTGCGACGTCGGTGTGGCCGCCGACGTAGAACGGAATGGGCTTCGACGGTGCCGGGCTCATCTGCAGGCGGTCGAAGTCGTAGAACTCGCCGTGGTGCTCGACCATCCCGCCGGCGAGCACCAGCTTGATGACGTCGATCATCTCGTCGACGCGCTTGCCGCGCTTCGCGTAGGGCACCCCACACCATTCGAATTCCTCAGGAGCCCAGCCGATTCCGACACCGAAGCCGAACCGGTTATTGGTCAGGTTTGCCACCGATCCGACCTGTCGGGCCAGCAGCAGCGGATTGCGCGAACCGAGCTTCATGACGTTGGTGTAGAAGCGCAGCTTCGAGGTCACCGCACCCAATGCACCCGCCAGGATCAGCGGATCGACCCAGGGCGAGTTCTCATCGAACATGCGCTTGCCGTCGGCGGTGTAGGGATAGTCGACGGACTGCTTCTCGAAGTAGAAGATCGAGTCCGGCAGCGCGATGCTGTCGAAGCCGAGTTCTTCAGCTGCCTTTGCGATTTCGATCAGCTGGTCCAGGGGGCTGAACGCGATGCTGATCGTGTACTGCATCATCGATTTCTCTCCCCCTCGCCGGTGGCTGGGAGGTACCCCCACGCGCGAGCGCTCGTCGGCCGCGTCACGGCTTGTCAGCCCCGACGACCCACATCGAGTAGTACTGCGCGCCACCGCCGTAGGCATGACCGAGTGCCTTGCGTGCGTTGGGAACCTGGTGATCGCCCGCCTTACCCATTACCTGGATCGCCGACTCGGCGAACCGGATCATGCCCGACGCACCGATCGGATTCGACGACAGCACACCGCCGGAGGCGTTCAACGGGATCTTGCCGGTGATCTCGGTCTCGCCGGCCTCGGTGAGCTTCCACCCTTCGCCCTCGGCCGCAAAGCCGAGGCTTTCCAACCACATCGGCTCGTACCAGGAGAACGGGACGTAGACCTCGGCGGCATCGATCTCATCGATGGGGCTCTTGATCCCTGCCGCCTTCCAAAGGGCTGCTGCCGCGTCGCGACTGGCCTGCGGGTTGACCTGGTCGCGGCCCGCGTAGGCGAGAGGCTCCGTGCGCAGCGACGTGGCGTGAATCCATGCGACGGGATTGCCGTTGGCGATATGCGCTTCTGCCGCTTCCTCATTGCCGATCACCATCGCCGCTGCGCCGTCCGACGACGGGCACGTCTCGTCGTAGCGGATCGGATCCCAGAGCATCGGGGACTCCATCACCTTCTCGACCGTGATGTCGGGCTGGTGCAGATGCGCCAGCGGGTTCTTGGCGCCGTTGCGCCGGTCCTTGACCGCGACGATCGCGCCGATGTAGTTGGGTGCACCGGAGCGGCGAATGTAAGCACGGATATGGGGAGCGAAGTAGCCGCCGGCCCCCGCGCCGACCGGCTTGGTGAACGGCACCGGAATGCTCAACGCCCACATGGCATTCGACTCGGACTGCTTCTCCCACGCCATCGTCAGCACGCGCTTGTACTTGCCCGATTGCACGAGGCTTGCGGCGACGATCGCGGTCGAACCTCCCACCGAGCCCGCGGTGTGCACACGGATCAACGGTTTGTTCGTGGCGCCGGTGGCGTCGGCCATGAACAGCTCCGGCATCATCACGCCCTCGAAGAAGTCGGGCGCTTTGCCGACGACTACGGCGTCGATGTCGTCGAACGTCGATCCGGAATCCTCCAGCGCTCGGTCGATGGCCTCACGCACCAGGCCGTTCATCGACACGTCGTGGCGCTTGGCGACGTACTTCGTCTGTCCGGTGCCCAGCACCGCTGCCAGCTGCCCGGCCATGTCTATTTCCCTTCCAGAACGGCGACGAGATTCTGTTGCAGCGCAGGGCCACTGGTCGCGTGGGCCAGCACCCGCTGCGCGGAGCCGTCGAAGATGTGCTGCGCGGCGAAGCCGATGCGCTCGAGCCCGGCAGAGAACATCGGATTGGCGGCCAGCGCGCCGCCGGACGGGTTGATCTTCGTCTTGTCGGTCAGCCCGATTGCTTCCTTCAGGATCAGCTGCTGATGGGTGAACGGCGCGTAGATCTCCGCGACGTCGATCGAACCGGCGTCACCGCCCGTGGCGGCCTTGGCTGACGCGGCGGTCGACGGTGAGGTGGTCAGATCACGCGCGCCGAGGATCGGGGTCTCGATGCGGTGCTCGATACCTGTTATCCAGGCGGGGTTTTCACGCAGTTCCCGCGCCTTGTCGCCGGCAGCGAGCACGATCGCCGACGCTCCGTCGGTGATCGGCGCGATGTCGTGGCGGCGCAACGGATCGGCGAAGAACGGCCGCTCGAGCAGTTCGTCGATGCTGCCGGTGACCTCTTCTTTGTCGGTGCGGCCGCCGGCGGCGTACGAATCCAGCGCCACCTGGGCCATCTGTTCGGCGGTCCACTTACCACCGTCCAGACCCGCCCGCGCCTGGAGGCCGGCCATGGACACCGAGTCCGGCCACAGTGGCGCGACGGTGTACGGATCGGTCTGCAGCGCGAGCACGCGACGCAGCGTGCCTGCCGACGACTTGCCGAAGCCGTAGACCAGCGCGGTCTCGACCTGGCCGGTCAGCAGTTTGATGTAGGCCTCGTACAGCGCCCACGCCGCGTCCATCTCGACGTGCGACTCGTTGATCGGCGGTACCGCACCGATCGAGTCGATCGCGGAGATGAACGAGAAGGCGCGGCCGGCAAGGTAATCCGACGAGCCCGAGCACCAGAAGCCGATGTCGGTCTGCTGCAGTCCGAGTTCGTCGTAGAGCTTGTGGAAACACGGCATCAGCATCTCGACGCCGTTGGTGGTGCCGTCGGTGCGGCGGACGTGGGGCGCGTGTGCGAAGCCCACCACTGCGATATCAGTCATTGACAAAGGCCTTTACAGGTGGTGCCGGTAGGACTCGTAGTCGGCGTCGGGCTCACCCGTCGGCCGGAAGTGGTCGATGTTGTCGATGCCCAGGCCCCACTCTTCGCGGGGCTTCCACACCGCCTGCACCCGCATGCCCATCCGGACGTCGGCCGGGTCGATCTCGGTGACCAGATGCAGGAACGGGATGTCGGCGCCGTCGAGCAGCACGTAGGCCGCGACGTATGGCGGCTTGATCCGCTGTCCGGGGAACGGGATGTTGATGATCGCGTACGTGGTGACGGTGCCCTTGTCCTGAAGCTCGATGAACTGGTCGAGCTCCAGACCCGTGGCCGGATCGGCTTCCTTGGGCGGGAAGTACACCTTGCCGTTGTCGCCGGTGCGCGCGGCGAGCAGCTTGCCCTCCTCGAGCGCCTTGAGGAACGCGGTCTCGGGAAGCGATGCGGTGTGCTGGATTTCGATGGACGACGGCGTCACCTGGATCTTGACCGGCTCACGATCGTCGGGCTGGCCTTCGGGTTCCGCGTCTTCGCCCGGCAGGAAGTAGGCGATGTCGGTGATCGCGCCGACGGGCTCGTCGATCCAGTGCGCGTGCACCCTGGCGCCGGTGCTGATCTCGTCCGCCGACGCGACCGAGACCGCATGCAGCAGCGGGGTGTCGGCGCCGTCGAGCTTGATCAGTGCCCACGCGAATGGCTTGTCCAGCGGCTGACCCTCCAGCGGCGTGGACTGCCACGTCCACGACTGCACGGTTCCGACGCTGCTGACGGGAACTACCTCGGTCAATTGCTCGTACGTCACGGGGTCATACTCAGCAGGCGGTACATGCACGCGTCCGTCCGAACCGCGTACGCCGACGATGCGTCGCTCGCGTAGTGCGGTGAAGAACTGAGACAGGAGTGGTCCGACTGAACGGGTGTAGTCGAATGAGAGCTTCAGCGGAGCTGAGAGAGGCCGCTCATGCTTGTCGATCTGCACCGGGCTGCTTTGGCCTGTGGTCACGGCATCGAGTAGAACAGGTTCTAATAATAGTTTCAAGGCACGGTCAGGACCTCCAGAAAAGGGAGCGCTCATGAAGCTTGGTTTGCAGCTCGGATATTGGGGTGCGCAGCCGCCGGAGAACCACGCCGAACTGGTGGCAGCCGCGGAAGAGGCCGGCTTCGACACAGTGTTCACCGCGGAGGCCTGGGGTTCGGATGCCTACACGCCGTTGGCCTGGTGGGGCCGCGAAACGACGAAGATGCGGCTCGGTACCTCGGTCATCCAACTTTCGGCCAGGACGCCGACCGCGTGCGCGATGGCTGCGCTGACGCTGGACCACCTCTCCGGCGGCAGGCACATCCTCGGCCTCGGAGTCTCGGGCCCGCAGGTCGTCGAGGGTTGGTACGGCGCGAAATTCCCGAAGCCGCTGGCGCGCACCCGGGAGTACATCGACATCCTGCGCCAGGTGTGGGCTCGCGAGGCGCCGGTGCACAGCGACGGCCCGCACTACCCCCTGCCGTTGACCGGTGAGGGCACCACCGGGCTCGGCAAGAACCTCAAGCCGATCACCCATCCGCTGCGAGCCGACATCCCGGTGATGCTGGGCGCCGAAGGCCCGAAGAACGTCGCGCTGGCCGCCGAGATCTGCGACGGCTGGCTGCCCATCTTCTACTCGCCGCGGATCGCGGGCATGTACAACGAGTGGCTCGACGAGGGATTCGCGCGTCCGGGCGCGCGGCGCACCCGGGAGACCTTCGAGATCTGCGCGACCGCGCAGGTGGTCGTCACCGACGATCGCGCCGAGATCATGGAGTTGATGAAGCCGCACCTGGCGCTCTACATGGGCGGCATGGGTGCGGAGGACACCAACTTCCACGCCGACGTCTACCGTCGGATGGGGTATGCCGAGGTGGTCGACGACGTCACCAAGCTGTTCCGGTCAGGGCAAAAGGACGAGGCGGCCAAGATCATCCCCGACGAACTCGTTGACGACTCGGCGATCGTGGGCGACCTTGCTTACGTGCAGGAACAGATCAAGGCGTGGGAGGCCGCGGGCGTGACGATGATGGTCGTCGGCGCGCGCTCGGTCGAACAGATCAAGGATCTCGCCGCACAGGTCTAGATCTCGGGTAGACACTTCCTTGCTAGTTGTCTAGTCCGCGTTCTAGATTGACCCGATGAGCCAGCACACAATCGCCGGCACGGTGCTGACCATGCCGGTCAGGGTCCGCACCGCGACGCAGCACATGGCGATGTTCTCGGTCGATGCCGACGCCGCCCAGGCGATGATCGACTACAGCGGTTTTCAGGTCTGCCGCTACCGGCCCGGAAAAGCGATGGCCGTCCTGATGCTGATGCGCTATATCGACACCGACCTCGGTGAGTACTACGAGTACGGGACCAACGTCATGGTCAACCCGCCGGGGAGCGACGCGACGGGTATGCGCGCGCTGCAGTCAGCGGGGGCGTTCGTCCACCACCTCCCCGTCGATCAGTCGTTCACGCTCGAAGCGGGATGCAAGATCTGGGGCTACCCGAAGGTGATGGCCGACTTCACGATCCGCGATGGCCATACCTACTCGTTCGACGTGACGATCGACGGCCAGTTCGCCGTCGGCATGGACTTCAAACGCGGACTAAAGCTGCCGTCGGCGTTGACGTCGAAGCCGCAGTCGCATCCCACGTATTCGTACCGCGACGGTATCCGTCGTGAGACCGTCGGCGAGATGATCACGACCGATGTGCGGTACCGGCCCGGGGGTGCGACCGTTCGGCTCGGCGAACATCCATACGCGAAAGAACTGGCCTCGCTGGGCTTCCCGAAACGCGCGATGGTCTCCGGTTCGGCGGGAAACGTAGACATGACATTCGCAGACGCGCAGGAGGTTTGACCACATGACGACAACGGTGTCGACGAAGCCCGACGTGGACCTTGCCGACGGCGGGTTCTATGCCGACCGACCCGCATCCCGCGAGGCATACAAGTGGATGCGCGCAAACGAACCCGTATTCAGGGACCGCAACGGGCTGGCCGCCGCGACAACGTACGAGGCCGTGATCGATGCGGAGCGAAACCCCGAGTTGTTCTCGAACGCCGGCGGTATCCGTCCCGATCAAGACGCGCTGCCGATGATGATCGACATGGACGATCCGGAACATCTGTTGCGTCGCAAGCTCGTCAACGCCGGCTTCACGCGGAAGCGGTTGAAGGTTCAAGGCGATTCGATCAGCTCGCTGTGCGATTACCTCATCGACCGGGTCTGCGAGCGCGGTGAATGCGACTTCGTCAAAGACATCGCCGCGCCGCTGCCGATGGCGGTGATCGGCGACATGCTCGGTGTGCTTCCTGAAGAACGAGAGCTGTTCCTCAAGTGGTCCGACGACATGATGGAAGGCCTGAGTTCCACTGTGTCCGAGGCTGATATGCAGGTCACCTTGGATGCCTTCATGGCGTACAACAACTACACGATGGACAAGATCGAACAGCGTCGAAAAGAGCCGACCGAGGACTTGATCAGTGTCCTGGTACATGCCGAGGTCGATGGCCAACGGCTGTCCGATAACGACATCCTGCAGGAGACCCTGCTGATCCTCGTTGGCGGTGACGAAACGACACGGCACACGATCTCCGGTGGAATCGAACAGCTCATCCGCCACCCGAAGCAGTGGGAGCTGTTGCAGCGCAACCCCGACCTGGTCCCCATCGCCATCGAGGAGATGCTGCGCTGGACCTCGCCGTTGAAGAACATGGCGCGCACGATCACTGCCGACACCGACTTTCACGGGACACAGTTGCGCAAGGGCGAGAAGATGCTGCTGATGTTCGAGTCGGCGAACTTCGACGAGGCTCAGTTCGGTGATCCCGAAAACTTCAACGTCCAGCGAGATCCCAACAGCCATCTGGCATTCGGCTTCGGCACGCATTTCTGCCTCGGCAACCAGCTGGCCAGAATCGAGCTGATCAACATGATCGGCGCGGTCCTGAAGCGGCTGCCCGATCTGCAGCTGGCAACCGATGCCGTGTTGCCCCTGCGGCCGGCAAACTTCGTCAGCGGCCTCGAGTCGATGCCAGTGACGTTCACCCCGACCAAGCCAGGGGGCTAGCCGAGCGGGCGTCAATTCATCTCATCGCGCTGAGCGCGAGCGTGCGAGAACTCTTGATAATAAGCGGCGTGTTGCCCGCAGACACGCACGTCCCCAACTCCGTGTGGGCCCACGGGGAGGGTTCTGAGCTAGCGCTGCTGCTACTTCATCTTCCAAACGGGCTTGCGCTTCTCCAGGAACGCCTTCGGCCCCTCCTTGGAGTCCTCGGAGAGGAAGACCGGAATGCCGTTCTGAGTGTCCGGCTTGAACGCGTCGTTCTCGTGCATGCCTTCGGTCTCGCGAATGGTCTTCAGGATCGCCTGAACCGCGAGCGGACCGTTGTTGTTGATCACCTCGGCGATCTCCAGGGCCTTGTCCAGCGCCGAGCCGTCGGGCACCACGTAGCCGATCAGACCGATCTCCTTGGCCTCGGCGGCGGTGAGGTGGCGACCGGTCAGCAAGATGTCGCAGGCGATCGTGTAGGGAATCTGGCGGACCAGACGGACCGCGGAGCCGCCCATCGGGTACAGGCTCCACTTGGCCTCCGAGACGCCGAACTTGGCGCTCTCGCCCGCCACCCGGATGTCGGTGCCCTGCAGGATCTCGGTGCCGCCCGCGATGGCCGGACCCTCGACCGCCGCGATCAGCGGCTTGGTCAGGCGGCGCCCCTTGAGCAATGCGTCGATGCGTGTCGGGTCGAAGCCGCCCTTGAAGCTGTCACCGGGGGACTGCTGATCGGCCTTCTTGAGGTCCATGCCCGCGCAGAAGTAGCCACCGGCACCGGTGAGGATGCACGTGCGGATCTCCGGATCTTCGTCGACGCGGTTCCACGCGTCGACCATGATCGACATCATCTCGGTGGAAAGCGCGTTGCGCTTCTCCGGGCGGTTCATGGTGACGATCAAGGTGTGTCCGCGCTGCTCAATGAGGGCGTCGGGGCCATTTGCAGATTTTTCTTCGTCGCTCACGAACTAGTCCGCCTTCCAGCGTCGATGCCACAGACTTGTCTGGAAATGTAACACGTTCTAGTTTATGTCTCGTGGCCCTGAACATCGCTGATCTAGCCGAGCACGCCATCGACGCCGTGCCAGACCGTGTCGCCCTCATCTCCGGCGACGAACAGCTGACCTACGCCGAGTTGGAGGACAAGGCGAACCGCCTGGCGCACTACCTCCGCGATCAGGGTGTGCGCAAGGACGACAAGGTCGGCCTCTACTGCCGCAACCGCATCGAGATCGTCATCGCGATGCTCGGCATCGTCAAGGCCGGCGCCATTCTGGTGAACGTCAACTTCCGCTACGTCGAGGGCGAGCTGAAATACCTGTTCGACAACTCAGACATGGTCGCGCTGGTGCACGAGCGCCGCTACGCCGACCGGGTCGCGAACGTGCTGCCCGAGACGCCCAACGTCAAGACCATCCTGTCGATCGAGGACGGTAGCGACGACGACTACCAGCGCTACGGCGGCGTCGAGTTTTACTCCGCGCTGGAGCAGGGTTCGCCCGAGCGCGATTTCGGGGAGCGCAGCGCCGACGACATCTACTTGCTCTACACCGGTGGCACCACGGGATTTCCCAAGGGCGTGATGTGGCGTCACGAGGACATCTACCGGGTGTTGTTCGGCGGCACCGACTTTGCGACGGGTGAGTTCGTCAAAGACGAGTACGACCTGGCGAAGGCCGCCGCGGAGAATCCGCCGATGATCCGCTATCCGATCCCGCCGATGATCCACGGCGCTACCCAGTCGGCCACCTGGATGTCGATCTTCTCCGGCCAAACCACCGTGCTGGCACCGGAGTTCGACGCCGACGAAGTGTGGCAGACCATCGAGAAGTACAAGGTGAATCTGCTGTTCTTCACCGGCGATGCGATGGCGCGCCCGCTGCTGGACGCGCTGACCAAGCTGCACGACGGCGGCAAGGAGCCAGACTTGTCCAGTCTGTTCCTGCTGGCCAGCACCGCCGCTTTGTTCTCCACGAGCATCAAGGAGAAGTTCCTCGAGCTGTTGCCCAACCGGGTGATCACCGACTCGATCGGTTCGTCGGAGACCGGTTTCGGTGGCACCAGCATCGTGGCCAAGGGCCAGTCGCACACCGGTGGTCCGCGGGTGACGATCGACCACCGCACCGTCGTTCTCGACGAGGACGGCAACGAGGTCAAGCCCGGTTCCGGAGTGCGCGGGATGATCGCCAAGAAGGGCAACATCCCGGTCGGCTACTACAAGGACGAGAAGAAGACCGCCGAGACGTTCAAGACGTTCAACGGTGTCCGCTATGCGATTCCGGGTGACTACGCGGAGGTCGACGAGGACGGCAGCGTGACGATGCTCGGCCGCGGCTCGCAGTCGATCAACAGCGGTGGCGAGAAGATCTACCCCGAAGAGGTGGAGGCCGCGCTCAAGGGGCATCCGGATGTGTTCGACGCGTTGGTCGTCGGCGTCCCCGACGAGCGCTACGGCAACTGTGTCGCGGCCGTCATCCACCGTCGGCCCGGGACCGATACGACGCTGGCCGAGCTCGACACCTTCGTGCGCCAGGAGATCGCGGGATACAAGGTTCCGCGCAAGGTTTGGTGGGTCGACGAAATCCACCGGACACCTGCCGGAAAGCCCGACTACCGGTGGGCCAAGGACACCACCGAAGAACGGCCCGCCGACGACGCGCACGCCAATCATGTGAGTTCGGCGAAATAGATGCGCACCGAGCTGTGTGACCGCTTCGGCATCGAATATCCGATATTCGTCTTCACGCCGTCGGAGAAGGTCGCGGCGGCGGTCAGCAAAGCGGGCGGTCTCGGAGTGCTCGGCTGCGTGCGGTTCAACGACGCCGACGACCTCGAGAACGTGCTGTGCTGGATGGACGAGAACACCGACGGAAAGCCTTACGGGGTCGATGTCGTGATGCCCGCCAAGATTCCGCAGGAGGGCACGGCCAGCGATATCGACAAGTTCATCCCGCAGAGCCATCGCGACTTCGTCGCCAAAACCCTTGCCGATCTTGGTGTTCCGCCCCTACCCGAGGATGAGGAGCGCAACTCGGGCGTGCTCGGCTGGCTGCATTCGGTGGCCCGGTCGCACGTCGAGGTGGCGCTGCGGCATCCGATCAAGCTGATTGCAAACGCTCTTGGCTCACCGCCGAAGGACGTCATCGACCAGGTGCACGCGGCCGGTGTCCCGGTGGCGGCCCTGGCCGGCAGTGCCAAGCACGCGCAGCGCCACGTCGAGAACGGAGTGGACATCGTCGTGGCGCAAGGCCATGAGGCGGGTGGCCATACCGGCGAGATCGGCTCAATGGTGCTGTGGCCGGAAATCGTTGATGCGCTTGATGGTAAGGCGCCCGTGCTCGCGGCGGGCGGTATCGGCACCGGACGGCAGGTAGCGGCGGCGCTCGCGCTCGGCGCACAAGGGGTGTGGATGGGCTCGGCGTTTCTGACGTCGGCCGAATACGACCTCGGCCACCGCAAGCCGTCGGGTATGTCGACGATCCAGGAGGCCATGCTGCGGGCTACGTCGAGCGACACCGTTCGCCGCCGTATCTACACGGGTAAGCCTGCGCGCCTTCTGAAGTCGAAGTGGACGGAGGCGTGGGACGATGCCGAGGCGCCTGAGCCGCTGCCGATGCCGCTGCAGAATATTCTCGTCAGCGAGGCTCATCAGCGGATGAACGAGTCAGACAATCCCGACACCGTCGCGATGCCGGTCGGCCAGATCGTCGGCCGGATGAACGAAATCCGGCCCGTCGCAGACATCATCGGGGAACTCGTCGCGGGCTTCGAAGAGGCCTCGAAGCGCCTTGACGGCATCCGGGAGTCCTAGGCCGCAATGCAAACGCCGCCAAAGTGCGGTGGCACTTTGGCGGCGTTGCGTGCCGCTGTTTACGGCGTGATCTTGGTCTGCTCGTCGATGACGTTCGTTGCCGCACCCACGATCTCGCCCTGGTTCTCCAGGCCGTCGGCATTGAGCTGCAGCACGTAGAGGCCATCAGCACCGGGGATCACGACGGTTTTCTGGGCGACGATCTTGGTCTGCCCTTCCGACTCCCACGTGCCACCGAGCTGGTAGGCGGGATACTCGCCGAGGGTGCTGTTCTCGCCCTCGTTCGACGCGACCCAGCCCGGCAGGTTCTCCAGTTCGCCCGGAGCGAGATCGATGATCTTCTGCGGGTCGACGTTGCCGGTCAGCTTCGACATCAGCGCGACGATGCTCGGCGAGTACTCGGCGGACTCAGGTCCGGTGTAGATGATGGCGCCATAAGCCCACTCCGGGGTGTTCTCCCCGGCCGGCTCCCAGCCCGGGGGGATCGGCAGGTCGACCTTCGGCGCGCCGGGGTCGTCCTGCTTGACCGGCGTCTCCTGGATTTTGTTCTCGGCGATGTAGCTGGCGATAGTGGGGTTCGGGCCAGCGGCATCCTCTTCGCGTGGCGCGACCTTCTCCGTCGTGGTCGGTGCGGCCTTCGCGGAGGTCGTGGTGGTGGTCGTCGATTCCGACTTGCTGGTGCTCGGTTCGGTCTTGGTATCCGAGCCGCAGCCCGATAACACGAGCGTTAGAGCAGCGGCCACTGCGGCCACTCCGGTGATCGCCGTGCGCCTCATCAGTCAACTCCTGTCGTGGTCTGGAAAATCACGTAGCGAAGCGTAATCGAAAAGGGCGATCTACAAGGGCAAGTAGGCAGGCTTGCACCACATGGCGTCAGTGACGTGCACATCGCCAGACAGCAGCGGTCTTCCAGGTATTCGCGGTATCCCACGTCGATGGCGCTACCGTTTCGGGCCGCTCCAATAGACTCGCAGTCAAAAGGAGAAGCGTGTGGTCACGTTGGACCGCCTGGTGAACGTGCTGGGGAGCTACGGCGTGCGGTTACGCTTCTGCCCGACGCCCCGCTCGACCGAACTGAGCAGCGTGGTCGTGCCCGAGGTCGCCGACGGCGAAACGGTCATCGGTGACGTACTGCTGGCCGTCGGGGCCGAGTCGGTCGATGAGGCACTGCGGTGGGCGGTGGCGGCGCGAGCGGCCGTCGTTCTGCTACGTGACGATGGTGAAGACGACACCGTGTTCACGGGGATGGTAGAGGGTGTCGCGGTGATGGTCGTCGATTCGTCGGTCACATGGAGCGATTTGTCGGCCATTGTCTACGGGCTGGTTCTCGAGGGTCGTGAAACCGAATCCGGCCGTGGTCCAACAGATTTGTTCGCGCTGGCAGACCGTTTGGCCGAGGTGACGGGCGGTGCGGTGACCATCGAAGACCCGTTGTTGCGGGTGCTGGCGTATTCCACGATGCAGCAGAACGCCGATCCCGCGAGGGTTTCGACCATCATGAACAGGCAAGCGGCGGAGCCGTTGCGTGAATTGTTCGAATCCCAAGGGGTTTTCGCCCATCTCGCGGTTTCTGATGAGCCACTGTTCGTCAGCGCAGACGCTGAACACGGTGTTTCGGGACGGATGGTTGCGGCGGTGCGGTCAGGGCGAGAACTCATGGGGTCGCTCTGGGTTGCCTGTCAGAAGCCGTTGGCTGAACCTGAACGCACCGCGTTGGCCGACGGTGCCCGCACAGTGGCCCTGCACTTGTTGCGCTCACGCGCCAGCGCAGATCTGGAACGCCAGGTCGAATCGGAACTGGTGCTTCGCCTGTTGACTGGCAGCCCCGATGCGGCGGCGTCGGCCAGCCGACTGGGCTTGCCGCAAGGCCTCATGCGGGTAATCGCGATACAGGCGTTCACCGGATCAGACCGAGACGCGGGCCTGCTGCTCGCCTTTGAACAGGCGACAACCGGATTCGGTTGGTCTCGCCCAGGGCGAAGTGCGTTGGCAGGCAACACGATCTACACCCTGCTTCCCGGCGAGGATGCGATGGCAGCTCGGCGCTGGATCGCGGGTGTGCACGCGGCTCTCCCGGAGCGGTTCACGGTGTTCGCCGGAATCAGCAAAGCGGCCGGGGCGACCGATCTGCCGGCGGCGCGTCATGAAGCCGACGAGTGTCTGGCTCTTCACGAGGTCAAGCCGTCGAATTCTCAACCGCCGGCGTACGACGAGTCGTGGGACGAGATTCTGTTGCAGCGCCTTCGCACGGCGGCGCGTTCAGGCCGCACGCCGGACCGCGGACCCGTCGCTGAGCTCCGGCGTCACGATGCCGATCATTCCACCGACTACGTCGCGACTCTGAAGGCATGGTTGGAAGCGCTCGGCGACCCGACTGAAGCGGGCCATCGATTGGGAGTGCACGAAAACACGGTGCGGTACCGGCTGCGCAAGATGAGCGAAATCACCGACCTGCAACTGGACGATTCCAGTAAGCGGCTCGCCATGATGATCGAACTAGCCGCGACCGAGACCTTCTGAACAGGTCTGTTGTCGGATCGCCACAATCGCACCACCGTCGGTTGTCCGGTTGGGGCAACCGCTGTCAACCTCGCCCAGGCGACCATTGGAGTTGTCGGTACTCGGGCGAGTGATGGAGGTAGTGGTGATGGTCGGCGGCGAGCGAATAGACGGCGGTCCGCGATCTGCGGTCGTGGTCGGCGCGGGCATCGTCGGATTGTCGACGGCGTGGTTCCTGCAGGAGAGGGGAGTCGACGTCACCGTCGTCGACCGTTCCGGAGTGGCTGCCGGAGCCTCATGGGGCAACGCCGGTTGGATCGCACCTGCCTTGACAACCCCGCTGAACTCGCCGAAGGTGCTCCGTTACGCGCTGCGCTCGCTGCGCGATCGCAGCGCTCCGCTGCACATCCCGTTGGCCGCGGATAGTGCGCCGTGGGCGTTCCTGATGCAATTCGCCTTGAACTGCCGACCGTCGAAGTGGAACCGGGCCGCGCGCGCCAACGTCCCGCTCAACGAGGAATGCATCGAGGCTTTCGACGTGCTCCTCGGCAACGGGGTCGACGCGCCGGTGACCGACGCTCCGATCACGGCGTTGTTCCGATCCACCCATGCCGCGGAGCACATGGTGCGGGAGCTTCGCGCACTGGAGAACGCGGGGCAGTCGCTGTTCGTCACCGGGCTCTCCGGTAACGCGTTGCGAGAACAGGTCCCGCTGGCGTCGGGGGCCGTCACTGCGGCCGTCAACATCAACGGCCAGCGATATGTCGATCCAGGGCGCTTCGTCACGGCCCTGGGAGAGGCGGTTGCGCAACGCGGAGCAACCATGCTCACGCGTCATGTGCGCGGTGTCTTCAGTTCCGGTAACGCAGCGACGGTGTTGCTCGAAGACGACGAATCGTTGTCCGCTGATGCTGCCGTGATCGCCACGGGCGCTTGGCTGTCACGACTGACGGACCGCCGATTGAGGGTGCCGGTGGGGTCAGGTCGCGGCTACTCGTTCACCGTGCCCGTCGACCGGCCCATGCCCGGGCCCATCTATTTGCCCGACGTGCGCGTGGCGTGCACTCCTTACAACGGGCACCTGCGGGTGGCGGGCACGATGGAATTCCGCGGCCCCCATGAGCCGGTGATGGCTGAGCGCGTTGGAGCAATCGTCGCGTCGGCGAGCCCGCTGCTGGAAGGCGTTCGGTGGGCCGAGCGAAGCGATATCTGGGTCGGTTCACGCCCGATCACGCCCGACGGACTGCCACTGATCGGTGAGACGTCGCGCAACGTGTATGTAGCCGGTGGGCACGGAATGTGGGGCCTTGCACATGGACCCGTGACGGGACGACTCCTGACCGAACAGATCACCACCGGCAAGCAAGCCGAAGCCCTGCGGCCTTTCGATCCGCTGCGACGGGCTGTGGCCTAGACCGAGACCCCGCCCGTTTGAGGGCACCGCGAGTCGTCAGGGGCGGCGCATTTTTCGCAGCCCGCCCCTGACGGCGACCATTCACGAAGAAAGGACCAAATATGACCAGCATCAACCAGGTCTGGATCTCGGCCCAGGCCCACGAGCGTCTACACCAGGAACTCGCCGCACTGCGTGACTTGTGTTCGACCGCAGCGGAGGACGGAGAAACCGGTGAGAATGCCACAGCCATACAGCGGGCTCGTCAGAAACGCATCCAACAAATCCACGACCTGCTCGTCAACGCGGTAGTGGGCGAGGATCCGCCGGATGACGGAGTCGCCGAGCCGGGCATGGTCGTCACCGTCCGCTTCGACGACACTGGCGAGACCGAGTCATTTCTGCTCGGTCTCCGCGGGGTGGAGCACGGAGACACCGAGGTCTTCTCCATCGAATCTCCGCTCGGCGCCGCTGTCCTCGGCGCGCGCGTCGGTGAGCGTCGCGCGTACAGACTGCCAAGTGGCGCAGAACTTTCCGTCACGGTGCTGACGGCAGTTCCCTACGGTCTGCACAAGGCTGCGGCGAGTTAGAAGGACGCAAGTGATCACCCCGATCAGCGACAGGAACGATGCGCCGGGATCCTCTCGAACAGCATGTGACCCCGACGGCGTGTGGCCCGCGGTCGCGCTTGCGCGCTGGGAGTCCGAGGGGGGCGCGCTTCGCCGGCACAACTACCTATCGTTTGTAGGACCACTCCAGCCCGGCGGCTGAGCAGCTCGGACCATCACAACGGCGCTTCAGACGACATGTGCGACGCATACCGCCTGGGGCTTCGGAGATCGCCGCAACGATCTCTTCGTACGGTTCAATTGCTGACGTGGAGGACGCCAAGGCTGCCGGACGGCCGCGCGACGCGTCGATCGACGCGCGGGTTCTCGACGTGACCCGTGCTCTGCTCGTCGAGGTCGGGTGGGACGAACTGAGCATGCGGTTGATCGCGACCCGCTCGGGAGTCAGCCGGTCGAGTCTGAGCCGTCGCTGGTCGTCGAAGGCGGAGCTGGTACTGCACGCGATTCTCGGCGAGACGCCGGATCTTGCACCGTTCGCCGATACCGACCGCCTCGGCTGGGTCGATTGGGTGGCCCGAGGCAGCCGTGAACTGTACGCACGTCCAGAAGTCAGGGCCGCGATACCCGGACTGCTGCTGGCGTTGGGGGAGAACGAGCAGTTGCGTAGCCAGTTGTGGCAGGACTTCAGTGCCCCTGCGGTGGCGCTGTTCACTGCGGACGCTGCGGACCCCGAGGAAGCCGAGCGCGACGCCCGTGCCTTCATGGCGATGGCGGTGGGAGCGGCATTGTTCCTGACGACTGTTGCCGTCGAAGACGACAACGATGCACTACACACCCGGATCCGCGGCATTCTGGGCGAGGCCGTCTCGCGGAAACGACGCGACAATGGCGTCGATCGGTGACCGCCACGTGATGCCGAGGTCCGCGATGGTCGCCGAGTCGTCGGTCGGTGTCGCCGCCGTCAGCAGCAGAGCCGCCTCATAGCTGAGTCCGTCGCCCAGCGGCACGATGCCCGACAATGCATCACCGATGCGGCCCAAAGCGCGGAACATCCTTCGACTCAGGGGAATCCGTTTGAAATTCCGCCCAGAGCCACGCTCGAGCGCGTCGATCATCTCGTCGAACGCGACAAGGGTGCCTCCGCATACGTAGCGACGCGGCCCCCGCCCCGGAGCCAGGATGGCCGCGTGGACATCGGCGACATCGCGCACGTCGACCATTTGCATCGCGCCGCGTAATCGGGGCGCGACGCCCCACCGCACCAGCGGCGCCCAGCCCCGCTCGGTGACACCCGCTTCGGTGTGAAAGGCCGGACCGACCACACTCGAGGGATAGGTGACGACGACTGGAGCGCCCCGCGATTGGAGTCGACGCGCGACTCGGTCGGCGTAACCCTTTGTCTGCGCGTACGTGCTTCGCCCCTCGACGGTGGGCGAATCCGGCCCGATGACGCCGTTCGGCGGGGGGAACAACGCGCTGTAGCTGCTGACGGATACCACCGGGTCAAGCCCCTCTCCTACAGCGCGGGTCAACAGAGCCTCTGTGGCCAGGGCGTTGACCTCCCACATCAACGCATCGCGACGGTTGTCGGTGCCTACCACCCCGGCGGCATGAAGCAGCGCATCGCAATCACCGAGCAACTTGTCGATGGTCGCGGAGTCACGGACGTCGCCGACCAACACGTCGATATCGCTGATGTCACCGATCTCTTCGAATCGCTTCAGCACCGGGGCGTCCCGCGCATCGGGTGCCACCAGCAGGCGCACCTGGTCGCCACGGGCGAGAAGGGTGCGCACGCAATGTGCGCCGAGATAGCCGGTGCCGCCAGTGACTGCGATCAGCATTGCGCTCCTTGTTCGTGATTGCTCGCCGGTGGTACATTACGATGCCAATGGCATCGAAATTGGGCAATAGCGCATTCACGCCGATGAGGTTGGGTCCTCTGACGCTGAAGAACCGCTTCATCAAGGCAGCCACCTTCGAGGGCAGGATGCCTCGCGGTGAGGTGACCAACGACCTCATCGATTTTCACACCGAGGTCGCAGAAGGCGGCGCGGCGATGACGACCGTCGCGTACTGCGCGATATCACCCGGCGGCCGGGTGCACCGAGACACGATAGTGCTGGATCGGCGCCGGGCCGCCGCGTTGCGGCGGCTCACCGACGCGGTGCATGCGCGAGACACATTGGTGTGCGCTCAGATCGGCCACGCGGGCCTGGTGGCCAATACGCGTTCGAACCGCGTGAGAACTCTTGCGCCGTCGACTCGATTCAGCGCTCCCGCAATGGGATTGGTTCGCGGTGCCACGACCGCACAACTCGATGAGGTGATCGACGACTTCGGTGTTGCGGCCCGCAACGCCGTCGAGGCGGGGTTCGATGCCGTCGAATTGCACCTTGGACACGGATACCTGCTGAGCTCATTCTTCAGCCCGAATCTCAACAAGCGCAAGGATCGCTTCGGAGGTGACACGGTGCGCCGCGCTGAACTCGCGCGTCGAGTCATCGAGCGGGTTCGCGCCGAGACCGGGGACACGGTCGCCGTCACCGCGAAATTCAACATGGATGACGGTGTCCGCGGCGGATTCTGGTTGACCGATAGCCTTCCCACGGCGCGCCTGCTCGAATCCGACGGATACCTCGACGCACTCGAACTGACCGGCGGCAGTTCGCTGCTCAATCCGATGTACTACTTCCGCGGCGAGGTACCGATGGCGGAATTCATCGCCTCCCAACCCGCGGCAGTGGGTCTCGGATTGCGGCTCATCGGGCGCAGGTTGTTTCGCGAGTACCCGTTCGAAGAAGCATTCTTCTTACCGCTGGCGCGGCAGTTCCGCGAGGCGCTGTCGATGCCGCTGATCCTGCTCGGGGGCGTCAACACGATGGCGACTGTTTCCGCGGCACTGGCGGACGGGTTCGAGTTCGTCGCGATGGCCCGTGCGTTGTTACGTGATCCTGCACTGGTCAACGAGTTTCGGTCGGGTTCGGCTCGGGAGGGGCTGTGTGTGCACTGCACGAAGTGCATGGCCACGATCTTCGGCGGCACTCGATGCGTGCTTCGCGACGAATCACCGTCTCAGACCGTTGGGCATGCAACACACGTGTGACAAGGCGGCCTACTGCCGGTCGGCGCCAACGCTGGAACGCAGGAAGTCCACGACCGCATCAGCGGCCACGTCGGCGCCGTCGCGTTCACGGATTCGGGCTCCGATGCGCACAGCTGCATCGCGGTAGGCGGGGTCGTGTAACGCATTCGTGATCGCTTCACGGATACGTTTGCTACCAGCGTGTTTCGGCAGCAGTATGCAGGCGCCGACACGCGCGATCTGCGCCCCGACGCGTTTCTGATCGATGAGCGGATTCGCCGGCATGATGACCAGTGGGACACCGAACGACAGGGCACGCATCGCAGTGCTGTGGCCACCGTGCCCGACGACCAGCGATGCGCTGGCGAGCACTTCGTCGTGATCGAGCCATGAATGCATCGTTGTGTTCACCGGTACCCGCACCCCAGCGGAGTCGATGCCAGGCCCGACGGTGACGATCGTTTCGACGTCCAATGGTTCGACCGCGTCCAGGATGTTCTGCAACATCCGCCGTTGTCCGGGGTAGGCGCAGGTGCTCAGGCTGACGAGAATTCGCGGGGTGGGGGCGGGAATCGCCTGCGCCGGTGTGCCTTGCCACACCACGCCGACGTGATGGACCGGCGGGGTCCCGCGCAGAGGGTCGAGATCTGATCGGGCAGTGACGATCTGCAGTAGCGCACTGGGATCCGCACGCAGCGGCGTTATGCCGCGGACCCGCTGCAGCCATCCGACGGGGCTGGCCAGTATGTCCTGAACACCCCGGTAGAAGAAATGCACGAACGCGATGGTCGGGATCTTCGCTCGCAGCACTTCGGTGATCGCGGCGGCGAACACGACGTCGACCACGACGGCGTCGACTCCGAGACGTCGAGCCACCTCCACCGCACACTGGCCGTACTGGCGATCAACGGTGACTTTGGCGAAGTCGGCCATCATCCTGGGTAACGAGCGGCGCTCCACCGGACTGAAAGTGCGACCGTCGGCGAACTGCTCGAAGGTCAGCCCCGCGCTTTCGATACGTTCCCGTATGCCCCCATGTCCGAGGACATGAACGTCGGCGCCCCGATTTTTGAGCGCGCGAGCGACTTTCACTTGCGGTGGTATGTTGCCGCCGCCATCGAACATGATGAAGAGAATCTTCATTGCTGTCCCTCAGGGTCCCGCCGAACAGGCGCGGCGAGTAACGCTTCGGTCATCAGCAACATGCGGTCGGCCACCTCGCCGACCGACAGTCCGCGGTCGTGTCGCAGCAATTTCCAGGTATAGACGTCGGTCGCGACCACCAGCACGTCGATCAGGCGGGAGCGCTCCGCTGGTTTCTCGGGCAGTCGCTCGCCGAACACCTGCTCCACCCATGCGCGGTGCCCCAGGCGGCCTGCGTTATTCATCCGTCGCGCTCGTGGGTCGTTGTCCTCGGAACCCAGCGTGGTGAGCACCATGGTGCCGCGGCGCTCGTAATGCTGGATCAGAACATCCAGCGCGTTCTCGGGGCCGTCGGGTGGAGGCTCACGCTCGGCGCGGATCTCGTCGAAGAGCCTTTGCCACGCCACGTCGATCAAGCAATCGCGGCTGCCGAAATGACGAAGCACGGTCTTGACCGTGACATCCGCCCGCTCGGCCACCGCGGGCAGCGTGATGGAGAACGTTCGCTCTGCCTGGAACGTGTCGATCGCAGCTTTGATGATCGCGTCGCGCGTGGCGTCTTTCGCCAGCTGACGAGTGCGCATATCGTACGTGCGCGTTTTCATGTCCACGGCAATGTACATCAAATATGCATTTGATGTACATTCCCGTAGACATCAATTGTTGCTGCGGCAAAGACCGCACAGGCGAAGCGTCAGCGCGTGATCTCGTGCACCGGATCGTCGCAGTCGGTCCCCTCGGCCTGCAGCTGACGTTTGATCACCTTGAATGTTTCGGTGCGCGGCAGATCGGTGCTCACTCGCACGAAGGACGGCCACTGCTTGGGGCCGAGATCGGTCTGTTCGGAGAGGAATCGGCGAAATTTCTCCGGGTCGAACGTCGCGCCCTCGGTCAACAGCACCGCCGCCATCACCTGGTCGCCGATGTCGGGTGCCGGTATGCCGTACACCGCCACCTCCACGATGTCCGGATGGCGGAGCAGCACCCGCTCGATCGGGGCCGAGCCGAGGTTCTCGCCGTCCACCCGCATCCAGTCGCCGAGCCGGCCCGCGAAGTACGCGTATCCGTTCTCGTCGCGGTATGCCAGATCGCCGCTGTGATACGCGCCGCCACGCATGCGCTCGGCGTCGGCGCCCGGATCGTTGTAGTAGCCCTCGAAACGTCCAGCGTCAGAAGTGTTGACCAGCTCGCCGGTGACACCGGGTGGACAGGGCTCACCGGTCTCGACATCGAGGATCTCGGTACCCGGCGGCAACGGGCCAAGCGCTCCGGGCGGGGTGTCGGGTGTCCGTCCGATCGCGATGCCGCCCTCGGTCGATCCGAACCCGTCCATCACCAGCGTGTCGAACCGCCGGGCGAAACGCTCGACGTCGGCCGGTGCGCCCTCGTTACCGTAGACCGCGCGTAACGGGTTGTCGGCGTCGTCGGGCTGTTCGGGGGTGGCCAGCACATACGACAACGGCTTGCCGACGTAGTTGGCGTACGTGGCACCGAAGCGGCGCACGTCCGGAAGGAACTGCGACGCGGAGAACTTGCGGCGCAACGCAAGTGAGCCCTGCGAGGCCAGCGCCACCGACCAGCCGACGAGCACGGCATTGGAGTGGAACAACGGCATCGACACATAACAGACGTCGCTGGGTCCGAGGCCGAACCGCTGCGTCATCATGTCGCCTGCGATCGCGACCTTGCCCTGGCTGCACTTGACCGCCTTGGGATCCCCGCTGGTGCCCGACGTGTAGATCAACATGAACAGATCGCCGGGGTCGGCGTCGTATGCGACGACGGGTTCGCCGGCGTAGCGCGCAACCTCGGTGGCCCACTGGGGGGAGTCCACGTCGATGTGGTCGATGTCGCCGACGACCGCGGCTGATGCCGAATCCGCCAGCACCAGTTGGCAATCCGCGTGGTCGATGTCGCGCTGCAGTGCCGCTCCCCGGCGGACCGGGTTCAGACCCACCGGGACGATTCCGGTCAACCCCGCCGCCACCAGCACCGACGAGAAGAACGGAGTGTTCTGCAGCAGGACGCCGACATGCTGCGGTCGAGAAGGATCCATCCGGGCTCGCAGCGCCGCCGCGACGGCTGCGCCGCTGGCGATGTGCTCACGCCAGGGCGTGAACGTCTCCTCGAAGTAGACGCCGCGGTCGTCGACGTCGACCAGCGGTGTGATCAGCGAGGTTACGGTGGGAAGCTCGCTTCCCGTCGCCGGGTTCAATGGCTCCCTCCGGTCGCCGGGTTCAATGGCTCCCTCCGGTCGCGGGGTTCAATGGCTCCCTCCGGTCGCGGTGTTCAAGCGGGCGTGTCGGCCAGCTCGCGACCGATACGCAACAGCTGCCCGGTGGCCCCACCGACCGCGAACTCGGTCTGCTTGGCGGCCAGGAAGTACCTGTGCACCGGGTGATCGGTATCGATCCCCACTCCGCCGTGGACGTGCACGGTGGTGTGCGCGACGCGATGGCCGGCCTCGGCCGCCCAGAACGCCGCGGTGTTGACCTCGACATCTGCCGGAAGATCCTCGGACAGCCGCCACGCGGCCTGCGTCACGGTCAGCCGCAACGCCTTGACGTCGATGTAGCCGTCGGCCAATCGCGACGAGACCGCTTGGAAGCTGCCGATCGGCCGGTCGAACTGCTCACGCTCGCGGGCATATTCGGAGGTGAGCTCGAGCGCACGCTCCAGTACCCCGAGCTGAAATGCGCTGCGGCCCAGCGTGCCGTGCGTGGTCAACCAATTCACCACATCCTCGCCACCGACGACACGCTCTGCACCCAGCTCGACACCCTGCAGATCCAGATGTCCGACGCTGCCGTGCCCGGTGGTGCTCAACGACTCGACCGAGACTCCGGCATCGGAGGCGGCGACCACGAAAACCTTGGTGCCCGAATCGGTTTCGGCGGGAACGAGGAACGCGTCGGCGACGGGACCGTAGCTGACCTGGGTACGGCTGCCGGTCAGCCGGAAGCCGTCACCGTTCGCGCTGGCCTGCACCGGACCCTCACCCATCTCAGCGTCGAGCGCGACGGTCAAGATCTTCTCACCATTGACTGCGGGTACCGCCCATTCCTGCTGCAGCGCATCCGATCCGAACTTCGCCAGGGCGCCCGCGGCCAGCACCGCGGACTCCAGGTACGGCACCGCGGCCATCTGCCGGCCGAGCGCGACGAGCACAGCGACCTGCTCGAGTTCTCCGAACCCGCCGCCGCCCAGGGACTCCGGGGCTGCCGTGGACAGGATGTCGGCTTCGATCAACTTGTTCCACAGCGTCTTGTCGAAACGTTCGTCGAGTCCGTCGAGTTCGCGCTGGCGTTCCGGCGTGCTCACCGACTCGGTGATGGTGCGCGCCAGTCCGCCGAGATCCTCGGAGGCTTCAGTCGTCTTGAAATCCATTGTCTTCTCAGTCCTTACCGGTTGACCCTGGGCAGCCCGAGCGCGACCATGCCGATGATGTCGCGCTGGATCTCATTGGTTCCGCCACCGAAGGTGAGGATCAGGCACGAACGGTGCATGCGCTCGATGCGGCCACGCAGCAGGGCGCCGGGGGTGTTCGTGCGCAGCGTGGCAGCGGTGCCCATGACCTCCATCAGCAGCCGGTATGCCTCGGTGGCGAGTTCGGTGCCGTACACCTTCGCGGCGGACGCGTCGGCGGGGGAGGGTGCGGCATCGGTGGAGGAGGCCAGCTCCCAGTTGATGAGCTTGAGCACCTCGGCCTTGGCGTGCACTCGGGCCAGATTCAGTTGTACCCACTCGGAGTCGATGAGGCGCCTGCCGTGCGCGTCCTTGGTGTTCTGCGCCCAATCGCGGACACCGTCGAGTGCGGAGAAGATCGGCTGCGCGGACACCAATGCGACACGCTCGTGGTTGAGCTGGTTGGTGACCAGCTTCCAGCCCGCGTTCTCCTCACCAACCAGGCTGGATGTCGGCACGCGTACGTCCTGGTAGTAGGTGGCGCTGGTGTCGACGCCGGCCATCGTGTGCACCGGAGTCCACGAGAAGCCCTCCGCCGTCGTCGGCACGATGAGCATCGAGATGCCGCGGTGCTTCTTGGCATCGGGATTGGTGCGCACCGCCAGCCACACGTAGTCGGCGTAGGCGATCAAGCTGGTCCACATCTTCTGGCCGTTGATGACGTAGTCGTCGCCGTCGCGCACCGCGGTGGTCCGCAGCGCGGCGAGGTCGGTGCCCGCGCCGGGCTCGGAGTAGCCGATCGCGAAGTGCAGTTCGCCCGCGGCGATCTTGGGCAGGAAGAACTTCTTCTGCTCGTCGGTGCCGAAGTGCATGATCGTCGGCGCGACGCTGTTGATCGTCAGGAACGGCACGGGGACGTTCGCTCTCGACGCCTCGTCGTTGAAGATCAGCCCGTCCATCGGTGGGCGTTCCTGGCCGCCGTACTCCTTGGGCCACGACAGCGTCAGCCAGCCGTCCTTGCCCATCTGGGCGACCGTCTCGCGGTAGACGTTGCCCCGCCCCATCTCTCCGTCGCTCGAGGCCAGCGCCTCGGCGCGCTCGGGGGTCATCAGCTTGGTGAAGTACGACCGCAACTCGCGGCGCAACTCCTCCTGCTCCGGGGTGTAGCCGATCCGCATCGCCTTGTCCTAACTTCTCTAAGAGCACCGCAACTTGGAAGATCCAAGTGCACCCAGGCTCGAACCGAAGTCCAGCCCGACTTCACTCCCGGTTGTAACACGTTCTAGTCTTGGGGTCCAGGCCGGTGCCACACTGGCTGCGCAAAGCAGCCCTGAGCGCTAGGAGTGCGTCATGCGAGTGGAAGTGGACCGTGACCGTTGTGAGGGCAATGCCGTTTGCGTCGGAATCGCCCCCGACCTGTTCGATCTGGACGACGAGGATTACGCCGTCATCAAGGCCGACCCCGTACCGGAGGACCAGGAGGACCTCGCGGAGCAGGCGATTGCCGAGTGCCCGCGAGCAGCCCTGATCCGCAAAGACTAGAGGTATTCATAAATGACTGCAGATGCGACTGATCTTTCCGGCCTCGTCGCCGTGGTGACCGGTGCGGCCGCGGGGCTGGGCCGCGCCGAGGCCATCGGCCTTGCGCGAGCGGGGGCCACCGTCGTGGTCAACGACATCGCGGGCGCGCTGGACCGCTCCGACGTCATCGACGAAATAGTCGCGGCGGGGTCCAAGGCGGTCGCGGTGGCCGGAGACATCAGCGAGCGGTCCACAGCCGACGAGTTGGTCGAGACCGCCGACGGTCTGGGCGGCCTGAGCATCGTCGTGAACAACGCGGGCATCACGCGAGACCGGATGTTGTTCAACATGACCGACGAGGACTGGGACGCCGTCATCGCCGTCCATCTGCGGGGCCACTTCCTGCTGACCCGCAACGCCGCCACCTATTGGCGGGCCAAAGCCAAGGCGAACGACGGACAGGTCTACGGGCGGGTCATCAACACGTCGTCGGAGGCAGGTCTTGTCGGGCCGGTCGGTCAGGCCAACTATGGTGCGGCCAAGGCCGGCATCACCGCTCTGACGCTGACGATGGCGCGCGCCCTGGAGCGGTACGGCGTGCGGGCCAACGCGATCGCACCGCGTGCACGCACCGCGATGACCGCAGACGTGTTCGGCGAAGCTCCGTCGCTGGCCGACGGTGAGATCGACAGTCTTTCGCCCGAGCACGTCGTGACATTGGTGCGGTTCCTGGCCTCACCCGCCGCGAAGGACGTCAACGGACAGCTCTTCATCGTCTATGGTCCTACCGTGACGCTTGTTGCGGCGCCGACGGTGGAGGCTCAATTCAGCGCCGAAAGTGATGCCTGGGGCCCAGCGGACTTGTCGGATACGTTGCAGAAGTACTTTGCTGGCCGTGACTCGGAGCGGAATTTCTCGGCGTCAGAGCTCATGGGATAACAAGACCGCCGGTCTCGGATACACGCGGTCTTTCCGGAGTAGAACACGTTCTAGAATGACCCACGTCACACCTGCCTTGACCAGCGCAAAGATCACAATTTGGACTAATTTCGCCGTTCTTTGACACTGCGAACTTGTTCTAGTTAACATCAACGCGCTCAGTAAGAGCACCGCTTAAAGGGGGGCCCGCAAGCCTGCCGCGGCGACGAGATGCGAAGTCTTCGCCAACCGCGTGCATGCCGAATGGGCCCCTCAGTCACAGGATGGAGCCCGAGGTTGATCAAACAGCTCGCGGCACCTACCCGGGCCGTGGGCGGTTTTTTCGAAATGTCTCTCGACACCTTCATCAAGACCTTCCGGCGCCCTTTTCAGATTCGCGAGTACCTCGAGCAGACCTGGATGATCGCGAAAGTCTCGCTCATCCCGACGCTGCTGATCTCGATTCCATTCACTGTGCTGGTCGCGTTCACGCTCAACATCCTGCTGCGTGAGATCGGTGCCGCCGACCTGTCCGGGTCGGGCACCGCGTTCGGCACCGTGACCCAGCTGGGTCCGATCTCGACCGTGCTCGTCATCGCCGGTGCCGGTGCGACCGCCATCTGCGCCGACCTGGGTGCCCGCACCATCCGAGAAGAAATCGACGCGATGCGGGTGCTCGGCATCGATCCGATCCAGCGGCTCGTCGTACCGCGTGTGCTGGCGTCGACAACCGTCGCGCTGTTGCTCAACGGTCTGGTGATCGCGATCGGGCTTGTCGGTGGCTACGTCTTCTCCGTACTGCTGCAGGGGGTGAACCCGGGCGCCTTCATCAACGGCCTGACCATCCTCACCGGGTTGGGCGAGCTGGTGATCTCAGAAGTGAAGGCCCTGCTGTTCGGTGTGATGGCCGGCCTCGTTGGTTGCTACCGGGGCCTGACGGTGAAGGGTGGACCCAAGGGCGTCGGAGAGGCGGTCAACGAGACCGTCATCTATGCCTTCATATGTCTGTTCGTGATCAACGTCCTGATGACCGCGATCGGCGTTAGGGTGCTGGGCTGATGAGCGTTCGCGCGAAGAAGAGACGGTGCTGATGAGCGTTCGCGCGAAGAAGAGACGGTGCTGATGAGTCAGCTCGGGAACTACGACATCACGCTGCGGATGCGGCGGGCTTTCGGCTGGTTCCCGCGCGCGGTCGACTCGTTCGGCGAGCAGGCGCTGTTCTACGCCGAATCGATCCGGTACGTCCCGAACGCGGTGCGGCGTTACGGCAAAGAGACGACCCGGCTGATCGCGGAGATGACGCTGGGCACCGGCGCGCTGATACTCATCGGCGGCACGGTCGGCGTCGCGGCCTTCCTCACGCTCGCCTCGGGCGGTGTCATCGCCGTTCAGGGCTACGAGTCACTGGGCAATATCGGCATCGAAGCGCTGACCGGTTTCCTGTCCGCCTACCTCAACGTCCGCATCGTCGCGCCGATCATCGCCGGCATAGCGCTCGCCGCCACCATCGGCGCGGGCACGACCGCCCAATTGGGTGCGATGCGCATCGCCGAGGAGATCGACGCCGTCGAAGCGATGGCCGTGCACTCGGTGTCCTACATGGTGTCCACGCGCATCGTGGCCGGACTGGTCGCCATCATCCCGCTGTACTCGTTGGCCACGTTGGCCGCGTTCTTCTCGGCACGCACCATCACCGTGTACGTCAACGGACAGTCCGCCGGCCTGTACGACCACTACTTCAACACGTTCCTGATCCCGACCGACCTGTTGTGGTCTTTCGTTCAGGCCATCGTGATGGCGATCGCGGTGATGCTGGTTCATACCTACTACGGCTACAACGCATCCGGCGGACCGGTCGGCGTGGGCATCGCCGTCGGAAAGGCGGTTCGGACGTCGCTGATCATCGTGGTCATCATCACCCTGTTCATATCCCTCGGCGTCTACGGCGCCACCGGTAACTTCAATCTGTCGGGCTGAGGGGGAGAGAGCGCCGTGTCGAGGAAAGCCGCGATAAGGATCGCCGCCGCAGTGCTGGCGGTGATCATCGTGGCGTTCACGGTGTTCACCTACCTCTCCTACAGCGCCGCATTCACCAAGACCGACACCGTGACGGTGACGTCGTCGCGTGCCGGTCTGGTGATGGACAAGGGCGCCAAGGTCAAGTACCGCGGCATCCAGATCGGCGAGGTCGAAGGCATCGAGTACACCGGCGAGCAGGCGAAGCTGACGCTGAAGATCAATCGCGGCGAGATGCGCTACGTCCCGTCCAATGCGCCGGTGCGTATCGCCAGCACAACCGTGTTCGGTGCGAAGTCAGTGGAATTCCTTGCGCCGGAGCAGCCGTCCGGTTCGTCGTTGCGCCCCGGCGCCGTCGTCCAGGCCGAAGCGGTACAACTGGAGGCCAACACGCTGTTCCAGACCTTGATCGAGGTACTGGACAAGATCAATCCCATCCATCTGAACGCGACCATGTCGGCGATCGCGGAGGGACTGCGCGGTCACGGTGACGACTTCGGCGCGACCACGGCGGGTCTGAATCAGTTCCTCGCGCAACTGAACCCGAAGTTGCCGACGGTTGAGACGCTGCTTTCACAGTCGGCGACGGTCGCCAACATCTACGGCGACGCCGGGCCTGACCTGGTGACCGTGATCAACAATGTGCCGACGATCAGCAAGACCATCGTCGACGAAAAGGAGAATCTGAACGCGACGTTGCTCGCGACGATCGGCCTCGCGGACGAGGGCACCGCAACGCTGGAACCGGGCGCGGACGACTACATCGCCGCGATCCAGCGTCTGCGCGCGCCGTTGAAGGTGCTTGGCGACTACTCGCCCGAACTCGGCTGCATCCTCCAGGGTGTGGCGAAGGGTGTTCAGCGCGGCAGCCAGATCGTCGGTGGCCGAAAGCCCGGCGCGATGGTCAGTTCCAGCTTCGTGCTCGGCGTGCCGTCGTACACCTACCCCGAGAGTCTGCCGATCGTGAACGCGACGGGTGGTCCGAACTGCCGCGGACTTCCCGACCTCCCCAATAAGGAATTCGGCGGTTCGTTCTACCGGTCGCCATTCCTGGTGACCGACAACGCCTACATCCCCTATGAGCCGTTCACCGAGGTCCAGGTCGACGCTCCGAACACGTTCCAGTTCCTCTTCAACGGCGCCTTCGCAGAGCGGGACGACTTCTGATGGTCAACCACAGGTCGATCTTGATCAAGGTGAGCATCTTCGTGGTGGTCATGGTGTTGGTGTCCGCCGCTCTGGTCGTGATATTCGGCGAGTTCCGGTTCGCCTCCAATAGCAGCTACCACGCCACCTTCAAGGACGCCTCACGCCTCGAGAACGGCAACGACGTCCGGATCGCCGGTGTTCCAGTGGGCACTGTCGAGGGTGTAAAGCTGAATCCTGACAACACCGTCGACGTGGCGTTCAGTCTCGACAAGAAGTACCAGTTGTACACGTCGTCGCGGGCCGTGATCCGCTACGAGAACCTGGTCGGCGATCGCTTCATGGAGATCACCTCGGGCCCGGGCGATCTGATGAAACTGCCCCCCGGTGGCGTGGTCTCGATCAACCAGACGCAGCCGGCCCTGGATCTCGACGCGCTGCTCGGTGGTCTGCGACCCGTTGTCAAGGGTCTCAACGGCGACCAGGTCAACCAAATCAGCAACGCGATCCTGGAACTGCTGCAAGGCCAGGGGGGTGCGCTGCAGCAATTGCTCTCGGAGACGGGAACTTTCAGCAAGACCCTCGGCGATCGCTACCAGGTGATCTCGGAGGTCATCCAGAATCTCAACCAGGTGCTCGGGACCATCGACGACAAGAGCGTTGAGTTCAACGCCAGCATCGACGAACTCCAGAAGCTGGTCACCGGACTGGCGGAGGGCCGCGATCCGATCGCGGGAGCGATTCAGCCGCTGGCGACGGCGGAAACGAGTCTGACCGACATGCTGACCAACTCGAGACGCCCGATCCAGGGCGTGCTGGAGAACCTCCGCCCGCTGGCGACCGAGTTCGACAACCGCAAGGCCGAGGTCAATGCAGCGATCGAACCGCTGGCCGAGAATTATCTGAGGCTCAATTCGCTTGGTGCGTATGGGTCGTACTTCAACTACTACATCTGTGCGGCGACCCTCAAATTCAACGGGCCGGCAGGCAGCGACATCTTCCTGCCGATCGGCGGCGTGCCGGATCCATCGAAAGGCAGGTGCTCAGAGAATGGATAAAACCCTGCGCGCGGGCATTTTCGGGGTCGCGGTCGTGATGATGGTGTTGATCGTGGCGTTCGGCTACAACACGCTGCCCTTCTATCCGCAAGGCAAGTCCTACGAGGCCTTCTTCGCCGATGCCGGTGGCATCTCGCCGGGCAACGACGTGAACATCTCCGGCATCACGGTCGGCAAGGTGAACGATGTCGCCCTCGCCGGCGACGTCGCCAAGGTGACGTTCACCGTCGATCGCGACGTCAGGCTGGGCGACCAGACGCTGGTGTCGATCCGGACCGACACCGTCCTCGGTGAGAGGTCGCTGGGGGTGGTCCCTGGCGGTAGTGGGTCGGTGACATCGATTCCGGTGGGCCGCACCACAGTTCCGTACACCTTGAACATGGCTCTGCAGGATCTCGGCCAGAACTCCGCTGCGCTCGACAAGGACCAGTTGACCCAGGCGTTGCAGGTACTGACCGATTCGTTCCGCGATGCGACTCCCGAACTGCGCCGTACGCTCGACGGGGTGGCCGAGTTGTCGCGCAGCATCAACGCCAACGACGAGGCGCTGGGCCAGCTGCTGACCCGGGCGAAGTCGGTGACCGCAACGCTCGCCGACCGGGCCGGTCAGGTGAACCAACTCGTGACCGACGGCAATCAGCTCTTCGCCGCCCTTGATGAGCGACGCGCCGCGCTGAGCACCCTGATCGCCGGCATCGACGACGTCTCACAGCAGATTTCGGGGTTCGTTGCCGACAACCGCCGTGAATTCGGGCCGGCACTGAAGAAGCTGAATCTGGTGATGGACAATCTGCTCGAACGTCGTGAGCACATCAGCGAGGCGCTGAAGCGTCTGCCGCCGTACGCCACCGCTCTCGGCGAGTCGGTCGGTTCGGGTTCAGGCTTCATGGTGAACCTGCCCAATGCGATTCCGAACAACACGCAGACCGCGGCGCTCCTGGATCTCTACTTTCAGCCGGGCAAGATTCCGGACAGCCTGTCCGACCTCCTGCGCGGGTTCATCAATGAGCGCATTATCATAAGGCCGAAATCACCGTGAGCCGCTGGATTCGTATCGGGATAATCGCAGCGCTGGTGGTGGCGCTGATCGGTGGTGTGTCCGTGATCTGGCCGAAGGTCAGCACGTACCAGGTGACGGGCTACTTCGCGTCGGCAGCAGGGCTGTACCCGGGCGACGAGGTCCGCGTCGTCGGCGTTCCGGTCGGCTCGATCGAATCGATCACGCCGCAGGCCGATGCCGTCAAGGTCACCATGCGGGTCAAGGACGGTGTCAAAGTGCCCGCCGACGCGCGCGCGGTGATCATGTCGCCAAATCTGGTGGCGGCCAGATTCATTCAGCTCACCCCGGCTTTCCAACAGGGCTCGGCGATGAAGGACGGCGGCACCATCGCGTTGGAGCGGACCGCCGTTCCGGTGGAGTGGGACGACGTCAAGACCGAACTGACCAGGCTCAGCCAGCAGCTCGGCCCCGCGGCGGGCCAGGTTCAGGGACCGTTGAGCCAGTTCGTCAATCAGGCCGCCGACACCTTCGACGGTAACGGCGACTCGTTCCGGCAGGCCCTGCGTGAGCTGTCGCAGACCTCGGGGCGGCTGGGTGACTCCAGCACCGACCTGTTCGGCACGGTGAAGAATCTGCAGATCCTGGTTGACGCACTGTCCAAGAGCAACGAGCAAATCGTCCAATTCAGCGGACATTTGGCCTCGGTATCTCAGGTGCTGGCCGACAGCTCGGTGGGACTCAACGACACCTTGGGCAGCCTCAACCAGGCGCTGTCAGACATTCGTGGATTCCTCGACGAGCACAACGAGGTGTTGATCGGCAGCATCGAACGGATCACCGACTTCACCAGCATCCTGACCAACCAGACCGACGACGTCGAGCAGATCCTGCACGTCCTGCCGAACGCGATGGCCAACTTCTACAACATCTACAACCCTGCCCAGGGCACCGCCAACGGTCTGCTGGGCCTTCCGGAGTTCGCGAACCCGGTGCAGTTCATCTGCGGCAGTTTCGAAACGGCGGGAATGCCCGATTACGACAAGCGGGCCGAGATCTGTCGTCAGCGGATCGCGCCGGTGCTCAAACGCCTCGCGATGAACTTCCCGCCGTTCATGGAGCACGGGATCAACACGATCACGGCGTACAAGGGACAGGTCATCTACGACACCCCGGCGACCCAGGCCAAGGCGCAGACCTACATCCCGTATCTGGAGTGGATCCCGTCCGAAGGGCGGTTCCCGCCCCGTGCCGGCGAACCGACGGGCGACCCCAGTGCGTTGCTGGTGCCCCAGAGGCCGGTTCCGGGTCCGCCGCCCCCGGCGCAGCCGTACACGCTCGGTCCGGTGATTCTGCCGCCGGGACCCGCGCCGGCAGGTCCGCCTCCCGGTCCGGCTCCGGGCCCGCCCCCTGGTCCGCTTCCGGCCGAGGCCGCTCTCCCGGGAGGTGGGGGATGACACGAAAGTCGTTGAGAATCAACGCCGGGCGCGTAACCCGCCGGACCGTCGCCATCGGCTCGGGTGCCGTGCTGCTCGCCGGCTGCCAGTTCGGTGGCTTGAACTCGCTGAACATGCCGGGCACTCAGGGCCACGGCAAGGGCTCCTTCTCGATCACCGTGGAAGTGCCCGACGTGGCCACGTTGCCGCAGAACTCGCCTGTGATGGTCGACAACGTCACGGTCGGCAGCGTGTCGGGTATCGAAGCCGTTCAGCGCGAGGACGGCACCTTCTACGCGGCGGTGAAACTCTCGCTGGACGAGAACGTCAGGCTGCCAGCCAACTCGACCGCGAAGGTCGCCCAGACCTCGCTGTTGGGTTCACAACACATCGAATTGGCGCCGCCGGTCGGCGAGGCGCCGGTCGGCGAAATGCGTCAAGGACTGCAGATTCCGCTGAGCGACAGCAGGGGCTATCCGACAACCGAGGAAGTGCTGTCCGCGTTGGGTGTCGTCGTCAACAAGGGCAACCTCGGTGCGTTGCAAGACATCACGCAGGAGATTTACAACGGGGTGGCCGGTCGTGAGGGTCAGTTCGCAGGCCTGATCCCGCGGCTCGCCGAACTGGCCTCGTCGCTGAATCGGCAGACCGACGACATCATCTCGACGGCCGAAGGACTGAACCGATTCGGCGGAGTCCTGGCGCGTAGCAAGGACAGTCTGGGGCGCGCGCTGGACACGCTTCCCGGAGCGCTGAAGGTCCTCAACGAGAATCGCGCCCAGATCGTCGACGCCTTCGCCGCGCTGCAGCGCCTCGCCACCGTGGGGGCGCGGATCCTGTCGCAAACCAGCGATGATTTCGCCAAGGACATGAAGGACCTGTACTCGGTGATCAAGCCGCTCAACGACAACCGCGGGGATTTCGTGTCCGCCCTCAACGGCTTGGTGACCTTCCCGTTCCCGGCCAAGAACCTGCCTCGGGTGGCCAGAGGCGACTACTTCAACATCTTTTCGGTATTCGATCTGACCATCCGCCGACTCGGCGAGACCATCTTCACGACGTCGTTCTTCGACCCGAACATGAAGCGTCTCGCCGAAGTCGTCAACCCGCCGGAATTCCTCACCGGTGAAATGGCGAACCTGTCGGGGCAGGCTGCAGATCCGTTCCAGATTCCGCCCGGCACGGCGTCGGGTCAGGAGGTGCCGCCCGAGTAATGTTCAGTCGAACTGCGCGAATTCAACTGTGGGTCTTCGCCGTCGTGACGTTGGTCTCGGTCGGCGCGGTGGCCCTGCTGTACGTGCGTCTCCCGGCGCGGCTGGGTTTGGGTACGTATCAGGTCACGGCGAACTTCGTCGCAGGCGGCGGTCTGTACGAGAACGCCAACGTCACCTTCCGCGGTGTGCAGGCCGGACGCGTCGAGTCCGTGCGGCTGACCGACAACGGCGTCGCCGCACACATGCGGCTCAACAGCGACATCAAGATTCCGGACAACTCCACCGCCACCGTCAAGAGTGTGTCGGCGGTGGGCGAGCAGTACGTCGACTTCGTTCCGCCGGCCGACCCGTCGTCGGCGTCGCTGCGCAATGGCGCGACAATCCCCAAGGAGCGCACGGCGATACCGCAGGACGTCGCCGAGATGCTGCAGGAAGCCGACCGACTCGTGAGCAGCCTCGACAACACGCGGCTGCAAGACCTCCTCAGTGAGACGTTCGCGGCGTTCAACGGGTCCGGACCCGAACTCGCGCGTCTGCTCGATTCGGCACGGAAGCTGATCGACGAAGCCAACGCCAGTTGGCCGCAGACCTCGGCGCTGATCGACCAGGCCGGGCCGTTGTTGGAGGCGCAGATCCGCAGCGGCGACGACATCCGCTCGCTCTCTGATGGCCTGGCACGGTTCACCAGCGAGTTGGCCAACGCCGATCCGCAGGTGCGTTCACTACTAGCGACCGCACCGGGTGCCGCCGCCACAGCCAGCGAGACCTTCTCGGGTATCCGCCCGTCATTCCCCGTGCTCGCCGCCAACCTCGCGAACTTCGGCCGTGTCGGCGTCATTTATCACAAGTCGATCGAGCAGGCGCTGGTGATCTTCCCTGCCCTGCAGGCGTCGCTGCTCACCATCGGTGGCCAGCTGCCCATCGACGAGGGCGGTAAGCAGGACTTCAAGATCTCCATCAACGACCCGCCGCCGTGTAACACCGGGTTCCTGCCGCCTTCGGAGATTCGGACGCCCGGCGACACCACCCTGCGCGATCTGCCGACCGACCTGTACTGCAAAGTCGCGCAGAACGATCCGATGGTGGTCCGCGGCGCGCGGAACTACCCGTGCCAGGAGTTCCCCGGCAAGCGCGCGCCGACGATCCAGTTGTGCCGCGATCCGAAGGGGTACGTGCCGATCGGGAACAGCCCGTGGCGCGGTCCGCCGGTGCCGATCGGCACGCCTATGGACGTCATGGAGGACGACACGCCTGAGGACGGGCGAAACATCCTGCCGCCCAACAAGTTCCCGTACATCCCGCCGGAGGCGGATCCGGACCCCGGATATCCGGTCGCGCCGGGGTTCCTGCCGCCGGGTGTGCAGCCCGGCCCGGGACCGGCCCCGCACCAGCCGTGGCCGTATATCCCGCCGCCGAACGCCGGCCCTCCGCCGCCGCCGTACACCGCATGGATACCGCCCGCGCCGTATCCGAATGCGTGGCCCCCGCCGGCCTTCCCGCCGGGCTGGGCGACCAATCCGCCGCTGTTCGCCGGCCCCTATTACGAGGGTCCCCAAGCCCCACCGGCCCCGCCGGCTCCGGCTCCGCCGCCCCCGCCTGGGGCGCCGCAGCCACAGGCCTCGGGTGCCTCGTACGGCACGTATGATCAGAACACCGGCGTCTTCGTCGACCCGGCGGGCGGTACCGGCGTATTCGCGCCCGGTCTCGCCGACATGCGACCACAAGAGACTTGGGTCGATCTGATGTTGTCCCCGAAGCAGAGTTGATGGAATCCACCCAATCCCGTCCCCCGCGCCGCCGCGCATCCCGGCCCGCCGGTCCGACCACCGGCACCCCCGCCGAACCCGCCGCCGTGCGCGTCCCGTCGACGGCCAAGACCGCGGCCACACCCGCGCGCAAGCCTCGTAAGACGGCGCCCCCGTCGCGCAGGCAGGCGCACCGTCGGCTGGTCGCCGTCGTCGCAATGGTGACGGGGATCCTCGCGACGAGTGTGGTCGGCGCCGCGGTGGCGGTGCTGGTGGTCCAGCGGCACAGCACCGAAGCGACGCAGGCGCGCAACCAACGCTTCGTCGACACCGCTACGCAGACGGTGGTGAACATGTTCAGCTTCAAGCAGTCCACCATCGACCAGAGCGTCGACCAGTTCATCGACGGCACCAGCGGTCCCCTGCGTGACATGCTCGCCAACAACAACAACGCCACGAACCTGAAGGCGATCTTCCGGGATACCGGCGGCAGCTCGGAGACCGTGATCAACGGCGCCGCGCTGGAGAGCTACGACGATGTCAGCAAGAGGGCGTCGGTGTTGGTGTCGGCGCGGGTGACGGCCAGCGACATGCAGGGGAACAACAAGCCGTCGCAACCGTATCGGCTGCGGATCATCGTGGCCGAGGACGACGAAGGCCACATGACGGCCTATGACCTCAACTACCCCAACGGCGGCAACTGATGCGCTGGATACTGAGCGTTCTCGCGGGTGTGCTCGCTGTTGGCTTCGTGAGCCTGGCTGCCGTGGGCGGCGGCCTGTACTGGCAGCGAGTGGAGACGCGTAGCGAGCAAGCCGCCCGTGACGAATTGGGACCTCTTGCACAACAACAGATCCCGACGGTGTTCACCTACGACTACAAGACCGTCGAGCGCAGCCTCACGGACGCCTATCGACTTCTGACGCCCGACTACCGCCGGGAATTCGAGAACAGGGCGAATGCCGACATCATCCCGCAGGCCCGGGCGCGGGAGTTGGTGAGTCAAGCCAACGTCGTCGGCGTCGGGGTGATGGACGCGCAGCGTGACTCGGGAGCGGTGATGGTGTACATCAACCGAACGGTGTCGGAGAAGACGAACCGGGACCAGCCGATCTATGACGGCGCGCGATTGCGCGTGGAATACAAGCGCATAGACGGAAAGTGGCTGATCAACTACATCACTCCGATCTAGGCGCATCCTTTCGAGTCGCGGCCAACGCCTCGAGGAATGACTTCGCCCACAGGTCGACGTCGTGTGCCAGAACCTGACGGCGCATCGCCCGCATCCGTCGCCTGCCCTCTTCCGGGTCCTGGGTCAGGGCCGCCTCGATCGCGGCCTTCACGCCTTCCAGGTGATGCGGATTCGCAAGGTAGGCCTGACGCAGTTCGGCTGCGGCGCCGGTGAATTCGCTTAGAACCAATGCGCCGCCGAGGTCGCTGCGGCAGGCGACGTACTCCTTGGCCACCAGATTCATGCCGTCGCGCAGCGGCGTCACCAGCATGACGTCGGCCGCGACGAAGAACGCGATCAACTCGTCGCGCGGTATCGGCCTGTGGAGGTAGTGCACGATCGGATGACCGATATGTCCGTGTTCACCGTTGATGTGGCCGACCTGACGTTCGATGCTCTCGCGCATCGCGATGTAGCTTTCGACGCGTTCGCGACTCGGCGTGGCGAGCTGAACCAGTACGGTGTCGTCGGGTTCTGCGCGGTGTTCGTCGAGCAGCTCCGAGAACGCTTTGAGCCTGACGTCGATACCCTTCGTGTAATCGAGCCGGTCGACTCCGAGCAGGATTTTGCGCGGATTACCGAGCTCGGCACGAATCTCCTTGGCTCGCTGCCGGATTGCGCGTGTACGCGCCTGCTGATCGAGTTCCGCCGAGTCGATGGAGATCGGGAACGCCCCTACCCTCACGGTGCGGAAGCCCACTTCGATCTCACCGAACCGCGAACGCACACCGACGTTCCCGCGGGATGTGTTCGCCCCCGCCAGTCGCCGGGCCAGGATCAGGAAATTCTGTGCACCGCCGGGCAGGTGGAAACCGACCAGGTCGGCGCCGAGCAGACCTTCGATGATCTCGGTCCGCCATGGCATCTGCATGAACAGTTCGACGGGCGGGAACGGAATGTGCAAGAAGAAGCCGATCGTGAGATCGGGCCGCAGCTGTCGCAGCATCTTCGGAACCAGCTGTAGCTGATAGTCCTGAACCCATACGGTGGCGCCCTCGGCCGCGGTCTTCGCCGTCGCCTCCGCGAACCGCCGGTTGACGTCTACGTACCGGTCCCACCACTTTCGGTGGTAGATCGGCTTGACGATGACGTCGTGGTACAGCGGCCACAGTGCAGCGTTCGAGAAACCCTCGTAGTAGTCGGCGACATCCTCGGCGGACAGGTCGACGGGGCACAGCTTCATGTCGTCCTGTTGGATCGGCTCGTCGCCCGCATCGGGGACGCCTGGCCAACCGATCCATGCACCCCGCCGGCGGCGCAGTAGAGGCTCCAGCGCGGTCACGAGCCCGCCTGGGCTTCGTTTCCACGTCGTGGAGCCGTCAGGCAGTCGCTCCATGTCGATGGGCAGCCGGTTGGCCACCACGACGAAGTCGGAATCCCCGGAGCTGACCTTGCGGCCGCTCCCCGGACTCACTTACGCCTCGAGTTTCGAGGGTCCAATGCCGAGCATGGACAGAAACACCCGGCATTCGTCGGCGTCGTTGGCGTGCGCAGCTACGACCCGCCTGGCCTGGCGTGCGGTGCTGTCGGCAAGGGGTTCGACATCGCCGAGTTCGGCGGGATCAGATTTCGCAGGCATACGACAACTCTATGTGACGATGCCGTCGCCCCCGGTCCGGAGGCTTCCGGCTAGTTCGTGACGGTCGGGCTGTGGCCGACGGTCGAGTTCGGCACAGCCATCGGTCCTTCGGATTGCTGCTCCTCGGCAAGGCCGATGCACTGACCGGAGTTGGCGCCGGTGCATGGAATGGAGCCGCCACCACCGGGCACGCCCACAACCGGCATATCCGGGTTGCCTGCGGATGTGCTGAAGGGCGAAGGGCCGGAGTTGGGAACGGTGTGCGGAATGCAATTGCCGGTGAACGTATCGGGCTCTTCACCGCCCGCGCAGCCCTGCGCGACGGACGCGGTCGGCGTCACCGGCACCGCGAATAGGGCGACTGCGGGCGCCGCAGCAACTGCGACCGCAAAGCCACCGGCAAGGATCAGTCGTCGAGCTGAGAGCTGGAAGGTCGCCATTGTCACGCTTTCTGTAGGTAGACCGTGTCGTCGGCATGAATTCTATGGAAGCTACAGGGTTTCTGCACAGCTTCGGTGAGTTCCCGGCGCCGGCTACGGGCTGGAACTGATGGTCGACCGGGGCGTCACATTCGGTAGGAGCGCTTGGTCCTCCGAGAGACCGATGCATGCACCCGAGTTGGCGCCCGTGCACGGGATGCCGTCGATCTCCGGAATATCCGGGTTGGCGGCGGTCGTGGTGAAACCTGTGGGGCCGCTGTTGGGTACCAAGTAGGGAACGCAGGTCGTGGTGAACTGGTCGGCTTCTTCGCCACCCGAGCATTGGGCCTGGGCGATGCCGGGTTCGGGCGTCGAGATTGCGGCGAAAGAGGCGGCGGTCGCCGACGCGACGACGAAGGCGCCGATGACAAGGTGCCGACGGATCGCGCAAGAGGAAATGGCCATACAGCGATTCTAGAGACCGTCGGCCCTGTTCGCGGATCTTCTGCGCCCAGTGCCCACCGGCCCGGGGCTGGATCTCACACAGGTGTGTGGCTGTACCGATGGGGTCTGGGCCCGCTGTTGTTCCGCAAGGCCTGTGCACTGACCAGAATTGGCGCCCGTGCACGGGATTCCGTCGATCGTCGGCAGGTTCGGGTTGCCAGGGTGCGAGTTCGATGCTTTGAGTTTGCTGTATGCCAACACAACGTCGCTATCAGACTTCTTGCCCTGCGCTGCGACCGCTGGGCGACTGCTCGGCGCAGCACCGTAATGTGCAACCTGTCGAACAACGCGAACGAGGTGGTCGCCGTGGCTAGCCCTGATGTGACAAGTACCGAACCGGCCGGAGATGCAGCGCCCCAACAGGTCGAATACGAGACCCTGGACGAAGGGCGGATCGCACGCATCTGGCTCAACCGGCCAGGAGCGCAGAACGCACAATCGCGAACGCTGCTGGTGCAGCTGGACGAGGCGTTCGGTCGCGCCGAGGCGGACGACCAGGTGCGCGTGGTGATCCTGGCCGCACGCGGCAAGAACTTCTCGGCTGGACACGATCTGGGGTCCGAGGAGGCGCTGTTGGAGCGCCAGCCCGGTCCCGGTCAGCACCCGACGTTTTCGATCAACGGCGCGACCCGCAGCGCGGTAGCGGAAAAGACCTATCTGCAAGAGTGGCACTACTTCTTCGAGAACACCCGCCGCTGGCGGGATCTGCGGAAGATCACCATTGCTCAGGTCCAGGGCAATGCGATATCTGCGGCGCTCATGCTGATCTGGGCCTGCGATCTGATCGTCGCCTCCGACGATGCGAAATTCAGCGACGTAGTCGCCGTCAGGATGGGCATGCCCGGGGTGGAGTATTACGCCCACCCTTGGGAATTCGGTGCACGCAAAGCGAAAGAGCTTCTGCTGACCGGAGATTCGATCGACGCGGACGAGGCTTATCGACTTGGCATGGTGTCGAAGATATTTCCGCGTGACGAACTCGATGGTAAGACGCTCGACTTCGCCAGGCGCATCGCCGAGCGGCCGACCATGGCAGCGCTGCTGGTCAAGGATTCTGTCAATGCCGCGGCCGACGCGATGGGATTCACCGAGGCGCTTCGGCATGCGTTCCACATCCACGAGCTCGGCCACGCGCATTGGGCCGCCGCCAACGAAAACCGCTACCCCGTCGGACTGCCGCCCGATGTGCCGGATTGGCGCACCCTCGGTGCGCCCAAGCTAGCGCGCCACGACGAGCCGTGACGTATAACTAGAACCTGTTCTAGTCGGCGGACGAAGGGGTCTGTGGTGCAGCTGTCATTGACGGGGCAAACGGTACTGGTCACCGGTGGTGGCAGCGGGATCGGCAAGGGAGTGGCCTCCGCTGTCGTCGCGGCGGGCGGCAATGCGATGCTCGTCGGCCGCAATGCCGACAAGCTGTCCGCGGCCGCCGAGGAGATCACCGCCCAGGGCGGACCGGGTTCGGTGCTGTACGAACCCGCCGACGTCACCAATGAGGATGAGGTCGCCCGGGTCGTGGAGGCGGCCACGGCGTGGTCGGGTCGGTTGCAGGGTGTCGTGCACTGCGCCGGCGGCAGCGAGACCATTGGACCGATCACCCAGATCGATTCCGACGCGTGGCGCCGCACGGTTGACCTGAACATCAACGGCACCATGTACGTGCTCAAACATGCGGCGCGAGAGATGGTTCGTGGTGGCGGCGGATCGTTCATCGGCATTTCGTCGATCGCGGCCAGCAATACGCACCGGTGGTTCGGCGCGTACGGGGTCTCGAAGGCGGGCATCGACCATCTGATGCAGCTGGCGGCCGACGAGCTCGGCGCCTCGTGGGTGCGGGTGAACTGCATCCGGCCGGGACTCATTCGGACCGAACTCGTTGCACCGGTGCTTGATTCGGCTGAGTTGAGCGCTGATTACGCGACCATCACGCCGCTGCCGCGACCCGGTGAGGTTGAGGACATCGCGAACTGCGCGGTGTTCTTGCTGAGCGATGCCGCAAGCTACATCACCGGCCAGGTGATCAACGTCGACGGCGGGGTGCTGGTGCGACGAGGGCCGGATTACTCGGCGATGCTCGAACCGCTCTTCGGCGCCGAGGGGCTGCGCGGAGTCGTCGCGCAGTAGACCTCGGCGGAGTTATCCCCAATCGCGGTTTTATCCACAGGTTGGGGTTGAGCTGCTGGTTCGGCGTTCGGGGGGGGGATTACTGTCGAACCTATGTTCGATTCGTTGGTGGCGGCAGCGCTCGGTAGCCGAGGGGTTTCGTCGGTGGGGGCGTGGGCGCGGGTGGAGAACGCCGCCTGCGCCCAGCGGTTGTTCGCCTGCGCCGACGAACTCGAGCGGATGCTGGCCGCTGATGGGTCAGACAATCGGGATCAGTGGTGTCTGGACAACTGGGGTGCCGTCGCCGCCTCGATCGCCGCCGCCCAGCAGGTGTCGTTGGGGGTGGCCTCCCATCAACTGCTGATCGCCGACGCGCTGCGCCGACGACTGCCGCGGGTGGCCGAGGTGTTCGCCGCCGGCGCCATCTCCTACCGGCTCGTTTCGGCGGTCGTGGCCCGTACCCGGCTGATCACAGACCGCGAGGCGATGGCCAAGGTCGACATCGAGATCGCCGCCCGGGTTCAGGCGTGGGGGACGCTGTCGGCGGACAAGACCGCCACCGAGATCGACTACTGGGTCGATCGGTATGACCCCGCGGCGGTGCGGCGCACTGAGTTTTCGGTGCGCGACTGTCATGTCGATGTCCGCGACCCCGAGGACGGATCGGGTACCGCCTGGGTGGAGGGCAAGCTGGTGATCACCGACGCCGACGCCCTGGACCAACGCCTCGACGCCATGGCTCGCGGGGTGTGTGAGGGTGATCCGCGCACCCATGAGCAACGCCGCGCCGCAGCCCTGGGGGCGCTCGGGCACGGTGTCGACCGGCTGGTCTGTGGGTGTGAGAACCCCGACTGTGCTGCCGCCGCGACGCAGCCCAGTGCGGTGGTGGTGCACGTGATCACCCATGAGGAGTCGCTGTCCGATGACACTCCCGCCCAGTTGGATGGCGCGGATCCGCCCCACCCGGTGGACAAGCCGTTGGGCGAGATGACAATCCGCGAAGCCCTCACCCCGACACCGTGGACACCGGTCCTCGCGGTGACTCCACCGGCATTCGTCTTGGGTCGCGGCATGCTGCCCGCCCCGCTGCTGGCCGCCAAGATCGCGGGCACTGCCAAGATCGTCCCGATCCGCCATCCCGGCAACACGGCACCCGAACCCCGCTATATCCCCTCGGCGGTGCTGGCCACGTTCATCCGCTGCCGCGATATGACATGCCGCTTCCCGGGCTGCGATGAACCCGCCCAGCGCTGCGACCTCGACCACACCATCGCCTACCCCGCAGGGCCGACCCAAGCCTCGAACCTCAAATGCCTGTGCCGACAACATCACCTGCTCAAAACGTTCTGGGGCTGGCGCGACGAACAACACCCCGACGGCACCGTCGTGTGGACCTGCCCCCAAGGCCAGACCTACACCACCTATCCCGGCAGCCGGTTACTGTTCCCGACCCTGTGCCGGCCCACCGCACCCGTCACCGTTCGCGTCACCCCTGACCCCGACACCACGAACCGCACCCTGGCCATGCCCCGACGCACCACCACCCGCGCACACAACCGCTCCCAAGCCATCAACGACGAACGCCGACACAACGAACACACCATCCAGACCGAAGCCGAAGCGCACCGACAGAAGCAGCGTGAAAACGCCGAAAACAATTGGGAAGACGCGTATTTCCCCTTCCATCCCCGCCCGCCCAGCGGCGACGATCCCCCGCCGTTTTGACTAGACCCGCTCGAGATAGAAGTACGCGTAGCGTCCGTTGTCGAGCGCGTTCTTACCGTCCATGATGCCCATGACGGCGCGGTCGTCGATCTTCTTGAAGTGATCGTGGACGGGCTGGCCGTCGAACACCATCGTGGCGGTGACCTCGCCGCGGAACTCCTCCATCCACAGGCTGCCTTCGCCATTTTCGGTGTTCGAGTACTTGTTGCCGTCGGCGTCCAGGCAGATGAGAGGCTTCGCGTCGGTGGCCGAAATGAAGGTCTTGCCGAACCAGTTGATGAGGGCCAGTGTCCCGTTTTCCCTGTGCCCGGTGTCGAACTCACCGCCTTCCCACTCGCCGATCATGAAGTCGATGGTCGCGGGCTCCAGCGACGCCCAGAACTCGTCGAGATCGGCGTCAGGGATGAACACCCGCTGCGGCCCTGTCACGAGCCGCTGTCCGGCACGTTCCTTGAGCTCGGTGAACTTCTTGCGGGCCAGATCGTCGCTCATGGTGCCCTCCAGTCCTGTGGCGGCGAGGATGGCAACACGGTACGACCGCCCCGGCCTGGATGCCGGCGATCGACCAATTCCTACCGCGCGGGACCGAACAGGCCATTCCCTTTCGCCACACCAGCTTCCAGCGAGGCGAGCTTGCCGAGCGCGGACCAGTCGAGATGTTCGCCGCCGTTGGCGAGCAACGTGAGGAAGCGGTCGCGGACCAGGCTGGCCACCGGCAGCGGCACTTGCAGCGACTCACCCGCGGCAAGCACCAGCCGAATGTCCTTCAGGCCGAGCGAAGCGGCGAACCCGGCAGGCTCGAACTGCTCGCGCGCCATCAATCCGCCGTAGGTCTTGTAGACCGGCGCGTTGAACAACGTCGACGTCAGCAGCTCGACATACTCCTGCTTGTCGATGCCGGCCTTCTCCACGAGTGCCATGGCCTCACCGAGCGACTCGATGACCGACGCGATCAAGAAGTTTCCGCTCAGCTTGACCAAGCTCGCGGCCTTCGGTTGCTCGGCCACCACGAACGTGCGCTGACCGATCGCATCGAACACCGGCGAAAGCGCTTGCACCGCAGCGGGTTCACCGGCAGCAACCACGAACAGCTTGGCCGCTTCCGCCGCGTCAGGACGCCCGAACACCGGAGCAGCGACAAAACCTTGACCCGCCGCGCCATGTGCGTCGGTCAGCCGCTCAGCCAGCGCGACACTGATCGTGCTCGACGACACGTGCGTCGCGCCTGCGCCAAGCGCGGTGAGGATGCCGTCGGAACCGAACGTCACCGCCTCGACCGCGTCGTCGTTGGCCAGCATCGTGATGACGAGGTCACCCCCGCACGCCTCGGCGACAGTCCGCGCCGCGCGAGCACCCCGTTCGGCCAGTGCGGCGACCTTGTCCGGCGAGCGGTTGAATGCGGTCACCTCGTGCCCGGCCGCGAGCAGATTGGCGGCCATCCCCGCGCCCATGTTTCCCAGTCCTACGAACCCGATCTTCATGGCGTCCACCATGCCGGGTCTGACTGGGAAGTGCCTAGCTCATTTCCGCGGCACGATGTACCGCATTGACGATGCCCTGATAGCCCGTGCAGCGGCAGAAGTTTCCGGAAAGGCCCTCGCGGACCTCCTCATCGGTCGGCTTGGGGTTGTCCCGCAGCAGCGCGGTGATCGAGACGACGAAACCCGGCGTGCAGAAGCCGCACTGCAGACCGTGGCAGTCACGCATCGCCGACTGGATCGGCGACAGCTCGCCATCCTCGCCTGCGATGCCCTCGACCGTGGTGACCTCACTGCCGTCCGCTTGAACCGCGAACATCAGGCAGCCGCGCACTGCCTGTCCGTCGACCAGTACCGTGCATGCCCCGCACGCACCGTGCTCGCACCCCAGATGCGTTCCGGTCAACCCGCAGTTCTCTCGCAGATAGTCCGCAAGTGTCAGTCGGGGCTCCACTGTCGCTTCGGTGGGAACCCCGTTGACGGACACCCGCACTGGCCACTCATGCATCGCTTGCCCCTGTGATCTCGCTGATCGCTGTTGTCCAGGCCCGAGCCACCATCGTGGCGCCGACCTTCGCTCGGTAGGCGGCCGAACCCTGCAGATCGGATGGGATGTCGTCCAAGCCGTCGATCGCCAGCGTGCCGACCTCCTCGGCCGAGAGGTCGCCGACCGCGCGGCCGACGACCGCTGATTCCGCGGCGCCGCCGCGCAGGGGCGTTGATCCCAGCCCGAGCAAGCCGATCCCGCAGCGCGCTATCCGGTCATCGCCATCCAACTCGACTGCCACCGCCGCACCCGCGATCGCGAAGTCGCCATGCCTGCGGGCGAACTCCTCGACCGCGAAGCCCGACCTGCCGCCCCACACCGGGAAGCTGACCGCCGTGAGGATCTCGCCGGTCTGCAACGACGTCTCCCACAGCCCGGTGAAGAACTCCGACGCGGGTATCTGCCGGGTGCCCTTCGACGACACCGCCTCCATCTGAGCGTCCAGCGCCAGCGCCACGGCCGCGTACTCGGCGGCGGGGTCCGCGTGGGCGATCGCACCGCCCAGCGTGCCCCTGGTGCGGATCTGGAAGTGCCCGATGTAGGGCGTCGCCAATGCCAGTAACGGCACCGAATCGGCGACTTCGTCGTCCATGCCGACGAATGCGTGCGGGGTGCCTGCCCCGATGCGGACCTGGCCGTCGCGCAGATCGATGCTCTGCAGTTCGTCGATCTTCGAGATGTCGACCAAGTTCTCGAAATGCGTCAGCCGCATCGCGAGCATCGGCACGAGGCTCTGGCCGCCGGCCAGGATCTTGCCGTCGTCGCCGAACTCGTCGAGAAGGTCGGCGGCCTCCTTGACGGAATCCGGGCGGTGATAGGCGAAGGGGGCAGCTTTCATGGCCTGAGCCGCTCCGGCGGTGACACCGAGCCGAGCAGCCGCGACAACGCCGCCTGCATATCCTCGGTGACCTCCGCGGCGGGGGACTTGCGCTTGCGCCGTCCCAACAGAAAGCCGACCGCGGCACCGGCAGCGACCGCGGCCACGATGGGCCCGTACCGCTTGGCCAGCGACGGCGCGACCGCCTTGACCAGGGTGAGGGAGTCGATGGCATTGTCCGGTTGTGCTGCCGCAGTTGCGGTTTCAGCGGTAGGCGCTTCGGTCGCCGTAGACCCGCCGAGCAGATCGGCCTCGAGGTTCTTGGCGAACTGCCCGATCAGACTGCTGGACACGTCGGCAAGCACGCCCCGGCCGAACTGGGCGGCCTTACCCGAGATGGTCAGGTCCGTGGTGATGACAACGGTGGTGGCGTCACCCTCGTCCCTGAGCGCGGCGGTGACGACCGCAGCGGCATTGCCGTTGCCGCGGGTCTCCTTGCCGTTCGCCTTGATGACGACTCGCTGCGCCGCGCGGTCCTTCTCCTGGAAGGCCGCTTCGCCCTTGTAGGACACGGTGATCGGGCCGACCTTGACCTTCACCGCTCCGGTGAACTCGTCACCGTCCACCGACAGCAGTTGTGCGCCGGGAATGCATGGGGCGACGCGTTCGACATCGGTGAGCACCTCCCACGCCTTCGCGGCGGGCACCGCGACACGGAATTCGTTGTTCAACTCCACTATTGGGCCTCCTCGATGAGGGCAACGATGGCTGATGGACTGGCAGGAAGACGGGTGAGAGTGACGCCGAGCGGCGCCAGCGCGTCGTTGATCGCATTGATGACCGCGGGCGTCGCTCCGATGGCGCCACCCTCGCCGCAGCCCTTGTATCCGCCGACTCCGGGACCGGGGATCTCGACGTGGCCGAACTCGATCGGCGGCACCTCGGTGGCCGTCGGCAGCAGATAGTCGACAAATGTTGAGGACAAGGGATTTCCGTCGTTGTCGTAGACCATGTCCTCGAGCAGCGCGCCGCCGATGCCCTGCACGGTCCCGCCCGCGATCTGACCCTCCACCACATTCGGATTGATCATCGGACCGACGTCCTCACTGACGATGTAGCGCGTCAACTTCACGTGGCCGGTCTCGACGTCGACCTCGCATGTGCAGGCATGCGTGGCGTTGGCCCAGTGGATCATCGCCTCCGGCGGCGACACGAAGCGCGCCGTGGCCTCCAGCGTCGGAGAGACCCCGCCGAGCTGGCCGGGTTCGTAATACGAGCGATTGGCGATGTCGGCAAAAGTAACACGCTTCGAGGTGTCGTCCCGCGCAAAGGCTTTCGAGCCGCCGAGTTCGATGTCGTCGGCGTCGATGCCGAGCATCTGAGCGGCGATCGCGAGGATCTGGCTGCGCAGTATGCCGCCGGCCTCGTTGACCGCACCCGCTGTCATCGGCCCGCTGCGACTGCCCTGCGAGCCGGCGCCGTACGGCGTCACCGCGGTGTCCCCCTGAATCGTGGCGACATCGCTGATGTCGGCACCCAGCGCGTCAGCCGTCAGCTGCACGACGGTGGTCTCGATGCTGTTTCCCGTCGACCCGCCGTTCACGTAGACGTTGACCTTGCCCGTGGGCTCCATGCGAATGGTGCAGCCCTCGGTGCCGAGGTGTCCGGTCGCGGCGCCGGTCGGCTCGATGTACGCCGAGAAGCCGAGGCCGATGTACCGGCCCTCGGCAAGCGCATCGGCCTGCTCCTTGCGAAAACCTTCGTGGTCAAGGATTTTCACGGCTTGCTCGAAGGTCTCCACCGGGGCCACGTGGTCATAGGGCATGCCATTGGGGTTGAAGTACGGCATCTCGTCGCGGCGCAGCAGGTTCTTGCGGCGAAGGTCGACGGGGTCCATGTCCATCTTGCGTGCCGCGATGTCCAGCAGCACCTCGCGTGCCAGCGTCTCGTACTGCCACGGTCCGCGATATGCGGCGAGGCCCGCGGTGTTCGAGAAGACCGTTTTGTAGTTGAAGCTGGCTTTGGGCACGCGGTACGGGCCCGGGAAGAACATTCCGACGGCGGCGGTGGTCAGCACGGGGTACGGCGTCGGGTACGCGCCGATGTCGTAGGTGAAGTCGACGTCGACAGCGAGGATGTTGCCGTCCTCGTCGAGAGCAACCCGCGACGTGCCATCGACGTGCCGCGCCTGCCCCGCCGACATCAGGTTCTCGCGCCGATCCTCGATCCACTTCAGCGCCGCTGCGCCCAAAGGCGCGTTCGACGCCGCCGGGATCTTGCGCGCGGCGAGCATGATGCACATGTCCTCGCGCATCGGCACGACCTTCTGTCCGAAGCCGCCGCCGGTGTCGCGCATGATCACGCGCACGCCCTGGGCGGGGATGCCGAGCAGGCGTGCGCAGAACGCGCGCAGCTCGTGCGGCGTCTGGGTCGACGCCCACAGCGTCAGCTCCGAGGTCGCCGCGACCCACTCGACAACGAGGCCGCGCGTCTCCATCGGCACCGGCGCGTAGATCTGCTGATAGACGTTCGCAGAGGCGACATGCGCCGCGGACGAGAACGTTTCCTCATCCGGTGGCGCGCCGCCCATCCCGCCGGCCACGTTGTCCGGGTAGGCCTCGTGCACCACCACATCCGAACCGATGGCCTTCGTGAAGTCGGCGACCGCGGGCAGCGGCTCGTAGTCGACGTCCACCAACTCGACGGCGTCCTCGGCGATGTAGCGGCTCTCCGCGACGACCAGTGCGACGGGATCGCCGACGAACTTCGCCTCGCTCTCCGCGAGCGGCGGCCGGGGAGTGTCCGCGACGTCCTTGCCCGCGACCGCGTGCCAGGCTTCCTTGACCTCGGGGTTGAGGTCGGCGGCCGTGAACACGGCGCGCACACCGGGCAGCTGCAGCGCGGCGGCGGTGTCGATGCCCTTGATGCGGGCCCTGGCGAACGGGCTGCGCACAAAGCAGGCATGCAGCATGCCAGGGCGGGTGATGTCGTCGACGAACGTCCCGTGGCCGGTGAGCAATCGGGTGTCCTCGACGCGGGCGACTCGGGTCCCTGCGTACGCCACGCTTCTCGCTCCAATCCGGGGGCCTGCGCTGGTTGAAGAGCCTCGTTATCGTACAGCGATAATCGCTTTACCTGAAGTGGAGAGCGACATTACCGCAACGTTTGTCTCATGCCTCATGGTGGATCCGGCCCTCGGTGTAGCTCAGGGGGTGGCCACCGCCGCCCCATCGGCGCGCGATGATCTCCGCGGCGATCGACACAGCCGTCTCCTCGGGGGTGCGTGCGCCCAGGTCGAGGCCGATCGGACTGGACAGCTTGCCCACTTCCGCGTCGGTGAGTCCGGCCTCGCGCAGGCGTTCGACGCGGTCGTCGTGAGTGCGTCGCGAGCCCATCACGCCGATGTACCCGACCTGCGGCAGCCGCAACGCCACCGAAAGGGCCGGCACGTCGAACTTGGGGTCGTGCGTGAGCACGCAGATTGCGGTGCGGGTGTCGATCTCGCCCGCCGCCGCCTGTTCGGAGAGGTAGCGGTCCGGCCACGCGACGACGACCTCGTCGGCATCCGGGAACCGAGCCGCGGTCGCGAACAGCGGCCGCGCATCGCACACCGTCACGCGATAGCCGAGGAACGCGGCTTGTCGCGCCAGCGCTGACGCGAAGTCGATCGCGCCGAAGATGATCATCCGCGGACGCGGAGCGTGGCTGGCGACGAACACCTCCATGCCGGACTCCTGGCGCTGGCCGTCGGCGCCGTAGGACAGCACGGTCGACCGGCCCGCGGCGAGCAGGCCACGAACGTCGTCGGCGACCGCGGCATCGGCGCGGTCTGATCCCAATGATCCGTCGGTGGTGTGCTGCCCGACGATCAACCTGCGCCCGATCCACAGTGGGTCGGGGTGCGCGATCACTGTCGCGACGGCCGTCGGACGGTGTGCGGCGAGGTCGTCGGCGATCGCCTCCAGTTGGGGGAACGTCTCGCGCGACATCGGCTCGGCGAAGATGTCGATGATGCCGCCACAGGTCAGCCCGACCTCGAACGCATCGTCATCGGTGACGCCGTAGCGCTGCAGCTCCGGCCGCCCGGACGAGACCACATCGTTGGCCAGTTCGTAGACGGCCGCCTCGACGCAGCCACCGGATACCGAGCCGGTCACCGAGCCGTCGGGGCTGACGAGCATCGTGGCGCCCGGTTGCCGCGGCGCGGATCGGATCGTACGCACGACGGTGGCGACACCGGCAGTGCCGCCGGTCCGCCATACCGACAGCAACTGGTCCAAAACGTCGCGCACGGTCTAACTGTAAGCCCGACCCGCGCCGCGGCTGGGCAGATGCTCAGCATCGCCCTGGGTCACCTAGCGTTGGTCGAATGCGACGGGCAGCACCGCGGGGCCGGTGATGCCGACCAACGGCTTCCATTGCACGGGTGCCGTCCGACGCAGATTCGTCATCCGGCGCGTCATGACCACCAGCGCTTCGGCCAGTTCGCGGCGGGCCAGGTTCGCGCCGAGGCAGTAATGGGCACCGGCGCCGAACGTCTGCATGGGCGCCGCGCCCTTCCTGGTGATGTCCAGCCGGTCGGGCTCGTCGAACACCTCGGGGTCCCTGTTGCCCGCGGCGGTGTTGACCATGACGAAGGTGCCCGCCGGGATTCTCACGCCCGCGTACTCGACATCCTCGATCGTCATGCGCATCGCGCCGAAAACGACGGGGTGGAAGCGCATCAGCTCCTCGACCGCGTTCATCGCCAGTTCCGGATGCTCGGCCAGCAACTCCCACTGGTCGGGGTGGTCGCACATGACGTCTATCGCCGCCGCGAGCTGGTTGCGGGTGGTGTCGGTGCCGGCCATCAGGATTCCCGCCGCGAGCATGCGCAGCTCGGGGGTCGTCAGCCGGTCGCCGTCGTCCTCGGCGCGGATCAGCTCCGAGATCAGGTCGTCGGTCAGCGAGTGGCGTCGTTCGGCCACCATGTTGTCGATGTAACCGTCCAACTCCGCCCACGCCTGCAGGATCACCTGCTCGTGTTCGGCGACGTTCCAACTGAACAGCTTGAAGAAGTCATCGGCCCACTCCGAGAACAGTTTCCAGTCCTCGCTCGGGGCTCCGAGAAGCTCCGCGATCACGGGAACCGGGTAGGGGCGGGCGATGTCCTCGACGATTTCGCATCGGCCTGCGTGGAGTAAGGGGTCGACCAGCTGCGTGATGATGTCGGTGATGACCGTGTCGAGCCGGGCGACCGCACGCGGGGTGAACGCCTTGGACACGAGTCGACGCAGTCGCGAATGGTCCTCGCCGTTCATGCTCAACAGTGTTGAGCTGGCGCGGTCCCACATCGGGCCCGAGGTGATGCCTTGCGTCTCGAGGCCAAGGCCCTCGGGCACGCACAACCGGTTGTCGCGAAGCACGGCGCGGGCCAGTTCGTAACTCAGAATCTCCGGGCCGTGCGCCCCCATCGCGATCGGTGACCGGCGCAGTGCTTCGCCGAGCCTTCGATGCGCTTCGTGCGGATCGGGCGCGTTCTCGTAATCGACGGTGGGTAGGTCGAGAGCGGTGGTCATCTTCGGTCTCCTCGCATCGTCTGAAGGACACCTCGATGGTCGATCCCGGGCAGGGGAGGGGACTAGCGTAGGCGACTACCCCACTGGACGAAGGAGGCCAGGCGTGCGACGGGTCATTGCAGCTCTACTCACCGTCTGCGGGCTGGCCGGCAGCGCCCATGGTGTGGCCGCGGCAGATCCTGACCAGCCGATTCCGCCGGTCTCGGAGGACGCGCGCGCCGCCGGCCTGGTCGACGTCCGCACTGTCGTCCCCGACGCTGTCATCGATCTTCGGTACGCGACGCCCGACAACTTCGTCGGGCAGCAGCTGTATCCCGCCGACGCCAGGTGCCTCGTCGACAAGGCGATGGCGGCCGGCCTCGCGACGGCGGCCGACTCGCTGCGGTCCGACGGAGACGCGCTGGTCTTCTGGGACTGCTACCGACCGCACGATGTCCAGATTCGGATGTATGACGCGGTATCCGAACCCGGCTGGGTCAGCAAGCCCGGGCCGTACGCGCACAGCCACGAAGCGGGACTGTCGGTTGATGTGACGCTGTCGCACGGCGGGAAGCTGGTGGACATGGGCACCGGTTTCGACGAGTTCACCCCGCGTGCCAACGCGTATGCCACCGACGGGGTGAGCGCGGCGGCGCAAGCGAACCGCGCCCGACTCCGCGACGCGATGGCCGCAGGCGGGTTCACGGTCTACAAGGGTGAGTGGTGGCACTTCGATGCGCCGGGCGCGTACTCCGACAACCCGATCCTCGATGTCGCTGTGAATTAGGTGAGGTGATTCCCCGGTGCGCCGTCAGGCGGCGGGCTGCTCGGTGAACGGTAAGCAGAACGCACACACCTGAGCGCCAAAGGTTGGATAACCACATCCGCCGCAGAGTGTGATGTCGGCTGTTTCAATCGCGTCCTGCATGCTGGCTTACTACCCCGTTAGTTCCGAACCTAACCCCGTCGAGTCCAGAGACAGTCACCACTTAGTTGCAGTTTGAACAACCTCGGCTGGAATGTGATGTCGAGGGGTTGGCCCGCCTCGCCCTCGGCGACCTCGGGTGCCGCCAGGACGCCGGGACCGAGGACGATCACCTGTTCGGCGCGGCAGCGGGTGTTCGCGCTGCGCGGTGTTGCGGTCCAGTCGCCGGACTGGACGTCCGGGTTCTGCCTGCCGTTGCCGTTCAGTGAGATCGGCGGACCCACGCTGAGCCAACGGTCGTTCGGAGGCTGCGGCGTCGTCACCGCCTGCCAGCTGCCGCCCGCGCACACGAGCGGCATCTTCGCGTCCGCGGGCCGGGTCGCCGCCCCGGCGGCGTCTGGAGGGCAAGGCGTATTCGCCTGGGGCGCAACCGGGTCGGCGGTGGCGATGGCTGGTGACAGTACGGCCACGGCCGCAAATACTCCCGCCACGGCGCGTTTCATTCTCACTTCACCTTGCTGAGATCTGTCTTCATCAACATGACGTTGTACTCGGACCACAACGAGAGGTTCCAGTACAGGTCGGTCCCGGTGCCCTGCGTCGACGGCGACCACGGATGCATCATCGGCGCATAGATTCCGCCGTTCTGCTGGGACATCAGCACGGTCGGTCCGGACCATCCGCCTTCCGGCCGGTCGGAGGTTCGCATGACGATGTTGTTGTTCCGGTCGCCGTGCAGCGCGACGAATTTCTTCAGCTGCTGGTTGTACTGCACGGACATCTCGCTGACCGCGCTGCCCGGGTTGACGTTGACGGCTCCACAAGCCCCCGGCGTCGTCGTCGACTGGCCGAAGATCGGCGTCGCGGCCGCGGGATTGCCCTTGACCCATCCGGCCGGCGTGGCGCCGACGCCGAACATCCCACCGGCACTGCCCGCGCTGTAGTACTCGTACTTGCTCAGGTCGAGGATGTCGCGTTCGGCGACGCGGGCAACATAGGCCGCACCCTGCCGACCGTTGGGTGTCCCGTACGCGTAGACGTAGCCGTCCGCTCGGACGAACGCCATCTGCTGGAAGTTCTGGTTGCCGGTCGTCGCGTTGTTGTAGCGGACGCTCTGCGGGGCGACCTTCCATGTCTCGCCGTTGTCTTCGGAGTAGGCGATCGCCGAGTAGTTCGTCGTCCAAACTCCCGGAGCGCCCCACTGGGTGACCGACATGAAGCTGATGTACTGCGTCACGTTGTATTCGGTGCCCGGCGTCGGCACCGAGATGCCTGCGGTCGGAATCAGCGTGATCCCGGCGGGCAGTCCCTCGGGGAAGATGATCTGCCGTGCCATGTACTGGTACGGCGCACCGGAAGGGACATAGGTCAACGGTGATCCGCCGAAGTCACTGCCGGTGAACCACTCCGGGTCAGTGAAGTCGAGGCCGTTGAACAGATCGGCGTCGACGCTGCGGAACAGGACGTTGGATCGCCAATGGGTTCCCGAGGCCATGCCGCCCACGCCGAAGGTGTCACCGAATGCGATCAGAACCTGATGTTCGTTCACGTCGGGGGTATTCGGGTCGTCGATCATGCCGTTGTCCCACATGATGCCGAGGTCGGTGCCCGTGACGCCCCACTCGTACTGGGTGTTGTTCGCTGGGTTGTTCCCGGTGATCCAGTCGACGAATTGCGTTGACACGCTGAGGTATTGACCGGGCGCAGGGAAGCCCGGCCGTGGCGGAGGTGCTGGTGCGGGTGCCGCAAGCGCCAGGCTCATGGTCTGAACGGGGGCGAGCGTCATGTCCTCCTCCGTGCCCTCGGTGAGCGCATTGACCAGGTCGTCCACCTCGCGGCGGGCGAAGGCAAGCAGACCCCACGCCAGCGGCGCGGCAGGATCGATCGGCACATCTCCCGCAAGCGGATTGAGCAACGAGTCGACGACGTTCGACACGACCTCGACAACCTGGGTGAGCAGATCGGGATCGGTCTCGGGGGCGACGACGACGTCTTCCACCGTCTGGGCGGCCAGCATCGGCGAGACGTTCAACGGACCCGATGCGGCGAGGACGCGCGCGTCGACGAATGTCGCGGCGCCGACGACTTCCTCCTGATCCGTCGAGCCGGGGTTCGTCGTTGATTGGCCGGTCAGCGTCGTGGTGACCGCGCCGGACTGCTGTGGGGGGCTCGATATGGGATCGTTGTTCGACTTCTTGTCGTCGAGCTTCGTCGTGTCTCCCGTTGTGTCGTCCTTCTCGACGACCCTTTCGACCGGTTCTTCTTCGACGACCGGCTCTTTTTCTTCTTCGGTCGCGGGCTGTTCTCCGGATGCCTCCGGTTCGGTCTTCGGTGCCTCTTCTTTTTCCGTGGCCGGGGCAGGTTCCGATGTACCGAGCGTTCCGGTGTTCGTCTGAGCACTCACCTGGCCGGGTTCGACGGCGCCCCGTGTCTCGTTCTTGTCGGTGTCGTCGTCGTCGGACTTTTTCGTTTCGGTGTTCGACGAGTCGATCGTCGACGTGCCGATGGTGGGTGTGTTGGCGGTGGAGACGCCGGGGGTCGACGTACTGCCGGTCGTCGAGTCCGGGTTCGACGTGTTTTCGGTCGAGGAATCGGACGAGGGCGCCGATGAATCCGACGTCTGCGCTGCGGCTATGCCGTGGCCCGTGGCAATTGCTGTGCCGACGCCCAGAGCGACGGCCAGCCCGCCGACGCGGCCGATATAGGTGGCAGGTCCCATGCCCTTACCTTTCACATGGCGAAATGGCCCCCCGACCCGACGTCATCGTCAATTAGATAGCACACAGCCCGTCTGCACAGCAAAATCCGCCAATCGTCCCAGAATTCACAGTGGTCGCTGTGGCGGTGATCTTGGTGGCGTTTTGCCAGAAAGTTAGCTCGGCGTGCTTTCTCTCGGCTAAGACATCAAGCCGGCATCCCGCAGCGCGTCCTCGTACAGGCCGAACGCATAGGGCAGACCGTCCCCGACCCAGGCCTCGTAGATGTTGACGTGGTCAGCGATGGCCTGCACCTGAAAGGCATACGTCTCGAATTGTTTGTCCTGACGCAGGCCGTCTATTTGCTGCCGGGTGCCCTGAATGAGGACGAATCCCCCTAACTCGTTACTCCGCGGCTTGAGGATCACGGCATCGAATCGCTCGATCCGCCCGTCACGCTTGAGTTCTTCGAGATACCCGGTCAGCTTGTCCTTGAGGAAGGCGAGGGCCTGCGTTTCACGTCCCCGCGTGGGAATCCCCCACACCACCCAGACACCAGCTTCTGCCATGGCTCTCCTTTTACACCAGATGTCCACGGCTCCTCGCGTGACATGCAGAACGCGATCTGTGAAGCTTCGGCGGATGACTCTCGTCCATACGCAGGTGACGCCTCATCGACCGCGGCGTGCTTGGGCTGCTGTTGCGTTGCTCGCGATCGTGGGCACGCTCAACTACGCCGACCGATTCCTGCCCGCCGTGCTCGCGGAGCCGATCAAGGAAGATCTGGCGTTGTCCGACACCGCAATCGGTGTCATCAACGGGTTCTGGTTCCTGGCGGTGTACGCGGTGCTCGGCTTGGTGATCGCCCGGATCGCCGACCGCGGGGCGTTCGGTTTGGTGATCTCCTCATGTCTGACGTTGTGGGGTGTCATGACGATGCTCGGCGGTGCCGTGCAGTCGGCCTTGGGGCTTGCGCTCACCCGTGTCGGAGTCGCGGTGGGGGAGGCGGGCAGCACGCCTGCCGCGCATGCGTACGTGGCGCGAAACTTCCCACCGGAACGCCGCGCCGCCCCATTGGCCGTCATCACCTTGTCGATACCGTTGTCCAGTGCCGCCAGCCTGATCGGCGGCGGGCTGCTGGCGCAGTCGCTCGGATGGCGGACGGCGTTCGTGGTGATGGGCGCGATCAGTGTGGTGTTCGCCCCGCTTGTGCTCCTCGTCCTCGGCCGCCGCCAGCCGATGCCGGTCGCACCCGCGCGCGACGACGTGGTTCAGACGGCAAGAGTGCGGGATCTGCTGCGCAAGCCGAGCTTCCTCGCCGTCGTCGTCGGCGCCGCGTTCATCTCGTTCGCCGGATATTCGCTGACGACCTTCGCCCCCGCCTACTTGATCCGGACGCGCGGGATGTCGCTGGCAGAGGTGGGCTTGCAGTACGGCATCGCCAGCGGTCTGACCGGCATCTTGAGCCTGCTGATCGTCGGCCGTGTCGCCGACAGCCTGTCGGCGAAGGATCCTCGTTGGTCGCTGTGGCTGGTAGCCGCAATGACCACCGCGTTGGTCCCCTTTTCGGCGCTGGCCTTCGTCGTCGAGAGCCAAACGCTGTGCGTCTGGTTCCTGGCATTGAGCTACGTCATCGGGACAGCGCACATGGCGCCGTCGATCGCCGCGATTCAGCGGCTGGCGCGCGCCGAACAGCGCGCCACGGCGTCGGCGATCTTCCTGTTCTTCGGCGCCATGGTCGGATCCGCGGGGCCGTTCCTGACCGGCGTCATCAGCGACACGCTCAAGGGCGACCTCGGCAACATGTCGCTGGGCCGGGCGCTGCTCCTCGTTCCGGTGGCGCAAATCGTCGCGATCATCTGCTACCTCGTTGCGAGTCAACGCTTCATGCGCGAGATCGTGGACAGGTAGTTTCACGATCGTGGTCGAGCTGATGAACCGCCAGATCCTGTTGCGTCGGCGACCGACGGGCCTCGTCGCCCCCGGAGACACCGAATTGGTCAGCACCCCTGCACCGCAGCCCGCCGACGGGGAGGCGCTGATCCGCACGACTTACGTCGGCATCGACGCCGCTGCCCGCACCTGGCTGAACGACCAGCCGGGTTATCTGCCGCCGGTACAGATCGGCGAGGTCATCCGAGCGGCGGGCATCGGGGAGGTCGTCGAATCGCGTTGCGACGCATATGCCGTCGGCGACGTCGTCACGACACTGACGGGTTTTCAGGAATACGTGATCTGCCGGGACGACATCTTCACCACACCGGTGCCTGGTCCGCAGGACAAGGTCGACCAGCTCGCGGCGATGTCGGTTTACGGCCCCACGGGTGCGACCGCGTACTTCGGGATGGTGGGCATCGGTAAGCCGAAGGAGGGCGAGACCGTCGTCGTCTCGGCCGCTGCGGGCGCGACCGGGTCGGTGGCCGGACAGATCGCGAAGATCGCCGGCGCCAGGGTCGTCGGCATCGCCGGCGGACCGGAGAAGTGCAAGGCGGTGGTCGAGGACTTCGGGTTCGACGCGTGCATCGACTATCGGGCGGACAACATGAAAGCCGCGCTCAAGGAACACTGCCCCCGCGGGGTCGACGTCTATTTCGACAACGTCGGTGGCCCGATTCTGGACGCCGTGTTGGGCCGGCTGGCGCCGAAGGCGCGCGTCGTGTTGTGCGGCGTCATCTCCAGTTACCTGACCGGCGAGCACCCCGGCCCTGCCAACTACGTGAATCTGCTGTCGAAAACGGCCACGATGCAGGGATTCAATGCCCTCGATGAATGGGGCCGGTTCGAGGAGGCATTCGGGCCGCTGCGGCAGTGGGCCGACGAGGGGAAGCTGGTTCACCGCGAAACGATCTATGTCGGCATCGAATCCTGCGTCGACGCCATGAACGGGTTGTTCACCGGGGCGAATATCGGCAAGATGCTAGTGAAGATCAGCGAACCGAAATCGCCCTGAGTTAACCCTGACCAAAGGGGGTACAGACGAGCATGGTTTCGAGACTTCTTCATTTGCTCGCCGTGGCCGTCATGTCTGCCGCAGCGTTGCTCTTAGCGCCCACCCCCTCCGCCGGCGCACAGGGCTGTCCCGACGTCGAGGTGGTGTTCGCCCGTGGGACCGCCGAGGCACCGGGCGTCGGCGGGGTCGGTCAGGCTTTCGTCGACGCGCTTCGCGCGCAGGCCGGGTCCAGGTCCATGAACGTCTATCCGGTCAACTACGCGGCCAGCAGCGACTTCATGGGCGATCGAATCGCGTTCGCCAGGACCGTCGTCGACGGAATCCGCGATGCGGGTACCCATATCGAGGCGACCGCGGCGAACTGTCCCGACACCCAGATCGTGCTTGGCGGATTCTCACAGGGCGCGGCTCTCGCCGGCTACGTGACGTCGGCCGAAATCCCGCAGGAGATTCCTGCCGAGTACCGCGAGTTCATCCCCAATCCGATGCCGTCGGAGGTGGCCGACCATGTCGCCGCCGTGGTCCTGATCGGGCTGCCGTCACCGGAGTTCTTGAGCAGCGGAGGCGCCCCACCCATCACGATCGGGCCCTCGTACGTCGAGAAGACCCTCAAGGTGTGTGCGCCCGACGACAACATCTGCAACGGGGCACCGGCCGGTCCGCCGAGCTTCGCTCACGCGATGTACGGCGTGAACGGAAGCACCAATGACGCGGCGGCCTATGTCGTGGAGCGACTCACGCGCCTTTCCTCGCTCAATCCGGTACCGCCCGCCCCGGCACCCGCTCCGGTCCCCATGCCCGCGCCTGCACCCGGACCTGCGCCGATGCCTATGGCGGGCCCGATCCAGGCGCCGGCGCCGTCGCCATAAGCGTTGCGAACAACTCGGCCATCTCATCGGCAGGTCCGCCTGGCACGGTGTAGCCGGTTTCGTCACGGATCGTGGTGAGGTTGTCGCGTACGTCCTCGATCGACAGGTCGGGCTTGTAGAAACCCTTCGTCCTGCCGATGAAGAGGCGCGACACATGACCCGCACCGACGGTGTAGATCTCGCCGGACACCGGACAGTCCCGGTGTGTCAGGAAGGCCGCAACCGGTGCCACGAGTGCGGGATCGAGCCGCGAAAGGTACTGGCCGGCGAGCTCGTCGAGGATCGCCTGTGCCTCCGCGTCATCCTGTTGCGGCGCCGTGTCCACCGAATGCTGCAGCATGCGCGTGTACGCGATCGGCGCGATGGCGTTCACTCTGATGTCACGGTCGGCGCCCTCGGCCGCCAGCACCCGGGTCAAGCCGACCAATCCGGTCTTGGCCGCTCCGTAGTTGGCCATCCGCTCGGCACCGAGAAGTCCCGCCGCAGAGCAGGTGTTGAGGATGCGGCCATAGCCCTGATCGCGCATCACCTTGTACGCCGGCCGGGTCAGATTGAAGGCGCCCTTGAGGTGTACGTCCACGAGCGGGTCGAGACGGTCGGCGGTGATGTCCTCGAAGGGGGCGTCGCGCACGATGCCCGCGTTGTTGATCAGGATGTCGACCCGTCCCCACGCGTCGATGGCGGCGTCGATGATCGCCTGCCCACCGCTGGGCGTCGTCACGCTGTGGTTGTCGGCGACGGCTTCGCCGCCCAGAGTCGTGATCTCGTCGGCGACACGGCTGGCGGCGGCATTGTCGGCACCGTCACCGGTTACCGAACCACCGATGTCGTTGACGACGACGCGCGCGCCGCGAGCCGCCAGCAGCAGGGCGTACTGCCTGCCCAGACCACCGCCCGCACCGCTGATCACTGCGACCTGTCCGTCGAATCGCAGCTCGTCGGGCGTGCTCACCATGTGACGGGTAGCTCCTTCATGCCGTAGATCCCGGATTCCCCCTTGAACCTCAATTGTTCTGTGCCGACGGCCAATTGCAGCCCCGGCACGCGGCGGGCCAGCGTAGGAAACGCAATCTGCATCTCCGCCCTGGCGAGGTTCGCGCCGATGCACTGGTGTACGCCGTAGCCGAAACCCAAGTGCCCGCGTGTATTTCGGTCGCCGTCGAATACCTCGGGGTTGTCGATGAAGGTCGGGTCCCAGTTTCCGGCGGGGATGTTCATCACGAGCCAGTCGCCTGCGTGGATCTGCTGACCGCCGAGGATGAGATCCTCGGTGGCGATCCGGTCGACCTGGCTGTGGACGATGGCCAGGTAACGCATCATCTCCTCGACGATGTTCGCGATGACGGCAGGATCCTCGGTGCGTCCGAGTAGCTCGTATGTCTCCCGATGTTCCATCAGTGCAACGGTTCCCAGCGCGATCATATTGGCGGTGGTCTCGTGTCCGGCCTGCATCATGATGGCTCCGGTGACGGTGGCGGTCTCCCGGCTGATGTCACCGTTGACCACATGGCCGGTGACGAGCCGACTGAGCAGATCGTCGCCGGGCTCATGTTCCTTGCGCTCGACCAACTCGGCGATGTAGGCGAACATCTCGCCGAAGGCCTTTGCCTTCTCCTCGTCGGAGGTGCGAACGTCCAGCCCTACCGTCGTGTGGTGGTGGAACAACTCGAGGTCGTCGTCGGGCACCCCTAGCAGGTGTGCGATGACGAGCGACGGCACAGGTAGTGCGAAGGCGCGCACGAGGTCGGCAGGTGGACCGGCGGCGAGCATCGCGTCGAGGTACCGGTCGACGATCTCCTGGATCTGGGGTCGCATAGCGTCGACCCGTCGAAAGGTGAAGTCTCGGGTCAGCATTCGCCGGATGCGATGGTGTTCGGGGTCGTCGACGCGCGCGAACATGATTGGGGTGTTGTTCTCGCTGTCCTTGGGAAGCATCGCCTCGGGGATGGTCTCCGCGGACAGCCGCGGATCGACGAGTGCGGCTCTGATGTCCTCGTACCTGCTGACCACCCACGTGGGCCTGCCCTGGTAGATCGCCCGTTGCAGGCCCGGCTCGTCGCGCCATTGCGTGAACTCGGCAGGCGGACGCAGCGGGCAGGTCGCCGAGCGCTCAGCCGGGATGGCGGGGAGGTCGGACGCGATCTCGGAAGTCGTTGATGTCACCGGCGTTTCCTGTTAAGTGTCAGTGCTCTGCCAATTGCCCAGAGCGTAAGACCCACGCAAGTAGCAGTCAACTGTCAGTTACCATGGGGTGATGACCGAGGTGGCCGATCGTCCGTTGCGCGCCGATGCGGCGCGCAACGCCGAGCGAATTCTTCGCGCCGCACGGGACGTGTACGGCGAACTGGGATCCGACGCGCCGCTGGAAGCCATCGCGCGCCGAGCGGGCGTCGGCGAGCGAACGCTGTATCGACGGTTCCCGACGAAGGGCGACTTGATCAGCGCGGCATTGGATCAAAGTATCGCCGAGGACCTCATGCCGGTGATCGTCAAGGCCCGCGCGGACAAGGATCCGATGCGTGGACTGGTGGCTCTGATCGAGGCGGCGATCTCACTGGGCGCGCGCGAACACCACCTGCTGACCGCGGCCAGGCGAGCCGGATCGCTGCGGTCTGACATCTCCACGGAGCTGAACGGCGCGCTGGCTGAACTCGCCGCCCGAGGCCAGGAGGCGGGGGTGATCAGAGCCGATCTGGTCGCCGACGACCTGCCCCGCTTCATCGCAATGCTCTACGCCGTGTTGTCCACGATGGATTCCGACGACGACGGGTGGCGGCGCTACGTCGCGCTGCTCGTCGATTCGATATCCACGGGCGTGCGGCAGCGGCTCCCACGAGCGGTGCCGCTGCGCTTCGAACCCTCGTCGACTACCTGGCTGTAGTCAGAACGGATTGCCGGTTTCCCCGAGCATCGCCCTGCGGATGAGCGGCAACGGCAGCGGTCCGAGTTTGATGAACGCGTCGTGGAAGTCCTTGAGGGAGTAGCGATCGCCCAGTTTCTGTCTATAATCCTCGCGCAGCTTCAAGATCATCAACTTGCCCATGGTGTAGTAGCCGTAGGTGGCGTCCGAGGTTCCGCGTTTCGCCTCGGACTCCGCGACCGCCGCGGGTACATAAGCCTCGTTGACGAACATGTCGCGCGCCTGCTCGACCGTCATGCCTTCGGTGTGCATCTTGATCCCGACGATGAAACGAACGTCGCGAAGCAACGCGTCCTGGACCTCCGCCAGACGGTAGCGCGGATCATCGGCATGCAGTCCTTCGTCGAGCATCATCTGTTCGCAGTAGTGCGCCCAGCCCTCGAAGTTGCTTGCCGTCGCGAACACCTTGCGGACATCGGACGGGTACGTCTTCGCGTAGAGGAATTGCACGTAGTGGCCGGGCCAGACCTCGTGCACCGAGACATTGCTGATCATCTGCCGGTACCAGGCCGTCATGAAGTCGTCCTGCTCCTCCTGCGGCCACGCCGGATTCGGCAGCGTCATGTTGAAATAGGCCTCGGTCGCGACCTTCTCGAACGGTCCGGGAGTGTCCATCGATGCTGATGTCGTCGCGCGGAGGAACGGCGGCGTCTCGACTACGCGGGCCGGAGGCGCGGGCGGCAGGTCGATGATCTGGTTGTCGCGCACGAACTGCATGAGACCGTCGAGGTTGTCCTGGGTGACGGCCAGCAGCTCGGAAGCCGGCGGGTAGCCCTTTTCGACCTCCGCCAGGACCTCGGCTGGCGGTTTGGTGGGGTCGACTTTTCCCGCCGCTTCGGCGAATGCGCGCCTGTTGCGTTTCAGATCTTCGTTGGCGATGGCGAGCAGGTCGGGAAGCGGGGTGGTGATCATCTCGTCGGCGGCCAACACCTTTTGGTAGGTGTCGGCTCCGTATGCGAAGGAACCGTTGGACCGTGGAAGGAGATCGTTCTGCAGCCACGCCTTGTAGTCGTCGAGCGCCGCGACGACGGCGGCGTTGGCCGTCGAGAACTCGGTGAGGGCTGCGGTGTCTTTCACATCGGAGAACGCCGCAGGTACGTCCTTGGCGAAGAAGTCGCGGTTGCCGTCGATCTGTTCGATCGCGATCTCGGTGTAGATCCGCGGTGGGTTGTCCAGGTTCTTTCGGGCCTCCGCCAAGACATTCGGCATCAGTTTCAAGCGCGCGGTCAGCGATCGCAGCCGTTGCTCGGGGGGTGCGAAGGTGCGCGAGATCATCACGAAGGCATCGTTGGCGATGCCGCTGCTGTAGGTGTCGGGGTCCTTGGCCCAGGGCCGGATGACCTCATTGCGCAATAGTCGTCCGTCCAACGTGTGCTTCGTCTGCTCGTAGTCGAGTTGCGCTTCCAGGGAAAGGGATTCGATATCGATGTCGTCGAGCCTTTTCAGGAACGAGCGGATGGCGTCGTTATCGGCCGTCACCGACGCAGCGGAGTAGTCCGCGATCAGGTCGTCGTATCGGTGGATGCCAAGAGTGGTCGCGAAGGACGGTTCCTGTTCGTAGGTGTACCCGAGAATGTCCGCTGCGAGGTCGCGAAATTCGGCGTCACCCGAGCCGGCCTGCGGCGGCGGTGGTTGGTCCGGACTGCCGCATGCCTGCACGAACGTCATCAGGAGGAGTAGTGAACAGAGAACCAACGCCGGCCGTTGCATCTGCGCCACGATAGTGCAACCAGGCGGCGATATTACGGATGTAGTCCTTGTATGCCGTCATCCGAGAAGGGTCTGCTCTGATCTCGGTACCCTCCGTTTCGGTGACGAAAGTGGGTGCGCCACAGTCGAGGTCCCAGTTGTAGTCGGCGAAGTGGTGAAAGGTCGACGCCGCCAGTGCGCGACCCATCCGGAGGCCGTCCGCCGTGGTCTCCCCGTCGAGTATGACGGCGAGGCTGAAACGGCGGCCGGATGTGCTGCTGCGGCCCTGTGCGAGCACCGACGCGTTGGGCACGCAGGCCGATACCGCGCCCTCGTGCGGGTGGGCGGGAAACCATTCGATCCGGCCGCTGGCGCTGTGGCCGGTGCGCAGCAAGTCGTGCACGGGTTCGTCGGTGAAGACCGGCTGGTAGTCGCCGTTGGCGCCGGAGTGGTAGTTGGGCCATGAGATGGCGGGGGTGTCCTGGTCGTCGCGCATTCTGGTCGGATCAGGGTTCCGGTCGTGAAAATGGTTGACCGCACCCAAGGAACCGAGCCCGATCAGGCAGCTGCCGAGATCCTGATGGTCGCGCGCGGTCAGCACCCCGCCGCCGTTCTCGCGGAAACGCAGGATGGCTGTCAGCTCAGTGCCGGTCAGACCGTCGCCGACATCGACGGCCATCAGCCACAGCTGGTCGTAGTCGAGTTCATCGAGCCGGCTCAAGACGGGGTCGTCATCGTTTCGGCTGGCGCGATTGCGCGCGGTGACATCGTGTCCCGCGGTTCGCAATTCGTCGGCCAACAGCGAGAATCGGGTGACATCCCAATCGTCGGCGTGTTGGGTGATCGTCGTCTGCAAGAGGATCTTCGACATCGGGATCTGTTTTCCGACTCAGGCTTTGGCGGCAGAGATGCGGCGATCCCGGCGTGCGACGAGTTCGTCGTCTTCGACGAGGGTGAGCATCTGGCAGCCCGGCGCGCACAGCATCGTGACGAGGAAGCGGACCTTGACGTCGTCGCGGGCGTTGCCGTCCGAGTAGTGGATGACATCGCCACCCGGTTCCCAGAAGGTTTCACCTGCCTTGACGACGCGCGGTGGTTCACCCTCGAGTTCGAACAGCATCTCCCCTTCGAGCACATAACCGAACGCCGGTCCGCTGTGGCGGTGCGGAGGAGTTCCGGGGTCACCGGGTGGAAATTCGACGAGGACCGTCATCGCGTGAGAACCCGCTGCCACATCGGGCGGCGTCGCCTCTTGCAACACGGTTACCGCGGTCCGCCACGCTGTGCTGGTCATGTGAAGTCCTTCGGTCGTGTTCGCGTACAACGGTGAGACCGGGCAGGACCGAAGTTTGTGACAGGCGCGGGTCAGGTGCGGTCGTCGAGCACTTGATGGCCCGCGTTGTATCCCGGTATGAACGTGATGCCGGGACCGCCGTGGCATCCCGCACCGCCGAGGTAAAGCCCGTCGATCGGGACCGGCATATCGAGGAATCCCTTGGGGCCCGGCCGGTTCGGTCCCATCAGATCGGGGTGCAGCAGACCGTGGCAGAAGTCGCCCGAGGGTGCGGCGAACATCGTCTGCATGTGGTACGGCGCAAAGGTGATGTGGCGGATCAGGATGTCGCGGAAATTCGGGGCATATCTGGTGATCTTGTCGATCACCTTCTCGGCCATCTCGTTCTTGAGATGGCCGTGCTGGTCACGGCTCGCTTCCACGGGAAACGCGTAGGCATATGCGCTGGCGGCGTGCTTGCCCGGCGGCGCCATCGCCGGGTCGTGCACCGAGGGAATCTGCATACCCATCGACGGGTTGTCGGGGATGACTCCTCGTCTGCACTCGTCCCAATCGCGTTGCTGTTGCTCCGGAGAGTTGAAGATCCCGATTGATCCCTGCATGCCGGGCTCGTTCAGGAAGTCATACGGCGGGGCGAACTCCGGAAGACCGTCGAGCGCAAAATGCAGCTGTACGAACGATGCTCGATGGTCACGCCCGCCCAACCGGGTGACGAGATCGGCCGGCAGGCGGTCGGCGCCGACCAAGTCGACGAGCGTGTGGTCTGGCGACAGGTTCGAAATCACGACCGGTGCGCTGATCTCGGAGCCGTCGCGCAGGCGTACGCCGGTCACGCGGTCGTCGGTGACGAGAATCTTGTCGACCTTCGCGCGGTATTTGACCTCTCCGCCGTGTGAGACGAACAGCTCGAGCAGGTGGTCACACAGCGCACCGATCCCGCCCTCCAGTTTCGTCATCATCGCAGTGGTGTCATCGGGGACGGCCAGCGCGAACGCCAGACACGTTGCGCTGCCGGGTGTGTAGGGACCGCGATATGTGGAGTTGATGGCGAGGAAGGCGAGCATGCCGCGCATGACGGCGTGCTTCTGCCGATCGGGAAGGAACCGGTCGATGGCGTCCATGGCGGTGCCGAAGAGGACATCGTGGATGGCCTGGCGCTCGGCCTCGTTGGCGGCGCATGCGTACATCTGGTCGATCGTCTTCGGTGGTGTTCGGACATCGAAGCGGCCGAGTGCCTTTGACGGTCCCTGACTCCACCCGATAAGACCCGCCATGCCCATGACGGCGTCGACTCCGTGCTTCTCGGCGAGGTGGGTCATGAACTGCATCGGGTCGCGGTAGAAGATCATCGCCTCGTCGCCGTGGTCACCGAGATTGACCGACATCACCTCGGACTCGACGGTCGGCAGTGTGTCCAGTCCGAGTTCCGTGGCGATCTGAGGTGGCATCGGGAACTGCACCGAGCCAGCGATCTCGTAGCGGAACCCGTCGATCAGCTCGACGGTCGCCGCCATTCCGCCGGCGTAGGTGTTCGCCTCGAGGCACACCGTGCGCATCCCCGCCTGCTGCAGAAGTGCGGCCGCGGTGAGCCCGTTGTGGCCCGCACCGACGACGATCGCGTCGTAGTCACTCATGGCGGGCACATTACGTCAGTGCTGACACAAATATGTCAGTACTGACAAAATCTCTGAGCGGTGGGTTACGATCGCCGCGCTATGGCCACCTCGCCGAACCTGCACGAGCTGCGACGATTGACGACGCGTCAGGCGTTGCGACGGGCCGCCCTGGCGAGTTTCGCGAGCAAGGGCTTCTCCAACGTCACTGTGACCGAGCTGGCGCGCGAGGCCGGTGTCACCGAGCGGACCTTCTTCCGGCATTTCCCGACCAAGGAAGCCGTGCTGTTCGCCGATTACGAGACGCAGGTCGAATGGCTGTCGGACGCGTTGGCCCGGCGGCCGCCCAGTGAGTCGGTGTTCGACGCCGTGCTGGCCGCGGTCGACAGTTTTCCCCACGACTTCGAGGTGGTCCGCCAGGCGGCGAGCGCGCGCACGGAACTGATCAGTGCCGAGCGGATCGCGGCTCATCTGAGGGTCGTCCAGGCATCGTTCGCCGGGGTGATCACCAGTTTCGTCGCCGAGCGCTATTCCGGGATGGCCGATATCGATCTGCTCGCAGAGGTGGCAGGCGCGACCCTGGCTGCGGCGCTGGTGACCGCCGTGGAGAGCTGGGGCCGGCACGGCTGCACGGATGACCTGAACGGGATCACCGCTACCTGCGTGAATCTCGTCAGGTCAGGTCTCGCACCGCTGTCCTGAGGCTCGCCGGATCAGCCGATAACAGGGAATCTGCGTGCGCGTGCCAGTCGGTGTAGCGCGGTCTGCATCTCGCAGCGCACGTACGCGTCGATCGCCACCAACAGTGTCGGCACGAGTGAGACGCGCACGATGAACCAGGATTGGCCCACGAACTCTCGACCTTGAAAGGGGCGGTGGAACAGGAACTTCACCGCGTCGGCCGACATCACGAACAAACCCCCGACCCCCTGAAGGGGTCGGCTCAGGGCCGGAACACCTGACGGCCGGGCACTCTCACCGGGGGAACGTGCGGGAGCCTCGGCAGCCATGATTCCCCCTCAGTCCGGGGCGACCGCACCGCTCGCAGCTCCCGATGTTCAGTCCTTGAGTCACGGTCCGCCGTCCCGCCATCCTTCAGAAGGGTCTTTCGGCCTTCAGGGACGCGCCGCAGTGCCTATTCCGCCTCGATGATGAGGCCGGCGCAGCGGGGCCCGGACAGAGTGGAGGAGCGAAGGGGCTGCAGAGTTTCATGCGGGCCGACCGAAGCGTCGGCCACCGCTCGGAAGCAGGGGACTACGTGATGTGCTGCATCGACGTTCGCCCGCGGCCGGCCCGCGCGTTCACATTACAACATCATCTGAACAGTTGGACAGATAAGAAACAGATGCGGTGGACGTAGCGTCGATCCAGGCGTTGGTCTTCTACAGGCCACCGCACTCAGACGGTCCGATGATGACGTTCCACGGCGGGCAATGCGCGGGCCGAGGAGGCAGCGGGGGTGGCGGCCCCAGCGGCGGCGGTGGCGAATCCATCCAGAGATGGCTCTGCATCGTGTTCCCGTTGACGTCGAACATCGGCACGTTTCCCGTGCCGAAGGGGACGGTGACGAAGCTATGGCACACCGTCATGTCCCAGCCAAGACCGTGCATGGGCAGCGGCTGGCCGGGACACCAGCTGTATCCGCCTTGCGCGGTTGCGGACCATGCGCCGGATCCCACACCGATCGCTGTTGTCAGGACGGCGGACGCGAGTGCCGTCGCCGCCAAGCGTGCAATCTTGTTCATGAATTCAGTACAAACCGCAATGTCCGATACCGATCCCAATAACGTGCGTACGTTGGGGGCATGCGGTTAAGCGGAGTGCTCCTTGGCGGCCTGTGCGCAGCGGCGATCGCTGCGGCACCCGCCGCTCTTGCCGACCCTTCCGGGTATCCTCCCGTCGACGCCAACGGCGTGCCGACGAACCAGTCGGGTGGCCCCGTCACGACGATCAACGGCGTTCCCTGCACGGCCGGAAACTACGGCACGTGCTTCTCGTTCGCCCAGAACCAACCGGGGAGAGCTAACCCGCGAACGTCAGTCGGCGGCAGCCCGACAGTCACGAATTAGCCTGCGCCCGATAGGGATCGACCCGCCGTCCTGAAGATCTTCGGACGGCGGGCCAACCCCTGGCGCTAGTGCCGCAGTGACCCCGGCGGCCAATCCCATCCGATCTCGTCGCAGATCGGCGGGATGATGATCAGCGATCCGCGCGGGCTGCAGAACGGCATTCCGGGCGGAGGTGTCAGCGGAGGCGGAGGCGTACCGACGGGGGCAGGCGGCGGCGCAGCAGGATGCGGCGAGCCCGACCACGGATACATGGTGTTGGTCGTGACGTCGACAATGCCCTCGGAGTTCCAGTACCAGTCGTGAGGGACGTTCCAGTCCCACGTCAGCACCTGACCACCGGGCGGGGGCGGCTGACCCGGCAGCCAATGGGTGCACGTGACGCCGGGCGGACAGTTGCCACCTTGGTAGCTCGGGCCCTGTGCGGATGCGGTGGCTGCCGGTCCCAATCCGGCCAGCGCAAGACCACCGGACACCGCGACAGCAGTCGCCAGCTTCGAGAATCCGTTGATGATCGTTCTCCTTCGTCGGGCGCGCTCCAATTGCGTCGCCAGTGGGTCGAGTACAGACGATGGAGTTGGCTACCGATCCCAAAGATCGACAACTCGATCGTCATCCCGCGATCTCCGTAGCGGCTTTCAAAACGATGAACCGTGCCAAGGGGATACGACTTGGCCTTGGCTGAACTCGGGCGCTGGCCGCTGTCCGGACCCCCGTCGAAACTTGCCCGTTGCTTACCTCGCGGATAGGACAACCTTCCCCGCCGACAAGTGGAATCTGGCCTGCCGGCGATTACGGAACCGCCGCCCGGTTACGAAGATTCTTCCCATGCCTAGATTTCTACCCCCGGAGACACTGAGCTCCACAACCTTTCACGTCGCGCCGACGCAGAGGTGGTGACGCGATGAGGAAGTTCATGACTTTGCACCGCAATGTCCGCGTCAGGATCGGGCTGGCGTTCGTCCACAAGCTGATCGACGCGATGATCCTCACCTTCATCGCGATCTACCTCGCCGCCCGGGTGGGAATAGCGACCACGGGCGCGCTGATCCTGCTGTTCGCCGTGTTCGCGGTCTTCGGCATGCTGCTCGGCGGTCACTTGTCAGAGATGTGGGGACGTCGGCCGGTTCTCATCGTCGGGGACCTCATCGGCACCGCCTTCCTGGTGCTGATGGCCGCGGCCTTCTTCGCCGATTGGGGCCCGCTCGCGGTGTACTTCAGCTACGCCATAGTCAAATTCGGGACCAACCTCGCGCTGCCTGCCAACGACTCGACCATCATCGACGTCACCCCGCCCGAGGACCGCAAGTACATCTACACAGTCAACTACTGGGTGATCAACCTCGCGCTCGGCGGCGGTGCGCTGCTCGGTGGCTTCCTCTACAACTCGCACTTCGGCGCGGTGATCCTGGGCGGCGCCGTCGGCATGGGCTTCACCCTTCTCGTCACCGTGCTACTGGTGACGGAGACGAAGCCGGCGTCCAGCCCAGCGTCGACGATCCCCGCCTCGGCACCCGGCAAGCTTCGCGGCTGGGCTCAGTTCGCCGAGGGATACAAGGTGGTGCTGGCCGACTCGATATTCCGCAGGCTCATCATCATCGCCACCCTGATACTGACGCTCGAAGGGCAGCTGAGCACCGCAATCGGCATCCGGCTGTCGAACGACTTCGGGGTCCAGTACGTGTTCCCGTTCGGCGACGTGCACGGCGTGCAGATGCTCGGCGTGCTCAAGGCGGTGAACACCATCCTGGTCGTGCTGCTCGCGCTGAAGGTCAACTCGCTGCTTCGGCAGCTGTCAGACCGGACCCGCGTCTATGTGGGCGTCGCTCTCTACGCGGGCGGCTTCGCGGTGCTGGCGGTCACCAACACCGCCTGGCTCCTACTGCTCGCCGTCGTGGTGCTGACCATGGGCGAGCTGATGAACACCCCGGTGCAGCAGGGCCTGCTCGCGGAGCTGGCTCCGGACGACGGCCGGCCTCGCTACATGGCCGCGTACTACCTGCACATCCGTTTCGGTCAGGTGGTCAACTCGCTGCTGATCAGCTTGAGCGCATTCCTGAGCACCCTCGGGATGGCCGGCATCTACCTGCTCTTCGGCGTCGTGATCCTCATGCAGTACCGCGTGATCCTCGACCGCCGCCAGGCGCGTGCCGCTGCCCAAGCACCCCTGACCGTCTGACCTTTCATACTTCGGAGGCAATCATGTCCGCACGCGCTAAGCAGATCACCGAGGCGTACCTGGCCGAATGCGCGACTGGCGGCAGCCGGCTTCGCGGCGCGCTGGCCGAGCTCGAGGTTTCGGAGACCATGCGCGCGGCGTGGCCGAGGCTGCTGCCCCGCCCGGTCATGGTCGACGAGGCCGAATTCCATTCCTTCGGAAGGGATCTCGTCACCATCTTCGACCTGGTCACCGCGTTGCCGCAGCGCTGCTTCGACGGGGACTTCGAACGGTTCCGCGCGGCGTTGGGCATCGACGACCGGCGCGGCGCGTGGATGCGCCGGCTGCTCGGCGACGGAGCTCCGCCGCTGTACGGCCGGGCCGACATCTACTACGACGGCTCCTCTTTCAAGTTGCTCGAGTTCAACATCGGCAGCGCGCTCGGCGGCCTGGACATGGTCGGACCGCTGCCAAAGGCCTACCTGCGACACCCGGCGGTCAGCGATTTCGCCGCCGAGCACGGCCTGAGCTATCTGGACACGAGCGCCGAGCTGGCCCTGGCATTACGTAACGCGGGCAAGGCAATTGACGCCGGCGAGCCGGTGGTCGCAGTGCTGGAGGGTCCCGGCGGGATGGCATCCTATGGCCACCAGCGGCTGGCGATCGGAGAGTTGCTCACCGAGCAGGGCATCGAGACCCGGGTCGGCGAGATCGGCGACCTCACCTTCCGCGCAGGAAAGCCGTACCTGCACGGCACCGGGATCGACGTGATCCTTCGTTACTACGGGCTCGAGGAGATGCTCGCCCATCCCGACGGCGACGCGCTCATGGAGCCGGTCTTCCGCGCCCACGAGGACGGCACCGTGGTGGTGTGGACGCCGACCAACGTGTTCGGCAACAAGGGCACGCTCGCGATGCTGTCCGAGTCAGCGGAGGACGCCTCGGTGTTCTCGGCGCAGGAACGCGCGGTGATCGAGCGGGTGCTGCCGTGGAGCCGCATGCTCGGCCGGCGTGGCGCGGAGACGGATGAGCGCTTCATCGCCGAGTGCATGCAGCGCCGAGAGCAATTGGTGTTCAAGCCCACCGGGCTGTTTGGCGGCGAGGGCGTGCTCATCGGACGAGAGGTGGATCCCGGCACCTGGCGGGAGGCGCTGGCGGCGAGCGCGCAAACCGGCAGCCTCGTGCAGGAGATCGTGCAGCCGAACGTGGAGCCGGTGATCGAACCGGAGACCGGTGCCCGTTCAGAGTGGTACGCGCTCTGGGCCGCCTTCATGACCCCGGCCGGGCTTTGCGGCGGAGGCGTACGTGCCGTACCGCCCGGCGGCAGCACCGTCATCACCATGATCAACAACACCCAAGTCCGCAACACCTGCCTATTCACCTGCTGATTCATCTACCGAGCAAGGAGCAATTCAATGACCCGATTCGTCGACCTGACCCACGGCTTCTACGACGGAATGCCGTCCTATCCCGCCGACTGGTTTCCGCAGTTCGTCAGCGAGCGCACGATGACCCCGGAGACCGACCCGTACGGCACCAAGCGCACGTTCTCGTACCTGCACGTGTTTCCGCACAACGGGACACACATGGAGTACCGGCTGCATTTCTTTCCGGGCGCCGAAGGCATCGATGATGTTCCGCTGCACACCTTGATCGGCCGCGCCTGCGTCGCCGACCTCTCCGAAAAGGGTGAGCTGGAGCCGGTCACCGGTGAAGATTTGGAGCGGGTCCTGCGGCCTGTATGGCGGGAGGGCGACCGGCTGCTGGTCCGCACCGACTACCTGCACAACAACTGGGGCCGGCCCGACTACTGGGACGTCCCGCCGTACCTGACCCCGTCGGCCGCCGAATGGGCAATCGACAACGGCGCCAGCCTGTTCGGGCTGGACTGCCTCACCGAACGGCCCGGTGACGCCGAGTCCCCCGTGCATCACGCGTTGCTGGCGGCCGGCATCCCGCTGCTGGAGTACGTCACCAACATGCACGAGCTCACCAAGCAGGTCGTGCAGCTGGTTGCCCTGCCCATGAAGGCCGCCGGCGCCGAGGCGGCTCCCACGAGAGTCATTGCAATGGAGGAGTCCGATGACTGAGCGGGTCCGGCCCTCCGTTGCCCTTGCGCCGGTTGCCGACGACGCCGCAGTGCCCGGTGTGTTGCATCGGCTGCTAGAGCTGATCGACGAGCCACTGTCCGCCCTGAGTCCCGGCGCCGAGGTGCTGATCAAGCCCAACTTGTTTCAGACCGATCCGGGTTTTCATGTGAGTCCGGCACTGCTGGCCGCCATCGCCCGCGCCGTGGCCGAGCACGGAGCCAAACCAGTGATCGCCGAGCGCACCCATGCCATCTACGAAATCCTGAACGATCACGAGGCCGCCCGGTACGCCCGTGTTGTCAGTTTCGACGATCTTCCGTTGCGGATCACCAATATTCCGGGTGCCACGTCGCTGCGGGTACCGATCGCCGTACCCGAGCTGATCGAAGACTGCGACTACTTCATCGGGGTGCCGCAGCTGCGCACGCACGCGAGCGTCGTCTACTCCAACGCGATGAAGAACCTCGTCGGGCTGCTGCCCGGGTACACGACCCGAATCGTGCACATGGCAGGTGTCGACGAGTCCACAGTGGATCTCAACCTGATGCGCCCGCAGGATCTGGTCATCTGCGACGGAACCACGGTCATCGAGGGCAACTACCCGATGGACGGGCGCGCCCGCTCGGTGGGTTTCCTGGCCGCCGGCCGCAATGCCGTCGCCCTCGACGTCGCCGTCGGGGTGCTGGCCGGCTTCGATCCGAACAGCGTCGCCTATCTGCGCGACGCACATCAACGTGGCATGGGGCCCATCGCCCTCGAGGACATCGACCTGCGCGGTACTCCGCTGGCGGAGCTCGCCTTCGACATGGTCAAGGCGCCGGTGGAGATCGTTCCGCCGCGCGCGGGCATCCACGTGCACGCCGAGCACGCCTGCCCGGCCTGCAGCCGGTTCGTGGCCGGCGCCATGCGTGCGCTCGCGGAGGAGCTGTGCGCCTGGGACGGTGAGATGACGGTCATCTCCGGTCCGCAGGTGCAGATGCCGCCGCTGCGCGGGGTGGTGGTGCTGGTCGGCAACTGCCTCTACGAGAGCCGCGATCTCGGCATCTTCATCGAGGGTTGCCCGCCGCGCGCCATTCAGCTCGCCGCGTTCCGCTACGCGATGGGCAAAGAGGTCGGCGACCACGAGCGGACCCAGTTCCGGGTGCCGCCACGGCTGGCGGGTGTGTCGGCATGACGATCACGACGATCAGCACGGTCACCTCGCCCGGGGCGGCGCTGCCCGCGGGATCGCGGCTGTACCGCCATGTCGTGCCGCTGGCGAGACCGATGAACCCAGCGACTGCCGCTGCTGCGCTGCGTACCGACGGGCGGGTCATGCTCACCGCCGGATCCGACGGTAGCCGCGCGACGCTGGCCGTCGGCGAGCTCGCCGTACTTTCTCACCCAGGCGGCGCAGGCCACGCGCCCTTGGCCGACGCCGTGGAGTTCCTTGCCGGGCTGGATATCCCGGCGGACACCCCGGATTCCGAGGTGGCCTGGTACGGCCTGCTGGGCTATGACGCGGCGCGCGATTTCGAGCGGCTGCCCAGCCGTCACCCGGCGACCGATCGGCCGGTGTACGAGTTCTTCCTGCCCGAGGTGCTGGTGCAGTTCACGGACGGGCACGGACAGGTGATCGGCCGCGGTTCATCGGCGGCCGCCGCACGCGCCGCGGCAGAGCGGGTCGCGAGAAGGCTCGGCAGGCATGCCGTCGCACCGTTCGGTGGTATCGCCGTCGGCACAGGCGTTTTCGGCTTCAGCTTCGAGGAGTACGCCGCGGCGGTCGACCGCGCGAAGGGCCACATCCTCGACGGCGACGTTTTTCAACTCGTTCTGTCGAATGCCTGGTCCGCACCGGCCACCGTGGACGGTCTTGCCGTCTTCGAGCGACTGACCGCGATCAATCCGTCCCCGTACCACTTCTGGTACGGCGGCCCGCGCTTCGAGGTGGTCGGCGCTTCACCGGAACCGTGCCTGACGCTGAACGACGGCCGGGCGCTCATCCGTCCACTCGCCGGAACCCGCCCCCGCGGCCACGACAGCGTCGCCGACCTGCGCGCCGAAGCCGACCTGCGCGCGTCGGTAAAGGAATTGGCCGAGCACCGGATGCTCGTCGACCTCGCGCGCAACGACCTGGGTCGGGTGTGCCGGCCGGGCAGCGTGTCCGTCGAGCGGCTGATGGACGTGGAGCGCTATTCCCACGTGATGCACCTGACCTCGGACGTGGGCGGCCACATCCGCGATGACCGGCGAACTGACGAACTAATCCGCGCAACATTCCCTGCCGGCACCATGACCGGCACGCCCAAAGTGCGTGCGATGCAGATCATCGACGACCTGGAGCCGAGCCCGCGCTGGCTGTACTCGGGAGCTGTCGGCTCCTTCGGTCTGTCACACGTGGACCTATTCCTGACGATTCGCAGCATGGTGCTGTGCGACGGGGAAATTCGCCTGCAGGCAGGAGGCGGCATCGTGCACGACTCCGAGGCGTCGGCCGAGCACGCCGAATGCCTGGCGAAGCTCGGCTCGGGCGCCCGAGCCCTTGGCGTAACCATGAAAGGCGGTGCGAAATGATCTGTGTCATCGATAACTACGACTCGTTCGTCTACAACCTCGTGCAATACGTGGGAGATCTCGGCGACGAGTGTGTCGTGTACCGCAACGACGAGGTGACCGTCGAACAGGTCGGACTTCTCGCGCCCGACTTGATCCTGATCTCACCGGGCCCGGGCGATCCGGCCGACGCGGGTATCTCCATCGAGCTGATCCGGCGGCTGGGCCACAGCTTCCCCATTTTCGGAGTGTGTCTCGGCCACCAAGCGATCGGTGCCGCCTTCGGCGCTCGGATCCGGCACGCCGCCGCACCGATGCACGGTAAGTGCTCCGACATCAGGCACGACGGAAGCGGTGTTTTCGCCGGACTGCGAAACCCGCTGACGGTCGCCCGCTATCACTCCCTGGTGATCGAGGCTGACACGCTTCCCGCTGAATTGGTGGCGACCGCCTGGTCGGAGGAGGGCGAGATCATGGGCGTCCGGCACCGGACGCTGCCGATCGAGGGCGTGCAGTTCCACCCGGAGTCGCTGTTCACCGAACAAGGCGTCGACATCGTCGGCAATGCGGTGCGCGGCATGCTCAACCGGCTTTCCGTGGAGGCGGTGGGGGCCGCATGAACGCCGACCGGCTGCTGGCCTCCCTTCAATCACTCGACAGTGTGGCCGTCGCGTTTTCCGGTGGAGTCGACTCCACTGTGGTGCTGGCTGCGGCGTTGCGGGCGCTGCCTGCCGATCGGGTGCTTGCGGTGATCGCCGTCTCGCCCAGCCTTGCCCGCACCGAACTGATCGAGGCGCGACAGGTTGCCGCCGATCTCGGCGTCGAGCTGGTCGAAGTCCGGGTCGACGAGCTCGATGTTCCCGGCTACCGCGCGAATGCCGGCAACCGGTGCTATTTCTGCAAGCACACTGTGCTGAGCGCCGTCAGCGAGCTCGCCGTCCAGCGGGGCATCGCGCACGTGGCCACCGGTACGCACGCCGACGATCGTCGGGCCCTGCACCGACCCGGTCTGCGTGCCGCCCGTGAGCTTCAGGTGGTCGAACCGCTCGCCGATGCAGGCCTCGGCAAGCAGGAGATCCGGATGCTGGCCGCCGCGTGGTCGTTACCCGTCGCCGAGAAGCCGGCGACGCCGTGCCTGGCCTCACGTATCGCCGTAGGAGTACCGGTCTCCATAGGCCGGCTGGGCCTGGTGGAGCGCGCCGAGATCGCGGTGCGAGCGCGCCTGGCCGATGTCGGTGTCCAACCACGTGATCTACGAGTTCGGTTGCTCGGCAACGGATTTGCCGTTGAGCTGGACGACCTGGCGCACGCCGCGCTTGAGGCGTTGCCCGGGCTCACCGCCGAGGTCCTCATCGAGCTCAACGGCATCGGACTGACCGGTGCGGGACGGGTGGGGACCTACCGCTCTCCTGCGCTCGCGCCCGCCACCGGTGACAGTGCGGTCGCCTCGTGAGATCTGCGGCGTCGGGCTGGCGTGTGCGACCGGTCTCCGCCGCAGAGGTGTGGCCCATCCGCCACCGGGTGTTGCGCCCGCGACATCCGTTGGAATGCAGCCGCTACGCCGAAGACGACCTCCCCGGGGCCCGGCATTTCGCCGCGTTCCACGGGGCCCGTCCGGTGGGTGCAGCCTCGGTGTATCACGAGGATCCGCCCGCCGAATTCATCGTGCCGGGCCTTGAACCGGGCCAAGCCTGGCACTTGCGCGGTATGGCTACCCTCGACGAGGTTCGCGGTACCGGTGCGGGCAGCGCCCTGTTGCGGACCGCACTGACCCAGGCCGCGCTCGCCGGCGCAGCAGTGGTCTGGTGCAAGGCCGGCGCCCCCGCCACGGACTTCTACCGCAAACACGGATTTCAAACCCTTGGTGAGGAGTTCGAGATCCCCCGTATCGGGCCGCATTCGTTCATGTACTGGGTCAAGATCGGCCATCACCCCATCGGTGACAATGCGGTCGCGTCGTGAGATCGTCACCGAGAGACCGGTGCCCCGCAGAGTTGGAGGCGGAACCATGACGGAGCCTTGGCAGCCCGACGAGGCGCTGGCCGCCTTCGCCGACCTTGATTTCGACCGAGCTGCTCGCCGCGGCTATCCGGAGGCGGTGTACTGCCGGGGCAAGACGACAGAACAGGTCCGGCTGATCGCCGGCGCCCTGCGCGCGCACGAGGCCCGCACATTGTTCACCCGGGCCAGCCCGGAGCACGCCGCCGCAATACTCGGTGAGCTGCCAGATGCCTTCCACGACGCAGCCAGCGGACTACTGGCCTGGCCCCCGGACCCGCCGGAGGCGGTGGGTGGCCCGGTCCTCGTCGTGGCCGCCGGCACGGCCGACCAACGCGTCGCGCGGGAGGCGCTCCTCACCGCCCGGCACCTCGGTCGGTCGGCGGACCTGATCATGGACGTCGGTGTCGCCGGCTTGCATCGATTGTTGCGACGGCTCGACGAGCTCCGCGCGGCCAAGGTGATCGTCGTGGTGGCGGGGATGGACGGGGCACTCCCGGCGGTGGTCGCCGGGCTGGTCGCAGCACCCGTGGTGGCGGTCCCGACGTCGACAGGTTACGGCGCGGCGTTCGAGGGCCTGGCGCCGCTGCTGACAATGCTCAACAGCTGCGCGCCCGGGGTCGCGGTGGTCAACATCGACAACGGCTACGGCGCAGGCCACCTTGCCGCTCAGATAGCCGCACCGTCCTGATCGCAAGGCTCGCCCGGCCATTGCGCTCCGGGACGGAGCATCGCGGCTTCGGCGGCGGCGATCGCCTCGTCGAGCACTTGCCGCACCGGTACGTCACGGGCGCGCGCCAGGGCCGCGGCGTCGTCGAACTCCGGGGTTGCGTGCACGATGCGATCGGCCCGTAGGGCCACCTTGATCCGAACCTCGCCACCGTTCAGCGCGACGGCCCGCCAGTCCCGGTCCAGGGCCACGCGTGACACCGGCGCCTCTCGTACGCCAATCGTCGAGGTCAGACCAAATATGCTGTCGCGCAGTACTTCCCGATCGGCGTCGCGCGCGAGCACGCATAGCGTGTGCGCCGGCCGACCCTTCTTCATCACGATAGGCACGAGCCACGCGTCGGCGGCGCCCCCTTCGAGCAACGCGGCAAGCACCGTCGGCCACACCCGCGGATCCAGGTCGTCGATGTTCGTCTCCAGTACCCACATGCTCTCGGTCGCAGGCACGTCGGCCACCGGAATGCCGAGGGCCACGCGGACCACGTTGGCGCGCCCGGGGACGTCACGCCCGCCCGCGCCCACGCCGACCGCCGTGATCTCCATCGGCGCAATGGGAGTGCACTCGTCGGCCAGTGCGCGGATCAATGCCATGCCGGTGGGTGTGGCGAGCTCGCCGTCACCGCCCGCAAGGACCTGCCAGCCGCGCGCAAGCTCGAGAACGGCGGGTGGTGGCACCGGCAGGTCGCCGTGGACTGAGCCGATCCGCCCGGAGCCCACCGCCACCGGGCTGGCCGTCACCCGGGTGACCGCAAGCTCGGCCAGCGCGGCGCACACACCGACGATGTCGGCGATCGAGTCCCACGAACCCACCTCATGGAAATGCACGTCCTCGGTCGAGACTCCGTGCACCCGCGCCTCCGCGTCGGCAAGCCGTGCGAACGTCGCGAGCGCGGTCGTGCGTACCGCGGTGGTCAGCTCGGCGGTCTCGAGCATCGAACGGATACGTGCCCACGAGCGGTGAGGATGGTCCTCGGCGCGACTTTCCACGTCCAGCTTCAGCGCGCGCAGGCCGGACCGCTGCACTGTGCTCGTGCGTAGCGCGACCTCGCCGGGCACGACCGCGGCGACTGCGGATTGGATTCCGTCGAGCGTGGCGCCTGCGTCGATCAATGCACCCAGCAACATGTCGCCCGCGATGCCCGCTGTGGCGTCCACCCACAGATGTAGGCCGGCAGTGTGCCCCATATCTGCCACGCTATGGCGAGTTGCCCCTTTCCCATAGCCCTGAGTTGTCACCGGCGGGGCGGTCAGGGCTTCGGCCCGGCGACCGTGCGACCGGCGGGGTGCGGGGGAAAGTTGCTCGTCGCGGACGCGAGTTCATGAATGTGCCCGTACCGGAAGCTAATTCGGGCCGCCATTCTTCCGTGACACCGAGCCCGCGGGCGCGCATCGGAGGCGGCCGAGGCTTACCACGCGGATAGAAAACTCTTCCCCATCGACAGGCGGATTCTGGCTTCCCGGCGATTACGCAGGCACGGCTTCATCACGACCATTTCAGTCATGACCACGCATACGCACAACACGGTCCTCACCCCGGAACTGCGGGCCAAGGTAGCTGCGGACGACCGCATCGGCGGCGGCAACCTGCTGCCCTCGATGCTCGCCATCAACCCGCATCCGGATGAACCGTTCATCACGTCACTGACTCCCGTGCCGTATACCGACGGCCAGACGAGGACCGAGTTCAGTCTCCGCGACCTCGACCACCTGATCCAGAGCTGGTCGGTGTGGTACCAGGCGCAGGGAGTGCGGCCGAAGGACCGGGTCGCGATCTTCCTGCCCGACTCCATCGCATACTTCGTGCACTACTCGGCCATCGCCCAGCTCGGCGCCATCGCCGTGCTCATCAACTGGAAGTCCCCGCGCGAGAGCGCGGTCGCGTTGTGCGAGCGAACCGGCGCGATCGGCCTGTACACCGACCAGGAGCGGATGGACCGGATATCGCCGGACATCGACAAGCTGGCGCTGCGGTGGATCAAGACCATGGAGGAGATGCCGAGCCCGGCGTCGGCGACGCTGAGTGACGAGGCGCGGTTTCGGCACAGCCCCGACGACCCGGTCGGGATGATGCACTCGTCTGGCACGACGGGCCTGCCCAAGCCGGTCATCCACACGCACCGCACGATTCTGGAAGGACCCAAGTTCCGCGCGGTCGACTACAAGGAAGAAACCGACGCGCGGATCATGACCGCGCTCCCGCAATCGCACCAGGGCACAATCTCGTTCACCTCCTACGCGGTGCTGACCGGGCAGCCGCTGCTGGCCTGGCGAGACGTCACCGGCGAGGAGCTGGCCGCCGCCATTCCGGAGCACAAGCCGACCATGGTGATGGCCTTCGGCCATGCCTATCCGGAGCTCGCCGCGCTGAAGACTCCGCCAGGCGCTCTCGACTCCGTGAACATCTGGGTGTCGATGGGCGATGCGGTGCACGAGCGGCACCTGAAGAACGTGCTTGCACGCCGCTCTGCACACCTGCCGCCGGCCGCCTTCCTCGACCGCCTCGGCACCACCGAACTCGGCTGGGGCGTCCTGATGCAGCCGCGCACCCTTGCTACCCAGCGCAACGACCGCTGCGTCGGTCGCTCGGTCGGCTTCGCCGAGGTCGCCATCCTGCGGGAGAACGGCACCCTGGCCGAGCCGTACGAGCCCGGTTTCCTCGGGGCCAAACCACCGTCGATGACGGTGGGGTACTGGGGCAACCAGGACACCTACTACCGGAGCATTCTCGCGGGCTACTGGCTGACCGGAGACATCGCCTATCGCGACGAGGACGGCTACTTCTACCAGGTCGACCGTGCGGTCGACGTAGTGCACACCGCCACGGGCCCCGGCTACTCGGTACAGATCGAAGAGCTGGTCCTCAACGAGGTCGCCGGCGTCGTGGACTGCACGGTCGTCGCCGGTGGCTATCGAAACGAGAAGGTGGCCGTCGCCGTGGTGACGGGGGAGGGCATCGATCCCGAGCAGGTGCTGTCGGCCGCCAACCACGCATTGCGCGCCAACGGCAAGCCGGAACTGGCCATGGTCGAGGTCGCCAGCGGCGACGGCGACTTCCCACTCGGCGTCACAGGCAAGTCGCTCAAGCGCTATCTCCGCGAGAAGTACGAGGACCTCGTCGTCTACCTCGCTGACTCCTCGCACAAATCACTCGCGACGAGCGCTGCGCTCGCCTAAGTCGATCAGGAACCCATCATGAACAATCCAGACACATTGCTCGTGTTCGACGAGGCCGTCACCCGCGCGGGCGTCGAGGAGTGGATACAGCACCTCGAATCAGCCGGCGCGCCGATCGATATGTACCGGCTCGGCGGCACCCACGTCCTTTCGGTATCCGACGTGGGCCTCATCGAGAAGGCGGGACCACAGCTTCCTGCGCCGACCCACCATGTGCAGAAGCACGGTGATGTCTGGTTGGGGCGCAAGGAGTTACGTCCCAGCGGGACCAAGGTCTCCTTCGGACCCACCACGATCGGCGACGGTTCCGTCGTGGTGATCGCCGGACCGTGCGCGGTCGAATCGCCGGAACAAACGATGGCCACCGCTGCCGTCGTCGCCGCACAGGGCGCCGTCGGCCTCCGCGGCGGGGTGTTCAAACCGCGGACGTCGCCACATTCTTTCCAGGGTCTGCAGTGGGACGGGCTTGACCTGCTGGCCGAGGCCAGGGAGCGGACCGGCCTCCCCGTCGTCACCGAGGTGATCGACCCGGAACACGTCAAGCGGCTTGCCGCGGTGGTCGACGGGCTGCAGATCGGTGCGAGGAACATGCAGAACTTCGCGCTACTGACCGCGGTGGGCCAGAGCGGGCTTCCCGTCGTGCTCAAGCGCGGCTTCGGCTGCACCATGGAGGAAACCCTCGCCGCGGCCGAATATCTGCTACTCGAGGGCAACGACCAGGTGGTGCTGTGCGAGCGCGGCATCCGCACATTCGAGCCGTCGGCTCGCTTCACGCTCGACCTCACCGCGGTCGCACTGTGGAAGCAACGCACCCACCTGCCGGTCATGGTGGACCCCAGCCATTCGGGTGGACACCCAGATCTCGTGGAACCGCTGTCGCTGGCGGCGGTCGCGGTTGGCGCCGACGCACTGATCATCGATGTCCACGTCGCGCCCGAGCAGGCGCTTTGCGACGGAAAGCAGGCGCTCCGCCCGCAGCAGTTCACCGACTTGATGGGCCGGCTCGCTCCGCTGGCGGCCGGACTCGGCCGCCACATGAGCGGCGCATAGGTCGGGGCATCTCATGTTCACTGAGAAATTGCAGATCGCAATCGTCGGGCTGGGTCCGCGCGGCCTGTCGGTCGCCGAACGCCTCTCCGCCAACGCAGAGTCGCTTCTGCAAGACGGGCAGGAACTTGTCATCCACCTCATCGACCCGCATGTGTTCGACGGCGGCCAGGTATGGCGAAGCACGCAGGACCGGGTGCTCTTGATGAACACCGTTGCCTGCCAGGTGACCATGTTCGTCGACGACACCGTCGACTGTGCCGGACCGGTGGTGAGCGGGCCGAGCCTCTACGAGTGGGCCCGCTCGATCGCCTTGATCGGTAGCCCGACCGTCCCGGAGGACGTTCGCGCCGAAGCCGCCGCACTCGGGCCGGACGACTATCCGTCCCGGGCGTTCTACGGGAACTATCTGCAGTGGGCGCGCGACCGAATGATCTGGGAGACGGCGCCCCCGGCCGTCAGCTTCGTGTCGCATCAGGCGACCGCGGTCGACGTTCGTGACACCCCCGATGGTTTGCAGGAAGTCGTCCTGGCCACCGGGGAGATCATCGGGGATCTGCAGTCCGTGGTGCTCGCACTCGGTCACATGCCGCATCACCTCGGCGAGCCCGAGTCAGCCCTGAGCCAGTTCGCGGACCGGAACAACCTGCGGTACATCGCGCCCAACAATCCCGCCGACGTGCAGCTCGACGACATACCCGCGGGTGAGTCGGTCATCCTGCGAGGCATGGGCCTCAACTTCTTCGACTACATGGCGCTGTTCACCATCGGCCGCGGCGGCACATTCGTGCGCGAGTCCGAAAACAGCCCGGCCAAACTGACCTACCTTCCGTCAGGGCAGGAGCCCCGCCTGATTGTGGGATCTCGGCGCGGTGTGCCGCACCACGCCCGGGGCAAGAACCAGAAGGGTTCGTTCGGCCGTCACACGCCCCGATACGTGACCGCCGAGGTGATCGAGCGGCTGCGCGCCCGCGCCGACGCCGGCGCGCCAGCGGACTTCCGTCGTGACATCTGGCCGATGATCGACCAGGAAGTCCGTACGGTGTACTACGCGACTCTGGTGCGGGAGCGTCGATGCACCTGCGATGCAGAGGAATTCACCGCCTTGTTCGCCGCGGCGGAGCCCGCGGTGGTGCCGAACATCGGCGACCCACTGGCCGTCGAGGAGACCGAAGCCCAGCGCAACGTCCTCGCCAAGTTCGGTATCGATTCCGACGAGGGCTGGGACTGGCGGAAGATCGCGGCGCCGTTCACCGACGACGACCTCTCCTCGACACGACGATTCCGTAACTGGCTGCGGTCGCATCTGGACCTCGAAGTCCACGAGGCAGGCAAGGGAAATGTGAACGGTCCGCGCAAGGCCGCTCTTGATGTCCTGCGCGACCTGCGCAACGAGATCCGGTTGCTCGTGGACCACGGTGGCCTGTCCGGCGACTCCTACAGAGACGAACTGCAGCGCTGGTACATGCCGCTGAACGCCCACCTGTCGATCGGGCCGCCGGCCGAACGCATCGAGCAGTTCGTCGCCCTCATGGACGCCGGTGTGCTCGAGGTCCTCGGCCCGGATCTGCGGGTCGAGTGCTCGGACGGACGCTTCGTCGCGTACTCCCGGGCCTGCCCGGACGTCAATGTGCGGGCCACCACGCTGATCGAGGCGCGCCTGCCGGAAACCGACCTGCACCGGACGACAGACCCGCTGCTGCGGACGCTGCTGGACCGTGGTGAGTGCCAGCCGTACCGCATCCCGATCCGCGGCGGTGGTCACTGGGTCGCCGGTGGTGTCGCGGTCACTCGGCGTCCGTACCGGTTGCTCGATGCTGCGGATCGCCCGCACCCGCGTCGTTTCGCCTTCGGCGTGCCGACCGAGTCGGTGCACTGGGTGACCGCGGCGGGCATCCGTCCCGGGGTCAACTCGGTGATCCTCGGCGACGCGGACGCCATCGCCCGGTCCTCCCTGCGCATCGCGGCCGAGCACCAGCGCCCGCTGCTGCTCACCGACCTGACCGAGAGGACGGCATGAGCACTTTGGACTACGGAATCCTCGCGCCCGCTTGGGCGGCGACCGGAGCTGCAGACCTCGTCGACGACAACGCGTTGATGACGGCCATGCTCGCCACGGAAGTAGCTCTGGCGGAGGCGCAGGCCGAACTCGGCGTGATACCCGCGACCGCGGCGGTGGCCATCTCGGCCGCAGCCGTGCCCGCTCACATCGACCTCGCGGTGGTGGCTGCGGGAGTGCGGGAGACCGCCAACCCCGTGGTGGCGTTCGTCGAGCAGCTCACCGCCGCGGTCCGGTCCATCGACCCGTCCGCCGCCGAGTACGTGCACCGTGGCAGCACCAGTCAGGACATCCTGGACACGGCGCTGACCCTGCTGTGCGCCGCAACACTGGACCACATCGAAGGCGACCTGCTGGCGTGCGCCGACAGCCTCGCCGAAAACGCCGAGCGGCATCGGGACACGCCGATGGCCGGGCGCACCCTGACCCAGCACGCCGTTCCGGTCACCTTCGGGCTGAAGGCGGCCACCTGGCTGCACCTGGTGCTCGACGCCGTGGAGCGGGTGCGCCGGACGCGCGCTGCGTTGCCGGTCTCGCTGGGCGGCGCGGCGGGCACGCTTGCCGCGTACCACCAGTACGCGCTGGACACCGTTGATCCGGTCGGCGCCACGATGCGCCTACCGGCGTTGGTGGCCGATCGTCTCGGGCTGGCCGAGCCGGCAATCCCCTGGCACGGCGTCCGCACGCCCATGGCCGACGTCGCCGCGAGCCTCATGGTCACCACCGGTGCGCTCGGCAAGCTGGCCGCCGACATCCTCGTGCTCACCCGGACTGAGATCGGTGAGGTCACCGAGGAGCAGGCACCGGGCCGGGGGGCGTCCTCGGCCATGCCCCAGAAGCACAACCCGGTGTTCTCGACGCTCGTCGCGACCGCCTCCCGGCAGCTGCCGCCGATCGCCCTCGTGCTGTTCGGCTCCATGGCCGTGGAGGACGAGCGGTCCTCAGGTGGGTGGCATGCCGAATGGCAACCGCTGCGGGAATGCCTGCGCATCGCTGCCGGTGCCGCCGCGAATGCGGCTCGACTCGCGGCATCGCTTCGCGTCTCACCCGAGGCAATGGCGGCGAACCTGAGGCTGACCCGCGGCGCCATCGTGTCCGAACGCGTCAACGTGGTTCTGGCGCCGTTGCTCGGCAAGGCCAACGCCAAACACCTATTGGCCGAGGTGACTTCGGCCGCCGAGCGGGACGGCACCGATGTCGCCGACCTGCTCGCCGCCGCGCTTGAAGAGGTGGGAGTGGCCGGTTCCATCGTGGACGGTCTCTTCGATCCCGCCGGCTACACCGGGATGTCCGGTCCGCTGGTCGACCGGTCACTCGAGCGTTTCGAGAAAGTACGACGAGGAGAGTCCGCATGAATGATGTTGCCGCGCTGGAGTTCACCCGGCAAAGTGCGCAGCCACTCCCAGCCGAACGGCGGGCGGAGCTGCTGGCGATGCCCGGGTTCGGCGACACCTACTCCGATCACATGGTGACCGTGCGGTGGTCTGCCGAACAGGGCTGGCACGACGCCAGCGTCGGACCGCTCGCCGCGTTCTCGCTGCACCCGGCCACCATGGCATTGCACTACGGCCAAACGATTTTCGAGGGCTTGAAGGCGTTCTGGCGCCCGAACGGTCAACGGGCCCTGTTCAGGCCCGCCGACCATGCCCGCCGGTTCAACAGTTCGGCGCGCCGGATGGCCATGCCCACCCTGCCCGAGGCGGACTTCGTGGCGGCGCTGGAAGCTCTGCTGCGGGCCGATGGCGACTGGGTGCCGCGCGTCAGGGGACACAGCTTCTATTTGCGGCCGTTCATGATCGCGGCGGAGACGCACCTGGGCAACCGCCCCGCCGAGGATTACCTGTTCGCGGTGATCGGCAGCCCGGCGCGACCCGCATCCTCGGCGACGCCGAAGCCCATTCGATTGTGGGCGGACACCGAGCACATCCGTGCGGCACCGGGCGGTACCGGTGCGGCCAAGTGTGGCGGCAACTACGGCGGCTCCTTCATCGCGCAGCGACAAGCCGCGGCCAACGACTGCGACCAGGTTGTGTGGCTGGACGCGCGGGAACGTCGGTACATCGAGGAAGCAGGCGGTTCCAACCTGTTCTTCGTGGAGTCGAGTGTCCACGGTCCCCGTCTCCGCACACCTCCGTTGAGTGGAACCCTGCTTGCGGGCGTTACCCGGGACTCGATCCTTCAGTTGGCGGGGACACTCGGTTACCCGGTCGCCGAAGAACCGCTCACGCTTGACGACTGGGAACAGGGCTGCCTAGAGGGGCGCATCACCGAGACGTTCGCGTGTGGCACTGCCCGGGCCATTGTCCCTGTCGGGCAGGTGGTTTCAGCGCAAGGGCAATGGTCGGTCGGAGACGGCACCGCGGGTCCGGTCACGTCGCGGCTGCTGGAGGCGTTGCTCGACACCCAGTATGGCCTCGCTCCCGACGATTTCGGCTGGATGCGGCTCGTCGACACCGATCTCGAGGAGGACTGATCCATGTCTGCAATTCCCAAGGTCGACTTCTACTTCGATCCGGCCTGTCCCTTTGCCTGGATCGCTTCTCGGTGGATCCTCGAGGTGGAGAACACGCGGGACATCGATCTTCGGTTCCAGGTGATGAGCGTGTCCGTGCTCAACGAGGATCGCGAGATCTCCGAGTGGTACCGAAACTTCTGCGACCGGGCGTGGGGTCCCGCGCGCGTCTGCATCGCCGCCGCCCAGCACCACGGGGAGGAGGTGCTACGCGATCTCTACACCGCGCTCGGCACCCGAATCCACAACGGGCGCAACAAGAACTACCCGGAAGCGATCGGTGAGGCCCTCACCGAACTGGACCTGCCTTCCGGTCTCGCTGAAGCGGCGAACGGGACCGATTACGACGAGGCGCTCCGAAAGAGCCACGCCGCGGCGCTGGAACCAGTCGGCGCGGATCTCGGCACGCCGGCCATCCACATCGACGGCATCGGGTTCTTCGGGCCGGTGCTGACCGCGATCCCGCGCGGCGAAGAGGCGGCACGCATTTTCGACAGCGCTCGGACGCTGGCCGCCAACCCAAACTTCTTCGAGCTGAAGCGCGCTCGTTCGGGCGACCTGAACTTCGACTGACAGAACGGATGTGTGGACATGAAACGTATCGGAGTTGTGGAGTCGAACCGCTCCGGATCCGGGTTCGACGTATTACGTGCGGCGCGGAAGCTGGGGTTGCACGTCACCTTCTTCACCTGCGGGCTGGATCGCTACCACGCGACGCCCGGCGGGACGGAGGTGCTGCGCTCCTGTGTCGACGAAGTCGTTTACTGCCCGACTCATGAACTGGCGCCGCTGCTGGCCGCAGTGAAGGAGGTCGACGCGACGCATCCGCTCGACGCGTTGCTCTCGGTCGCCGAGTACGAGGTGGTTCAGACCGCCGAGGTGGCCCGCCAACTCGGCCTGCCCGGCCCGGACCCCGACGCCGTCCGGGTCGCCCGCAACAAGGCCGACCAGCGACGGCGCTGGGCCGAAAGCGGCGTGCCCATCCCGGCATTCCGCGCCGTGACCACGGCGCATCAGGCGGCGCGGGCAGCCGAGGAGATCGGACTGCCGTGCGTGGTGAAGCCCGTCGACGAGACCAGCGGGGCGAATGTCGTCCGGTGCACGACCGTGTCCGAGGTGATCGATGCGTTCTCGACGGTGCGGTCCGAGCCGACCAACCGACGCGGCCAGGCCCGGCAGCCCGAGGTGCTCGTCGAGGAATGTCTGGTCGGCTTCGAAGTCAGCGTGGAGGTGCTGGCCGAGGCGGGATCCGTTCGCGTGCTCGGGGTGACGGACAAGCTGCTCGGGGGCGGCAACAGGTTCATCGAGCTCGGACACAGCTTCCCGACCGCGCTGCCGACCGTCATCCGGGAGGAGTTGGAACAGGCCGCCATCGCCGCGACCATTGCGGTGGGGTTCGATCTTGGCCTCGCCCACGTCGAGCTCAAGTACACCGGCGCTGGACCCAAGCTGATCGAGATCAATCCACGGCCGGCCGGTGACCAGATCACCGAGCTGATGGACCGCAGCCTCGGGCTGTCCACCATGGAGCTCGTGCTCCGCCAGTACCTCGGCGAGTCCGTCGGTGCCATCGCGGCGAATCCGGTTGGCGGCGCGGCGATCCGGTACCTCACCGCACCCGTCGGCGTCGTGGACAGCGTGACCGGACTCGACATCGCCGCCGCCGTACCCGGGGTTTGCGAGGCCGTGGTGTCCGTCGAGGCCGGTGCGCCCATCAACCCGTTGCGGGTGAACGAGGACCGCATCGGCCATGTCCTGGCCAGCGCCGACGATCCATACCTAGCCGGCCGAATCGCCGAGGCCGCGGCCCAACAAATCGAGGTGCGAGTTCTAGGAGAAGCGACATGACGAACTTGGTGATGGTGATGCCCTATAAGGCGTATATACGGAAGGCCCAAGCCGAAGGCTTCCGGATCTACGCGATATGGGATCCGGCGGAGGCCGAGCGGTTGTTCGGCGCGCAGGCCGACGAGTATCTGCGGGACGTCGAGGCGCTCGCCGACGGCTTCCGGTTGGTGGACTTCGCCGATCACGGCGCCTATCGAGACGCGATCCGCACCGCCGTGCGAGAAACCGACGCCGACCACGTCTGGCATGTCGGTAGCGAGGAATCGATGATGCTCGCCTACGAGGTGGCCGACGAACTGGGAAAGGCGGTCAACTCACCGCAGTCGGTCGCCCTGCTCAACGACAAGCTCGAAATGCGAACCCTGCTGTGCGACAAAGGCATCTCCGCGGTCCGGTTCGCGATCGCGGAGCACTGGTCGGACGTGGCGGGCCTGCTCGCAGACTTCACGCTTCCCGTGGTCGTCAAGCCGACCACGTTGTCCGCGAGCCGGGGGATCTATCTCCTCAACGATCCGGCCGACCTGCCTGCCTGGGGCGAGACGCTGGAGGCCTATCAATACGACGGACCGGTGCTCGTGGAGGAATACCTGCGGGGTCCGGAGTTCAGCGTGGAGACGCTGACCGTGCGCGGCGAACACCACGTGATCGGCGTGACCCGCAAGCTGCTCGGCCCGCTGCCGTACTTCGTGGAGCGGGGGCATCTGTTCGGCACGCCGGCCACGGCGGAGACCAGCCAGGTGGCCGCCCTGGCGGTGGAGCTGCTTGACGCCGTCGGGTACCAGTGCGGTCCGGCCCACACGGAGATCATCCTGACCGCGGACGGGCCGCGGATCGTCGAGTCGCAGGCCCGGCTCGGAGGGGACAAGATCCCCGACATCATCTCGATCGCAAAGGGTTTCGACATCAAACAGGCGATGTTCGGCGCCCTCGCCGGACGGGCGCCCCGGCTGAGTCAGGTGCAGTCCATCGGGCACATCGCGTACCTGAGCTTCGCTAGCGGAGTCCTCCGGTCGGTGTCGGGCATTGAGGAGGTACGCGGGCTGGATTTCGTCCACACCCTGAACTTTCCGTTCTCGGTCGGCGACGTGCTCCCGGAGACAGTGAGTTCCAAGACCCGGCACGGCTTCGTGATCCTCACCGGCTCCGAGGATGCCGCGCAGGCCCTGGCTCGCGCGGACCGGGTGCGCGAACTGATCAAGGTCGAGGTCGTGGCCCCGGACATTCAGTCGGTGGCTAGGCGGCATCACAACTAGGCGCGAATGATTCGGAGGCTCCTGTGGCGTTCGGCTGCGAATCACCCGCTCGAGCGCCTAGTACGACTGGCCCTCGGCGTAACGCTGCCGTCGGAAGTGACGCCCCTTGCCTCGGTTGCGGCTCTTGTACGTCGCCAGCTGCGAGTCGCAGTTCGGGCAGACCAGTCGCAGGTTCTCCCGTCGGTTGTTGTTCGGATCGCCATCGATGTGGTCCATCACCAGGGCGAGCGGCAGGTCGAGCCACTCGCTTGCTCCACCGCAGATCGCGCAACAGCGTGCCTGGGCGTCGGCGAGATACTCGCGGATGTAGTGGCCCTGATGCCCGTCTAATCGCGCCTCGCCGGATTCGAGCCAGAGTTTCGTCCTCGCCTTGCGCCGGGCCGACGCCTGACATGCGTTGCCGCAGTAGATCTTCTGGCTGCGCTTCGAAAGCTCGGCACCGCAGCCTCGACACAGTCTCATGTTCGAAAAGTACGACCCGCGACCGACATGCTGACGCCATCGGATTTGGAGCCCCCTGTCAGGATTGAACTGACGACCTACGCTTTACAAGAGCGTTGCTCTACCACTGAGCTAAGGAGGCCTGCGGGCCAGAGTTTATCGGGTACCCCATCGGGGCATCCCGGTGCCCGTGAGTGTCAAGGATGACCTGCTCGAGGATTTCCCACACGTGTACCCGGGGTTGAAGCGCCCCGAGGTCGAGCGGCTCCTGACGCTGCTGGATCAAAGCGCAAGCACCGAGGCCACGATGGGCCTGTCGGTCGCGACCGCACTCGATTCGGTCGTGCCGGCCGTCGCCCGCCGCATCGAGTCCTACAAGGGGTCCGACGATGTCGACGACTACTTGCGGATGCTGCGCGGCGCGGCCGTCCTACTGCTGCAGGAGTGGCAGGCCGAGGGCCCGCCCCCGCCGCCGGAAAGCATCGCCAACCTCGTCGACAAGGTGGAACGTGAGAGCTGACGTCACTCGTCGGCGTCGACGATCCGCTGCGACCTGACCGGCTGCACCGCCGAACGCGCCCGCGGGCGTCGGCCCGGGAACGGAATCCGGTCGGCGATGTTGCTCAACGGGTTGACCACCTGGCTCAGGGTGATGACGGCTTCGTGCAGCGCGTCGATCGTCGGCGCGAGCGCCTCCAGGCCCGGCGTCAGCCGGTTCAGCGTGTCTGCCACATCCGCCAGTTTCAGTAGCGGCCCGTTCTCGTCGGTCAGGGTGTCGAGTAGCCCGCCCTCGGCCAGCAACCGGTCGGCCACCCCGTCCTCGCGCAGTACCCGCTCGACCAGGCCGTCGTGGGCCAGCAGCTGGTCGGCCAGCCCGCCAGGGGCGATGACGCGCGACACCGCGCCGTCATCGGTGGTCATGCGGTCCAGCAATCCGCCTTCCCCGGTCAGCTGGTCGACGATCCCACCCGGCTCGAGCGATCGGGACAGGGCGCCGTTCTCCGCGGTCAACCTATCCAACAACCCGCCCTCGGCGGTCACTTGATCCACCACTCCGCCCGGGCGCAGCAGCCGGTCGAGCGGACCGTTGGGCGCAAGCGCCCTGCCCAGGGGAGCATCGTCGTCCATCAGCTTGGCCAGCCGATTAGCGCGTTCCACGGCGTCGTCGAGACCGAGCATGTGCGCGAACGACGCCGACCCGGTACTGCCGGTCGGATCGGTGTCCCCGAGGGTTCGCTGGGCGATGCCCAGTGCCCCGCTGGCCATCGCGAGGCCTGTCTCGGCCATCGCCAGTCCGACCCTCACCGGTGCTGTGGCCAGGTCGGTCACGGCTTTGCTCAGGTTCATTTCCTCAGTGTATGGACTGCGCAAGCGAAAACTCACAGGAAGTACACAGCGAACCGGCAGGATGATGGCAAGGCGGGAGGTGGAGAGTAGCTGAATGGCGATGCCTGCTGCACCCGAAAAAGCACCAGAAGCCACGGTCCTCGTCGTGGACGACGAGACGAACATCGTCGAGCTTCTGTCGGTGAGTTTGAAGTTCCAGGGTTTCGAGGTCTACACGGCGTCCAACGGTTCCGCCGCGCTGGACAAGGCCCGCGAGGTGAAGCCGGACGCGGTGATCCTCGACGTGATGATGCCGGGCATGGACGGTTTCGGAGTGCTACGGCGGCTGCGCGCCGACGGCATCGATGCTCCGGCCCTGTTCCTCACGGCCCGTGACTCGCTGCAGGACAAGATCGCGGGCCTCACACTCGGCGGCGATGATTATGTGACCAAGCCGTTCAGCCTCGAAGAGGTGGTCGCCCGGCTGCGGGTGATCCTGCGGCGTTCGGGCCGCGGCGCCATCGAGGAGACCCGCAGCTCCCGGCTGACCTTCGCCGACATCGAACTCGACGAGGACACCCACGAGGTCTGGAAGGCCGGCGAGCCGGTCTCGCTCTCGCCGACGGAGTTCACGCTGCTGCGGTACTTCATCATCAACGCGGGCACAGTGCTGTCGAAACCGAAGATCCTCGACCACGTATGGCGCTACGACTTCGGCGGCGACGTCAACGTCGTCGAGTCGTACGTTTCGTATCTGCGCCGCAAGATCGACACCGGCGATCAGCGCCTGCTGCACACGCTGCGCGGTGTCGGCTATGTCCTGCGCGAGCCGAGATAGGCGCTTGCGAGACGGGCCGACGCCTGAGCTGAACAATGGAAGTGTGGGCGCACTGACCGGACGGGGCATCCCGCTGAGGGTTGGGCTCGTGGTGGCCACGCTGGTGTTGGTGGCGTGCGGTCTGCTCGCGGGTGATGTCGCGGTCACGTCGATCCTGCGGCACACGCTGAGCAACCGGGTGGACCAGGAGTTGCTCGACGCCTCGCGCAGCTGGGCCCAAGCACCGCGACACCTGCCTGCACTGCCGATGGAGGGGCCCAACCCCGCGCGCCCACCCTCGAATTTCTACGTGCGCGGCACCGGTCCCGACGGCCAGATGTGGATGGCGGTCAACGACCGCGACGCCGAACCGGACCTTCCCGACAACAACGACGTGGGCCCGGTCCCGGTCACCATCGGGTCGGTCGACGACTCGGGCGTCGAATGGCGTGCGATGACGGTGCGCGGCCCGCAGGGGGAACTCACCACCGTCGCCATCGACCTGTCCGACGTCCAGACGACGGTGCGGGCCCTGACCTACGCCCAACTGGGTATCGGATTGGCCGTACTGCTGGTGCTGGGTGTGGCCGGGTACTGGGTCGTGCACCGCAGCCTTCGGCCGTTGGTCGAAGTCGAACGGACCGCGGCGGCGATCGCGGCGGGTCAGCTCGACCGTCGTATTCCGACGCGTGACCCACGCACCGAGGTGGGCCGACTCTCGTTGGCGCTCAACGGCATGCTCGCCCAGATACAGACCGCGATGGCGGCGTCTGAGTCATCGGCGGAGCAGGCGCGAACGTCCGAAGACCGCATGCGCCGGTTCATCACCGACGCCAGCCATGAGCTGCGCACGCCGCTGACCACTATTCGCGGCTTCGCCGAGCTGTACCGCCAGGGCGCCGCCCGCGATGTCGAGATGCTGATGAGCCGGATCGAGAGCGAGTCGAGCCGGATGGGTCTGTTGGTCGAGGACCTGTTGCTGCTGGCCCGACTCGACGCGCAGCGTCCGCTGGATCGGCGCAGAGTCGACCTGCTCGTGCTCGCCAGCGACGCCGTGCACGACGCGCGTTCGATCGCACCGAAACGCTCGATCACGATGGAGGTCTTCGACGGGCCGGGAACCCCCGAGGTGCTCGGCGATGAGCCGCGCCTTCGGCAGGTGCTCTCGAACCTGATGACCAACGCGCTGCAGCACACCCCGGAGACCGCGGAGGTCACGGTGCGGGTGGGAACCGAGGACGAGACGGCGGTGCTGGAGGTGTGCGATAAGGGTCCGGGGATGGATGTCGAGGATGCTCACCGCGTCTTCGAGCGGTTCTACCGTGCGGACTCGTCACGCGCGCGGGCCAGCGGCGGTACCGGACTGGGGCTGTCGATCGTCGACTCACTCGTGCACGCACACGGTGGCACGGTCAGCGTCACCACCGGGCCCGGACAGGGCTGCCGATTCACCGTGAAGCTGCCGCGGATCGCCGAGGTACCCGCCCACGTCGGTTGAGCGTCAGGTCAATTCGGCCAGCGCGGCTTTGATCTTGGCCTGCGCATCGTCCAGGGACTGCTGCGACGGGTTCTGATCGGCGTTAGCGAAACCGAAGTCCGCGAGGTTGTTCGTCGGGAAGACGTGGACATGGAGATGGGGAACCTCGAGGCCGGCGATGATGACGCCGGCACGCTCGGCGGGAAACGCCTTCACCACCGCCTTGCCGATCAACTGCGACACCTCCATCACGCGGGCGAACACCGCGGGGTCGACGTTCTGCCAGTTGTCGATCTCGGCACGCGGGACCACCAGCGTGTGTCCGACTGTGATGGGCGCGATGGTCAGGAACGCGACGATCTCGTCGTCTTCGTAGACGAATCGACCGGGCAGCTCGCCATTGATGATCTTGGTGAAAATGCTCGCCATGAGCCCGAGCTTACGGGGGGCTCAGCGGCGAACGATCGCCATCGCTTCGGGAACATCGACGTAATCACAACGTCAGCCTGAGAGCGTCGCCGCGCATATATGGCCGCGGACTCCCTCTCAGCGCGACATTGCGCTGGTAATCGAAGCGTCTGGCAGGGCTCTTGCACACCAACTTGTCCAAGCCGCGAGATCTACCGGATCAGGTCGGCGAGCTCCTCGACTGTCCACGGCGGTGAGTCGTTGTGGTCGCGGAAGCCGATGATCGCCGGCGTTTGACGGTCGAACCGTCCGACGAAACCGCCTGCGGCGATGAAGATCTGGCCCGTCACATCCTTGGCGAGGTCGCCGGCGAGGTACGCGTAGGTGGGTGCGGCGTACTCGGCAGGGGGTGCGTCCAGCGCGGCCTGTGTGCTGACATCGTCCAACAGACCCCGGCGGTTCAGCTCGGCGATGTGGTCCTCATAGTCAGAGCCGGTCGACAGCCGCGTCTTCGCACCGGGACACACCACGTTCGCGCGGACACCGTGCTCCTTGAGCTCGGCGGCGATGGCCAGCGTCAGCCCGTTGACCCCGCCCTTGCCGGCCGGATACCCGGTGCCGCCGTAGTCGCCGAGATACGCGAACGAACTGGTGTTGATGATCGAACCACCGCCGTGGGCGACCATCTTCGGCGCCGCGGCCCGGCAGGTCTCGAACGTCGTCATCAGGTGCGCGTCGATCAGATCGCGGAAGAGCTTGCTCGAGACGTTGAGGATGGACTCTGCGGCCAATCCCGGTGTGCCCGCGCAGTTGACCAGAACGTCGATGCTGCCGAATTCGTCGACGCACCTGTCGATCAGAGCGTCGGCGACGTCGGGGTCAGAAGGTGAGCCGGGGTGAGCGACCGCGCCTTCGATCCCATCGGCGGCCCGGCGCGCGGTATCGGCATCGCGTCCGTTCAGCACGACCCCGGCGCCTTCTGCGGCGAGCAGTTCGGCGACCGCGAGTCCGATGCCACGCGTGCCGCCGACGACGACGGCGCCGCGTCCCGACAGTCGGCTAATCGCCGCCGCCTTCGCCCTCCTGGCCGAATTCCATGGCGTCCATGTTCCAGTACCCGCGCAGGTTGGTGATCAGCCCGGCGTCGTCGACCTTGTAGGTGAACACCCCGCGCACGGTTGCCGTGAAACCGTTGGGAAAAAGGGTGCGCAGGATGAGTATGTAAGCGATCTCGTTCGGCGAACTGGACGGGAACGTGGCCTCACGAGTGACTGTGAGCTTGTTCGGTCCGATGTTCGTATCGAAGAATTCGCCGACGGCGGCCTTGCCGCGTACTCCGGTGCCGTCAGGGTTGGTGACAGACGGGCCGATCGGATCCTCGATGACGATGTCCTCGGTCATCAGCGCGAGCCAACCGTCTCGATCGCCTGCCTGCACACAACGCCACGACGCCTCGGATGCGGTGACGACCGGCGATTTCTCGACCGTGTCGATCGTGCTGTCGGACACGGCGATTACCGATCTGCGTCGGTGTAGCGGATCACGCCGCGAATGTTGCGCCCCTGCAGCATGTCCTGGTAGCCGTCGTTGATCTGCTCGAGCTTGTACTGCCGCGTGACCATGTCGTCGAGGTTGAGCTTGCCTGCCTTGTACATCGACAGCAGCTGCGGGATGTCGAAGTGCGGGTTGCCGCCGCCGAAGATGGTGCCCTGCAGCCTCTTCTGCATCAGGGTCAGCATCGCAAGATTCAGCTTCACGTCCATCTCGGCCATGTTGGCGACCGCGGTCACCACGCAGGTGCCGCCCTTGGACGTGCAGTTGAGGTAGTTGTCGATGTCCTCGCCCTTGAGCTCACCGGTCGTGATGATGGTCTTGCGTGCCATGCCGCCCGCGGTGACCTCGGCGATACCGGCCATAGCGGAGAAGACGTCTGGATAGACATGTGTCGCACCGAATTTCAGCGCCTGATCGCGCTTCCACTCGACCGGATCGATCGCGAAGATGTGGCGTGCGCCGGCGTTGACGGCTCCCTGAAGTGCGCCCATGCCGACACCGCCGATGCCGAAGATCGCGACGTCCTCGCCCGGGCGGATGTCGGCGCTTCGGGTGGCCGAGCCGTAGCCGGTGGTGACGCCGCAGCCGACGAGGCAGGCCACCTCGAACGGGATGGACGGATCGATCTTCACCACCGAGCTCTTGTGCACGACCATGTACGGGCTGAAAGTGCCTAGCAGGGTCATGGGAATGACCGGCTTGCCGTCGGCGGTGTGGACGCGGTGGGTGCCGTCGGACACCGAGGTGCCGGCGAGCAGCAGGGCACCCAGGTCGCACAGGTTGCGCTGACCGCTCTGACAGGTCGGACACTCACCACACGACGGGATGAAGGACAGCACCACGTGATCCCCGACGGCCACGTTCTCGACGCCAGGTCCCACCTCAGTAACGATGCCTGCGCCCTCATGGCCGCCGAGCACCGGGAAGCCGGCCATCGGGATGTCGCCGGTGACCAGGTGATGGTCTGAGTGGCACATGCCCGAGGCTTCCATCTGGATCTTGACCTCGTCCTTGACGGGGTCACCGATCTCAATCTCCTCGATCGACCACGGCTGGTTGAAGTCGTAGATAAGAGCGCCTTTTGTCTTCATCCGCATGTGCCTTCCACTAGAGCTTGTGAGGCCAGACTAGAGGCATTAGTTAGACAGGTCACAGCCACCCCCAATCAACTGCTTGGTGGCCACACATCACCAGATCTTCACGGGCGCCTGGCCCAGCGGGTAGTAGCCCGGGAGCTTCTCGCCGGCCACCGAACGCTCGATTCGCCGCTGCATACCCTCGCTCAGGTCGCCGGACTCGATGAGTTTGCCGAACATGTACGCGACGTGGCCGAAATCGAAGAAGTCGCGCTGCCACTCGATCTTGAGATCGCTATCAAGCCGGAACCAGCTCCCGCCGATGCCGTAGATCTCGTCGGTGGTGCCATCGGTCTTCTTCACGATCTGCTTCCAGAAGCCGACGATCTCGCCGAGCTTCTCGTCGACGAGCACCTTCTGGTACTCGTAGACCCAGTTCTCCAGACCTTCCATCTCCAGGCCGAGGGCGACGTCGCGGATCTCGTCGACGCCGACACACATCACGTCTTCCTTCGGCCCGATGTTCCAGCCGTAGGTCGCGTCGTCGGTGTAGAAGTCGGCCAGCCCCTTCCAGTCGCCCTTGCGCTCGGCTTCCCGGTTGGCCTCCAGCCATTCCTCGACCCACTTGTCTAGTTGCTCGCGGGTAAAAGACGCCATTGTCAGTCCTTCTGTTCGATGGAAATTGCTTGGGTGGGACACATTTCGATTGCCCGCTCGACGTCCTCGCGGATGTCGTCGGGTGGCTCTGAGTCGAGGATCTCGACGACGCCGCGTTTGGGCACGGCGAACACGTCCGGGGCCTCCAGTTCGCACATCGCATGGCCCTGACAGAGGTCCTCGTCGAGGACGACGCGGTAGCAGCCCATGACTATCCTTTGTCCTCTAGCCGCTCTTGACCCGCTTGCGGTAGCGCACCTTCGCCGGCTGGGCTAGCTGCACGACCATCTTGGAGTGGTCGTTGTGGTAGCTCTCGGCGGGCTGCGCCATCTCGAACTCGTACTCACGCAACAGGACCGAGAAGATCGCCTTGATCTGCATCTGCGCGAATGCGGCCCCGACGCAGCGGTGCTTACCCGCACCGAACGGGATCCACGTCCACCGGTTGGCCAGGTCCTCCTGCCGCGGCTTCTGGTAGCGGTCCGGGTTGAACGCATCCGGATCCGGGAAGTCCTCCGCGATGCGGTTGGAGATCGCCGGCGACGCTGCGACGAAGTCTCCCTTGTGGATCGGAAAGCCTGCCACCTCGAACTCGCCCTGTGCGACGCGCATCAGGATGATGAGCGGGGGATGCAGTCGAAGAGTTTCCTTGACGACGTTGTCCAGCTTCGGAATCTGGCGCAGCGCGTGAAAGCTGACCTCCTGACCGTCGGCGTAGAGCTCGTCGAGCTCGTCGCGCACCTCGGCGTAGATCTCCGGGTGACGGATCAACTCGATGAGCGTCCACGCCGAGGTGCCGGAACTGGTGTGGTGACCCGCGAACATCAGCGAGATGAACATGCCGGTGACCTCGTTGGCCGAGAAGCGGGGGTTGCCGTCGTCGTCCTTGATCGACACCAACACGTCGAGCAGGTCGCGGTCCTCCTTGTCCTTCGGCGGGTTCGCAATCCGACCGTCCATGATCTCCTGAACCAGGGCAACGAGTTTGACGCGGGACTCGTCGCGGATACGGAAGCTCTCGATGTCGAGGTAGGGGTCCACGTAGCACAGTGGATCGGTGCCGCGCTCGAGATCGTGGTAGTACTCCGCGAACCGGCGGTCCAGCTGCTCGCGGAACTTCAGGCCGATGAGGCAAGCCGTCGAGGTGTAGATCGTGAGCTCGGAGAAGAAGTCGAGCAGTTCGATCTCACCTTCGTCACCCCAGTCGGCGATGATCTTCTTGACCTCGTTCTCGATGGTCGCGGCGTGGCCCTTCATCTGCTCGCCGCGCAATGCGGTGTTGTGCAGCATCTCCGCGCGCCGCTCGGGGTCGGCGTCGAACACCACGCCCTCACCGAAGATCGGGGTCATGAACGGATAGGCCTCGGCCTGGTTGAGTTCGGCGTCGGTGGAGCGGAAGAAGAACTCGTTGGCCTCCGACCCCGACAGCATGACGACCTGCTTGTCGACCAGCTGGAACCAGCCGACGTCTCCGCATTCCTCGCGGACGCGCTTCATGAGGCCGATCGGATCGGTGCGGAACTCCTCGAGGTGTCCGTGCTCTTCCTCGCCGCCGGAAACGCGGGGGACTATCGCGGTGGTCATGAGTCCAAGTTCTCCTCGTTCAAGACCAGCTTCTGACGCTCTGCCGGTGCGCTGGCCAATGGGGCTTCGGGCTGGAGTTCCATGTTGGCGATGAATCCGCCACGCGGTGTCTCCGCGACGAACGTGATCGCGCGCGCGAGATCGGATGCGCGCAGGAAATAGTCGTGTCTGGCCTGCCCCCACTTGGCCCAATCCTCGAGTGCGGAACCGATCTTCTCGGCGGGCAGACTCCAGCCCATGCTGGTCTTCGTCGGTCCCGGATGCACGATCGAAGCGCGCACCCCAGTGCCCTCGAGTTCCATCTGAAAGTTCGTCACCATCGCGACCAGTGCTGCCTTCGCGGCACCGTAGGCGCCCATGTGGGGACGCTGTCGAAGTGCGACATCGGAACCGACGAAGATCAGATCTCCGCGTTGACGTTCCAGCATGCCGGGCAGCACCGCGGCCGCCAGCCGGTTGGCCCCGACGAGATGGATCTGCAGTTGGGACTCGAATTCGTCGGTGGTGATCTCGGCGAGCTTCCCGAAGTAGGTGTCGCCAGCACCGGCGACAAGGATTTCGATCTCACCGAGTGCGTCAACGGCGTTGGCTACGAACGACTTCACCGAGTTGGGATCGGTGACGTCGAGGTGGAACCCGACGGCTTCGCCGCCCTCGGCGCGGATCTTGCCGACGAGATCGTCGAGCTTCTCCACACGACGGGCGCCGAGCGCCACGGGGAATCCGCGCGACGCCAGTTCGATGGCGGTGGCTTCCCCGATGCCCGCGGACGCTCCAGCGACGATGGCCGGTCTGCGGTCGGGAAGTGGTGCGAAGCGGGGCATGGTGGTGGCCTTCAGTTGAACTTGAGAGTCATTGGTAGGTGGGCGAACCCGCGGACGTTGCTGGAGTGGACGCGGACGGCGCTGGCCTCGTCGACCTCGAATCCGCGGATTCGCTTGAACATTTCGGTGAGCGCGACCCTGGCTTCCATTCTGGCGAGGTGCGCACCGAGGCAGAAGTGGGCGCCGCTTCCGAAGCTCTGGAGTTTGGCGCCGATTTCGCGACCGATGATGAAGTCGTCGGGGTTTTCGAAGGCGCGCTCGTCGCGATGCGCCGAACCGGGAAGGAGCAGGACGACGTCCCCGTCGGGGATGGTCGTGTCGTACAGCGTCAGCTCGCCCTCGACGGTCCGCGCCAGAATCTGGCTCGAGGTGTCGTAGCGCAGCGTTTCTTCCACCCACAGTGGAACGCGGTCCAGGTCGGTGTAGACCGGAGCGATCTGGTCGGGGTTCTTGTGACCCCAGAACGCCGCATTGGCAAGCAGTTTGGTGGTGGTCTCGTTGCCGGCGATCACCATCAAAAACATGAATCCGAGGATCTCGTCGTCGGTCAGGCGGTCACCATCGATCTCCGCCTCGAGCAGGGCCGAGGTCAGATCGTCGGTGAGCTTCTTACGGCGTTCGGCGACCATCTCCTGGTAGTAGACGATCAGGTTGAGGGACGCCTCGATGGCCGCGGGCGGCACATCGGTCACGCCCTCGTCGCGGTGCATCACACCGTCCGCCCACGCGCGGACCTGGTCGCGGTCCTCGACCGGCACACCCATCAACTCGGAGATGACGTCCATGGGTAGCTTGCCCGCGAATTCGTTGACGTAGTCGACGGTTCCGCCGGTCGCCTTCTCCATCATGATGTCGAGATGCTGAGTCGCGATCTCGGTGACCCGAGGCTCCAGCTCGCGAATTCGACGGGGGGTGAAGCCCTTTGACACCAAGGTGCGCAGCCGCAGGTGCGCCGGATCGTCCATCGCGAGGAACGACATGGTCTTCGACGCGTGCGGACCGCGCGACGCCGGATCCAGTGATACCCCGAACTTGTTGGACAGGGTGGTGCTGTTCCGGAAACCCGCCAGCACGTCGGAGTGGCGCGACAATGCCCAGAAGCCGAGATCGGCGTTGTGGTAGAGCGGGGCTTCGTCGCGTAGCCGCTTGTAGTACGGATACGGGTCTTCGTGGAAGTCGTAGTCGTACGGGTCGAGGAGCAGATCGCTCGTCGGCGTCGTCATTTGTCTTCTCCCAAGATGAGGCCGACCACATAGCTGAGGCGATCGGCAATCTGGTGATAGGTGAAGGCGCCGCTTCCGGCGTTGACCAGCGCGCCGAAGAATGTCATCTCCAACGCGGCCAGTGTGCGTGGGTCGGCGTCCGGGCCGACGGCCGAGCGGATGCGGCGGTGGATCTCGGCGCCGATGCGATCACGGACCGCGCGCACCGCGTCATCGTTCCCACTCAGTAGGGCGGTCGTGCACGCGGCGGCCACCTCCGGCTCGTCGGCGACCGTCAGCGCCATGCTGCGCAGCGTCTTCTCCACGCGCGTGACCCTGCTCTCGTTGACGTCGGTGAAGTAAGGCACCCGGCGAATCAGGCTCAGGTAGACCTCGGCGATCAGATGGTTCTTCGACGAGAAGTAGGTGTAGGCCGTCGCCGGTGCGACCTTGGCCCGTGCCGCCACCGCGCGCACGGTCAGATCCGCATACGACGACTCGCGCAGCATCTCCACCCCGGCCGCGAGCACCTTGTTGAAGGTCTCCTCCTGCCGGCGGTTGCGCGGCGTCTCCCCAGGTTGCGGGGACGACGGCTGCGTGATCGCAACCACGGGATCACTGGACACATGTCCAAGTTATCCGACGCCAGCGGTAAGAGGCAAGTGCCCAGGTAAAACAGACCAGCCTTGCTTCTCGCGTCAGGGTGGGGCTAAGGTTCGAGATAAGACAGTCGGACAGTTGTCCAGTGAGACGAACACAGGAGTTCGGATGGGAATCCTCGCCGACCGCGAGAGTCGTTTGTTCATCGACGGCGAGCTCGTCGCCGGTAGCTCGGGCACGTTCGAGACCGTCAATCCGGCCACCGAGGAAGTGCTCGGCGTTGCGGCCGACGCGGGCACCGACGACATGGGACGGGCGATCGAGGCGGCGCGGCGCGCATTCGACGACACCGGCTGGTCGACCGACACCGAGCTGCGGGTGCGTGGTATTCGCCAGCTCCAGCAGGCAATGCGCGACAGCGCCGAAGAGTTGCGGGAGCTGGCGATCGCTGAGGTAGGTGCGCCTCGAATGCTCACATCCATGGCACAACTCGAGGGCCCTGTGTCAGATCTGAGCTTCTGCGCTGATACCGCTGAGAGCTATCGATGGACAACCGACCTCGGAGTCGCGGAGCCGATGGGTATCAAGACCAAGCGGACCATCGCGCGGGAGGCTGTCGGCGTTGTCGGCGCGATCACGCCGTGGAACTTCCCGAATCAGATCAATCTCGCCAAGCTCGGCCCGGCGCTGGCGGCCGGTAACACAGTGGTGCTCAAGCCGGCGCCGGATACACCCTGGAGTGCGGCGATTCTTGGTGAACTGATCCGCGACCACACCGACATCCCGGCCGGTGTGGTCAACATCGTCACCTCCAGCGATCACGGTGTCGGCGCGCTGTTGTCGAAAGACCCGCGGGTGGACATGGTGTCGTTCACCGGCTCGACGAACACCGGTCGCGCCGTGATGGCGGACGGAGCACCGACTCTGAAGAAGGTGTTCCTGGAACTCGGCGGCAAGTCGGCGTTCCTCGTGCTCGACGACGCCGACCTGGCCGGCGCGTGCTCGATGTCGGCGTTCACGGCGTCGATGCATGCGGGCCAAGGCTGTGCGATCACCACTCGGCTGGTGGTACCGCGGGCGCGCTACGACGAAGCCGTCGAAGCCGCGGCGGCCACGATGGCCGGGCTGCGACCGGGTGACCCCAACGACGCGGGCACCATCTGTGGACCAGTCATTTCGGAGCGTCAGCGCGATCGCGTGCAGGCCTACCTCGACTCGGCCATCGACGAAGGTGGCAAGTTCGCTTGCGGCGGAGGGCGTCCCGCCGACCGTGACACGGGCTACTTCATCGAACCGACCGTCATCGCCGGTCTGGACAACAACGCCAAGGTGGCCCGGGAGGAGATCTTCGGGCCCGTCCTCACCGTCATTGCGCACGACGGTGACGACGATGCCGTACGCATCGCCAACGACTCGCCGTACGGTCTGTCGGGCACGGTGTTCTCACCGGACCTCGATCGGGCGAACGCCGTCGCCGCACGGCTGCGCGTCGGCACCGTCAACATCAACGGCGGTGTCTGGTATTCAGCCGACATGCCGTTTGGTGGATACAAACAGTCCGGCATCGGCCGGGAAATGGGACTCGCCGGTTTCGAGGAGTACCTGGAGATCAAAGCCATCGCGACCGCGATCTGAGCGCCGAAATCAGAGCTATGACACGCAGTTTGGCCAAAAACGTACAGCAACCCTGATCTCGGGGAGGAAAGGAAGCAGATGGGACTCTACGGAGATCAGTTCAAGGAGAAGGTGGCCATCGTCACCGGTGCCGGCGGCGGCATCGGCCAGGCGTACGCCGAGGCGCTGGCCCGCGAGGGCGCGGCCGTGGTGGTCGCCGACATCAACGTCGAGGGCGCGCAGAAGGTTGCCGACGGCATCAAGGGTGAGGGCGGCAACGCGCTCGCCGTCCGCGTCGACGTGTCGGATCCTGACTCCGCCAAGGAGATGGCGGCGCAGACGCTGGCCGAGTTCGAGGGCATCGACTATCTGGTCAACAACGCAGCGATCTTCGGCGGCATGAAGCTCGACTTCCTCATCACCGTCGACTGGGACTACTACAAGAAGTTCATGAGCGTGAACCTCGACGGCGCTCTTGTCTGTACCCGCGCGGTGTACCGCAAGATGGCCAAGCGGGGCGGAGGTGCGATCGTCAACCAGTCCTCCACCGCCGCATGGCTGTACTCGAACTTCTACGGACTGGCCAAGGTCGGCATCAACGGCCTCACCCAACAGCTCGCGACCGAACTCGGCGGGCAGAACATCCGCGTCAACGCGATCGCGCCGGGACCCATCGACACCGAGGCCAATCGCACCACCACACCGCAGGAGATGGTCGCCGACATCGTCAAGGGAATTCCGCTGTCGCGCATGGGCGAGGTCGACGACCTCACCGGCATGTGTCTGTTCCTGCTGTCGGATCAGGCCAAGTGGGTGACCGGACAGATCTTCAACGTCGACGGCGGACAGATCATCAGATGAGCGAGGAGTTGAAGCTCGGCTATATCGGCCTCGGCAATCAAGGCGCGCCGATGGCGAAGAGGCTTGTCGAGTGGCCGGGTGGCGTCATTGTGTACGACGTGCGCGCTGAAGCGATGACCCCGCTGGCCGAGCTCGGCGCTTCGTTGGCCGACAAAGTCGCAGATGTCGCCGCAGCCGACGTCATCAGCGTGACTGTGCTCAACGATGCGCAGGTGCGCGATGTTGTCAATGAACTGGCTGACCATGCCAAACCGGGAACTGTCATCGCAATACACTCCACAATTGAACCTGATACCGCCGCCGAGTTGGCTGACGCGTTGAGCCCCAGGGGAATTCACATTGTCGATGCACCGGTCAGCGGAGGTGCCGGCGCGGCTGACAAAGGTGAGCTGGCCGTCATGGTCGGCGCGGACGACGAGGCGTACGAGAAGGTAAAGCCAGTCTTCAAGCAATGGGCCTCACTCGTGGTGCGTGCAGGCGAACCCGGTGCCGGCACACGGATGAAGCTGGCTCGCAACATGTTGACGTTCATTGGATTCGCCGCCGCCTGTGAATCGCAAAAGTTGGCCGAGGCCGCTGGGATCGACTTGCAGAAGCTCGGCCGCGTGGTGCGACACAGTGACGCTCAAAGTGGTGGTCCGGGCGCCATAATGTTCCGCGACGACACCAAACCGCTGACGCCCGATCACTTTCTGCACGATATGTTCATTCACACCCGGGGCCTCGGTGAAAAGGATTTGAGGCTGGCGATCGGTTTGGGTGACAGCACCGGAGTTGACCTGCCCCTCGCTCAGGTGGCACTGAAGAACCTTGCCGCCGGACTCGGCGTACCGCACCCGAAGGAGTGACCATGGACGAACAGCGCCGCAAGGGCCTCGAGAAGATGAACGAGGTCTACGGCTGGGAGATGCCCAACATCGAGGGCGATCCCTTCTTCGACCTCACCGTCGATCATCTCTTCGGCAGCATCTGGA